>NZ_CP047961.1:1557980-1915960 GCF_014279775.1 Synechococcus sp. PROS-9-1
CATTCCCCTGCTGCAAGGACCGCTTGCGGTCGGTGCACTCCTGGTCTTCGTGGACACCGTGAAGGAGCTACCTCTGACCTTCGCGCTTCGACCCTTTGATTTCGACACCCTGTCGGTGCGAGTTTTTCAATACGCGAGCGACGAGCGGCTTGCCGCAGCGCTCTGGCCTGCATTGATGATCCTGGGACTCGGACTGATTGCCGCAGCTGCCCTCGTACCAGGCCTCGACCACACAACTGAGACTTAATTCTCCGGCAAAGACCGGCAACCAGGGCTACGGCGCGGAGCCAACAAATCCAGCAAATTTCCCAGGATCAAACTGAAATTATCGTCACTCACACTCACGAGAGTGCAGCGGCCCTCGCTAACAATCCAAACCCCGTGATCGCTCGTAAGCACCAACCCAAGACGATCATCCGATGCCTAGGAAGCAGCTTTTGAAAACCTCCCAGCGCATTGGGAGTTCAGGGAGCTGCCAAACCATCAGAACAGCCGGTTAAACGCGAACCTTTGCCGTCATCCAGGCATCACCCTTCACAGCAGCGGCAGCGATCAGATCCGCCATGGTCGCGAGCAATCGGTAGCTGAGTGCCACCGCAAGCAATGGCGCCTCCGGCACAATCGTTCCCATACGAAACAGCAGAACCGCCTCAAACACCCCCAAACCACCTGGAGCAGCAGGAACAACAAGACCAGCCGTCCAGGCAAGGGCAAAGGCCGCAAGCCAAAGACCCAGAGGCTGCCCAGCCAAGAGTCCGAACGTTTGCAAGCAACACCAAAAACCGGCAAATCGACAGAGCACAAACAGCAGTTCAGAGACCAAGGGCCACCAGGGGTATGACGTTCTGCCGCTGCCCAATTCCTCATCCTCAATGGAGGTCGTACCCCCCGGATCCACGCGATTGAGCTGGCGCAACTTGCTGGTCTCCAACCGACGCAACAAAGGCTCACGCCAACGCGGCAACAGCAGCGCGGAAGGGAGAACACAGAGCAACGCCAAACCGTTTTGAAACCCACCGAACGGCACCCAAAGCAGGGCGGCAACGGCCATCACCATCGGCTCCATCAGCACCGATACCAAAGCCTTGCCACCACCAAGATCAGGCTGCAGAGCACGAAAACGATCGAGGAAATGCCAGATGCCACCCGGCAAATATTTGAGCAAGTTGCTTCGCAGATAAAGCGGCACCAAAGCCAAGCGGCCCGGCCGATGTCCGAGCCAAACCACCAAAACCTTCCAAGCCAGAGCATTGACCACCAAGCTGAGCCAACTCAAACCAAGCCCCAACAACAACCAACACCATCCCTGTGGGCTGATCGTGAGGGCGCGCAATCCTGTGGCATGGCTTGCCAGCGCCACACCCACAAAGGCGAGGGTCAGCAGGGTGATCCAAAGGCGTAAACCACCAGGCAAAGAAAGCCGTTTCAGCACTGCCAGTCCTCCTCGGGCACAAAAGCATCAGCCTCGAGAGAGAGGCGGTTACGAAGTTCCATCACGCTGAGACCAGCCTCAGCAGACACACGCTGGAGCTCATCTTGCTCCCACTTGAGAGTGAAGGTCCCATCTGGACGGCGAGTCTGCTTGGCGCGAATCATGCCCCAAGGGGTTGCACTTGCCCCACAACGACGGGGCAGCACCCAGCGCCCCTGTTCGCGCTCCCTTAAGCCGATGGTTGGACTATGGCGCCACCACACCTCCCGCAAGGCAGCAGCCTGATCTGGCGTTGTAAGGGCGATCACCGAAGTACCAGGCCTTTGCTTTTTCATCAACACGGCTCCCTGAACCACATCCAACGCGCCAGCTAAACGAAGGTGCTGAGCCAGGCTTGCCAGCTCTTCGGCAGTGGCGTCGTCAATCCAGGCCTCCTGCACCACAAGTTCCTGCCAACAAGGCTCTGTTCTGCTCGCCTCACGAATACGGATCAAGCGCAGCAGGTTGGGACGATCCAAACAGCGATGGCCGAGGCCAATGCCTACAGCTTCAACCTCCATTCTTGAGGGGCGTTGGAAGTGATCCGCCAACACAGCCACCAAGGCCAACCCGGTAGGGGTGGTGAGCTCAGCAGCAGGAAGATCCTCCCCGGTGAGGAGCGGCAGCTGATGACGCTTTGCCAATTCGAGTACCGCCGGCACCGGAACAGGAAGCACCCCATGGGCCGTCGTCACTCGACCATGGCCGGTGGGAGGGGCTGTGCAATAAATCGAATCAGGGGAAAGGTTCTCGATGCCAGCGCAGACGCCGATCACATCAACCAAGCTGTCGATCGCGCCAATCTCATGGAAGTGAACTTGATCAGGGGCACAACCGTGCACCGTGGCTTCCGCATCAGCCAGGGCCTGAAACACCTGCAACACCTTTGTCTTTAGGGAAGGTGACAGCAACGCCTCCGAGATCAAAGAGCGCAGATCTAACCAGCGACGATGGGGAGGGTTGGGTTCCTCGCTGCTCACCGTGAGCCGAAGCCCACGCAATCCACCACTCTGAGCTTCCTCAACGTTGAGTCCATAGGCCTTGGCGAGACCAAGAGCTTGCAAGGGCTCATGCAAAACCGACTCCGGCACTCCTAAATCCAGGACTGCCGACAACAACATGTCCCCGGCAAGACCCGTTGGGCAATCAATCACCAGTGCACTCATGCTGGGTCTAGAGGCATGCCGTCCAACAGCCTGTTGGCAATCGATTCGATCTCAGTGCGTCGCGAACGCAAAAGCTGCTCCACCTCACGTCGGGCCCGGCGTTGCTCTCGCTGAGCCGTATCAACATCTTGTCCAGACACACCCCAGATGCGTCCCAACAGAGCCCTGTCATCTTCCCCTCCTTGAGGGGGTCCCTCGAGCAGCGTTTCCGCAGCCATTCCGGCCTGAAGAACCCGGCTCCAGCGACGCAAGTCTTCTAGAGACAAACGGGCCCGATCCGGTAGAGCAAATTCGGTGACACCATTGCAGCGCAACCCCGCCTGAAGACAACCACGGGTTCCAACAAGAACCCGTTTGACCTCAAGATTTTCCTCTTGAGCAACCAACCAGTGACCAGCCTCGTGAAACGCAACTCTGCGCAATCTGTTGCGTCCACCGGGCAGTGATTCCGCCAAAAGGTGGCCTCCCATCCCGTTGAACTGAGCTGCATCAACGGTGAGGCCCAAGAGTGCACCTCCCAACCCGAGAGCAATCCATGCCGTCGACAGTCCGATCAGTGGTCCAAACACAGCCAAACCGGTGGCACTGGCCACCGCGACACCGGCAGTGGTGTTGAAGGTGGGGGAAGAGGGCATCAGCTCAGGTCTTGGCAGGTCGGGGGCGAGCACCTCCCTTACGGGCTCCCTCCCGGCCTTTTCCGCCTCGCGTTGGCATCGGTGCAATCACTTCAACCCCCTCAACGGCGAGGAGCTGTCCTTGACGGCGCACATCCAAGCTCACGAAATGCCTTAGATGCTCGAGGGGGAGCTCTCCTGTGAGCTGCACTTTGAACGGCAAAGGACGGAATCCATCTGCTCGAGGCAGCTGCCGCACCTTCACGACGAGCTCATTGGCTTCTGGCTTTGTGAAAATCAATTCGCCGCGAATCGAGAAAAAGTCGTCGCCTTCTGGAAGTTGATCCGCGGAACCCTGGGCTTCTGAGCCTTCGGCATCCACGGCCTCGATCTCCGAGGCCTCCGCTGTCGCCAACGTGCTTGGCTCCCAAATTCCTGCAATTTGGAGATGCAGCTGCTCAGACTCACGGCAGCGGGGGTACACCACCCACAGGTGAGGCGTTGTCATATCGAGATGACGACGCATGAGGGTAAGCATCCTGCCAAGAACAACAGCCTCTAATTCATTGCCATCGGAATCGATCAAGACTCCCCGGGTCAGCTGATCGTCAGATTCCGGTCGATAGATGCCCCTAACAACACCGATCGCCCGGTACTGGAGGGGTTCTGTAACCGGGGAAATCGGATGGTCGCGCATTGCTGTGAGTGGCTTCCATTTGCCTGTAAGGACTCTAGCCAGCTCGGGGGATTCGATTCACAGTGGTCTAAGCACTCCCCAACCAGATTGCCCGGCGCTAACCGACTACAGGCGGTTCGAGATCGATGGATGATCGGATTGGGACTTCCTTTGGCCCTGATCACAGGCTGGTTAGTAGCCCAATCACTCAATCAAGCTCCAAAGGCAAATCAACAGATCAATCACCAGCTGCAGTCCCGCGTCAAGCCTGTCGAACATCCAGCCAAGACAAAGGCTCCTCAAACCATTGAGCCAGAGCAAAAGCTTGAGCAACTCGCCCTCTCCCATCCACGCGAGTGGCGTTGGCGCTTGCTCCTGGCCCAAATGAAGCTCCAACGAGGTGATCGCAATGGAGCAGGGCGTGAGCTCATCACCCTTCAAGCCCTATGGCCCAATCGCTCAGAAGTAAAGAACCTCCAACTGATCTTGGATATGGGAACAAAGCGGCAGGCCTCCGCTTTGGAACAGACAAGCGATCGTTTCAAGCAAGCCCCCAAAGGTCAACGACTCTCTCTTGGATTGCGCCTTGCTGATCTGCAACGTCTCTCCGGACAAGACATCGCAGCCATCGCCACCTACCGCCTCATTGCCACAGAATCTCCAGAGAGGGTGCAACCTCTTTTGGCCCTTGCCCTTCTCCATCGAGACAAGGGACAGAGACAGCTATCGCAAAAGGTATTGCTCAGTGTCCGAAACCGTCTTTCAGTCAATAAACAGGACAAGCAAGCCCTCGATCAGCTAGCGGTGCGCTGGCAACTTGATTCCTTCCGAAAGGGAGAGGACAGAACGCCAACACGTCGCGCAACCGTGCTGCCCCCGCCTCCTAAGGCGCGGGTTGAGACGATTCCAAAGCCTTAAGCGCCGCATCGATGGCGTCGGCGGGAGGTGTGGCGTCATTCATCGCATTGGCCCTGCGCAAACGATTCATCAAGTCCATAGGATTGGTGGCATCAAGCACCGACTCCTGGTCGTTCTGGCCTGGCACGGTCTGGAACACATCACGCTGCTGGGGAGACTGATAGCCGCTTCCCATCGGGCTTTCCTGAGCCAAAACCTCTACGGAGGTGAGCAGCGACATCGCACTGATGAGCCCAAGAAGATGAGGTCTTAACGCGGTAAGCGTTGGCACGTTCTCAGCTCCCAAACAACGGCCTGATGCTAAGGGTCACCTTCAGAAGCCGCATCATCCGTGCAAATCGCCAGCTGGAATGTCAATTCCGTGCGAACCCGACTGGATCATGTCCTGAATTGGCTTGAACACTCGGAGGTAGACCTGCTGGCATTGCAGGAAACCAAGGTGGATGATCCTCAATTTCCGCTAGAGCCTTTTCGCCAGAGGGGATATCAAGTTCAGTTTTACGGACAGAAGGCCTACAACGGCGTTGCACTGATCAGTCGCACACCCGTTGAAGACGTGCGCATGGGTTTCAGTGCAGAGCTCATTGACGATGTACAAGCCGAAGAGCTTAGTGCTCAAAAGCGCGTCATCAGCGCACTCATCGATGGCGTTCGAGTGGTGAATTTGTACGTCCCCAATGGATCGAGTCTCAGCTCGGATAAATACAGTTACAAACTCACCTGGCTGTCCTGTCTGGAGCGCTACCTCAGGGCCATTGAAACCAGAGATGAACCGCTGTGCGTGGTGGGAGATTTCAATATCGGTCTTGAAGCGAGAGACCTCCCTGATCCGGATCGTTTGTCCGGGGGGATCATGGCTTCAGATCGCGAACGGGACGCGTTAAGAGCGGCCTTAGGTCCTGATCTTCAGGACGCCTTTCGTCTGTTTGAACCGAACAGCGGCCATTGGAGCTGGTGGGATTACCGCAGTGGCGCTTGGGACCGAGATCGTGGCTGGAGAATCGATCACGTGTATCTCGATGAAACGCTTCGGGAGCTCGCGCGAAGCTGTTCGATCGACAAACAGGAACGGGGACGGATCCAACCCAGCGACCACGCACCTGTGGTGGTTGACCTGGCCTGGGAGTTAGAGGACGACGAAGAGGCTGAGGACTGATTTCAATACACAATTGCTTCTTCGGGAAGCGATTGTCCTTCTGCCTGCAACTGCACGGAACGTCGCATCGACTCGCCGCAGCTCTGTGGTGTGGGGAAAATTTTTCCGGGATTGGCACGACCAAGCGGATCAAAAGCAAGCCGAACCCATTGCATGCTGACCAGATCGTCAGCGCTGAACATTTGGTCGAGATAACAGCGCTTATCGCTGCCAACGCCGTGTTCACCGCTGATGCTGCCACCCACCTCAAGGCAAAGATGCATGATCGCGCCTCCGAGTGCCTTCACCCTTTCATTCACACCCTGTTCTGATGCGCGATACAGGATCAACGGATGCAGGTTGCCATCACCGGCATGAAACACATTCGCCACCACCAGACCATGTTCCGCACTGAGCTGATCGATGGCCTTGAGAACCCTCGGGAGAGCCGTACGCGGCACCACGCCGTCTTGGAGGTAATAGCTGGGATATTGCCTGCCAAGCGCAGAAATGGCACTTTTACGTCCTTTCCAGAGACGGGCGCGATCTTCTTCACTCCAGGCTTCACGGATATCGCCCGCCCCAGCCTCTCGACAGAGAGCCGAGGTGACTGTGACTGCTTGCTTGACCTCCGGTTCCTGGCCATCCAGCTCAATCAATAAAACAGCTCCAGCCTCCGGCGGATATTCCTCTTCTCCAAACGCTTCATTCACCGCTTTGATGCAGGTTTGATCCATGATTTCCAGCCCAGCCGGTAACACCCCAGCGCGAGTGATCAAGCGCACAGCCTCTCCAGCGGCCTGCATGGAAGGAAAATCTGCCAGCAACACGCCCACGGCATCCGGAGCATGCAACAAGCGAAGCGTGATCGCCGTGGCAATTCCGAGCGTTCCCTCACTCCCAATAAACACGCCCCGCAGATCGAGCTCAGCCGCATCGCATAACGAGGTTCCAAGGCGCGTGGGTGTGCCATCCGGCAGCACAACATCCAAGGCGAGCACATGGTTGCTGGTGACGCCGTACTTCAAGCAATGCACACCGCCTGAATTTTCAGCGATATTGCCGCCGATGCTGCAGACCACCTGACTCGAAGGATCTGGGGCGTAATAAAAGCCATCACCAACGACGGCACGACTCACCCAACTGTTGATCACACCGGGCTCCACCGTGATCGTCTGATTCTCGAGATCAATCTTGAGAATTCGGCGCATGCGACTGGTCACGACCAGAAGCGCTTCTTGCTCCACCAATGCACCGCCTGAAAGCCCAGTGCCACTCCCTCGAGCCACAAAAGGAATGCCCTGGCGGTGGCAACACGCCAAGATTTTGGCCACCTGATCGGCCGTTTCTGGCAAGACCGCAAGCTTCGGCATGTGGCGATCCATGGTGAGACCATCACAGTCGTAAGACAACAATTCCTGCCGCTTCGCGACGACTGACTTCGAGGGGAGGAACCCCCTCAACTCCCGCTCAAGCGCTGGCCAGTCGTAGTTCACTAATGACGTGCCGAACTGAAGCAACCTAGGCAGCTTTGTGATCAATTCTTAGGCTTCAACTACAGAAAAAACACATCGGGCCGATCTTGGGTCAAGATGTTGCACGGTTTGCAACTGCCCTTTGGCTCCCGTCCCCGTGACTGCTTCCACTCTGAACACCAGCCACTCCGAGGCCATCTTCAATGCGGCCAAGGCTCTGATGCCCGGCGGCGTGAGCTCTCCAGTGCGCGCTTTCAAGTCGGTCGGCGGACAACCCATCGTGTTCGATCGGGTCAAAGGGCCTTATGCCTGGGATGTTGATGGCAATAAATATGTTGATTACATCGGCAGTTGGGGACCAGCCATCTGCGGTCATGCCCATCCTGAGGTCATTAGCGCTCTCCAAGAAGCCATTGAGAAAGGCACAAGCTTTGGTGCTCCCTGCGCTTTAGAAAACACCCTGGCTGAGATGGTGATTGAAGCCGTCCCCAGCGTGGAGATGGTCCGCTTTGTGAATAGCGGCACGGAAGCCTGCATGTCGATGCTGCGCTTGATTCGAGCGTTCACGGGGCGCGACAAGATCATCAAGTTCGAAGGCTGCTACCACGGCCACGCGGACATGTTCCTCGTCAAAGCTGGCTCAGGGGTGGCAACACTCGGCCTACCCGATTCACCCGGAGTGCCACGGAGCACGACCGCGAACACGCTGACCGCTCCTTACAACGATCTGGAATCGGTCAAGCAGCTTTTTGCTGAAAACCCCGACGCGATCGCCGGGGTCATTCTCGAACCGATTGTTGGCAATGCAGGGTTCATCCAACCAGAACCAGGATTTTTGGAGGGTTTGCGAGAACTCACCAAAGAGAACGGAGCACTTCTGGTCTTTGATGAAGTGATGACTGGATTCCGTATCAGCTATGGCGGAGCCCAAGCACACTTTGGAGTGACTCCAGATCTCACCACGATGGGCAAGGTGATTGGAGGAGGTTTACCCGTTGGTGCCTATGGCGGTCGCAGGGAGATTATGGAAATGGTTTCCCCAGCTGGCCCTATGTATCAAGCAGGAACCTTGAGTGGCAATCCTTTGGCGATGACAGCTGGGATCAAAACACTCGAATTGCTCAAGCAGCCAGGCAGTTACGAAAAGCTCACCGCCACAACCGAACGCTTAATTCAAGGAATCCTGGAAGCGGGCCGCGAGGCTGGTCTTCCGATCACCGGCGGAAGCGTTGGTGCCATGTTTGGCTTCTTCCTCTGTGAAGGTCCAGTCCGAAATTTCGAAGAAGCGAAAACAACCGATGCAGTGCGGTTTGGACAACTGCACAGAGCGATGCTTGAACGCGGTGTTTACCTTGCACCATCAGCATTTGAAGCAGGCTTCACATCACTCGCCCATTCCGATGAGGACATCGACGCAACCATCAAGGCCTTCCGAGAAAGCTTCGCTTCTATCGCCTGAATAAATAAATCAAGTTGATGGCTCATTGAGTCGCAAATGCGATGCAGGGCCTTAAGTACAGAGCATTTGGGGCGGAAACTTCTGTACAGATGACAACTACTGCGGAAATATATTTGCAACAAGTAGCGCACGAATCAGCTTCGGCTGGAACCCAAATAATTACTTCAATCTCTCACTAAGCAATTAATTCACAGGCGCCTATATAAATGGCATATCTCCAAGCAATGCATTTTTAGGGAGTGTCAAAATCTATCCTTTTGGAGACAAGAAACTGTTTACATCTCTGAATGGTCAATTCATCTATAATTCATTTACAGCTCCCCAAGTCGACAACAGCTTTTCATTGCAACTTGGCACACAACTCTTTTAAAACTGTTCTGCCACAGCAGCTCCTTCTCCCCTACGAGGATCAGCCGCTCCATAACTTCCGCCATTGCGTTTCAACTCCACGCTGTTAGCGGAGCCCATCGAGCGTGTAAACCGCAATGCATGACCTCGCTGTCTCAACAGCTGAACGGTGTCTGGACTGAAACCCTGCTCAAGCTGCAAGGAGTCAGGCCATAGCTGACTGTGGATTCTTGGTGTAGCAACACTGGTCGCAAGATTGAGACCATGAACAATTCGGTTTAAAAGGACTTGAAGAACAGTTGTAATAATCCGGCTGCCACCAGGGCTACCCGTTGCCAACCAAGCATCACCCGCTTGATTCAACACAATGGTGGGAGTCATTGAGCTAAGGGGTCTTCGACGTGGAGCCACTGCATTTTGCTCCCCTTGCACCAAGCCATAGGCATTAGGGACACCAGGCTTGGCCGTGAAATCTGCCAACTCATTGTTCAAGAGAAAACCAGACCCTGGAACGGCGATTCCATTGCCATAGGCAAAATTCAAGGTTGTCGTTAACGCCACCAATGAACCATCACGGTCAGCAACAGAAAGATGGGTTGTATTGAAACCAGACGGCATAGGGGATTCTCCAGCCAAATCAGCCGCTGGAGTATGGGAGTTAAGATTTAATTGATTACGCAGATTATCAATATTTGATTGAGAAAGAAGCCTCCGAATCGGAATATCAATCTGATCTGGATCTCCTAGGAACTGATTACGATCCCGATAAGCGAGATTCATGCTCTCTGTGAGCAAATGGATAGAATCAGCACTGTTCACGCCTAAGGCCTCAAGATCAAAAGGCGCAATTAGCTTCAAGATCTGAAGGAGGGTAATTCCGCCACTACTTGGAGGTGGCATGGAGATCACCGCATGGCCACGAAAAACTCCCTTCACAGGTTCTACCCAAGGAGCAGTGAAGTCTGCTAAATCCCGATAATCAATAAGCCCACCCTGATCCTTCATTAAAGCAACAATATTGTGAGCAATCGTTCCTTCATAAAAACCCGAGATACCCTTCAGTGAAATGAGTTTTAGGGACTGAGCCAGCTCAGACTGACGCAGCTTTTCACCAGATTGATAAGGAATCCACTGAGCTCCACCATCAGGGAGCTCGACTTGTCGATAAAAAAGTGACCGTGCTGTGGGATCTTGGCTCAGACGTGAAAAGGCTCTTTTCAGAGAATCGGCCAATTGCGGATAGATCACAAAACCGTCGTCCGCAAGTTGGATTGAAGGAGCCATCACCTCTGCCCGATCCAAACGGCCAAAACGCTCCTGAGCCTTCAGAAGGCCAGCCACACTTCCGGGAACCCCGGTGCTCAATAAACTAAAAAATTCCTTGCTCTTACTCACTTCCCCATCAGGATCAAGAAAGAGGTCTCGATGCGCTAGATGAGGAGCAATCTCACGAAAATTAAGCGCATAGGATTTGCGCTCAGGTGCATGCCAGAACACAAGGAATCCACCTCCACCGAGATTTCCTGCCTGAGGCAAGGTCACTGATAGGGCAAAGGCCGTGGCGACAGCAGCATCCATGGCATTCCCCCCCTTTCTAAGCATTAAGGCACCCACCTCACTCGCCAATCGCTCCTGGCTACTGACGATTCCGAGTGATGAATGCACAGGGTGAAACCTCTGTCCAGACTCCTGCAGGAGATTTTTGGAGGTGGGCCTGGCCAAATGAACTTGATTGGCACGAACCAGAGGGGAACCTAAGAGCACAGCAATGCCTGTACATAGATTGACGGCCAAAAAAGTCGCGTACTTGTGAGTCACTAAGGAATCAAGAATAGACATCACGAACTTGGTTCAGTATCAACAATAACCAACATAAAAATGCAGCAATGGTTCTATTAAACATCCTAAGTCCTATCGACATCATCCAGAGAGGATTAATTCATGAGAAACTGATTCTCATAAGAGCAGGCAACCCAGTCCAGCCTCCCTGAGGCATGAAGCAAAACCTAGAAAAAACATCCAACTCATGCGATTATTTCAGGGAGAAGGGGCGTTCGATTGAATAGCACTATCACGGGCAGAAATAATCACACTTTTTGAATCGAATAACTATTTGATGTCAGGATTTAAGCAGCAATATCAAGACCAGTAACTTTAAATTTAGCGATAATTCTCGAATTGAAGTGGAACGTCTAATTCTTCCTCCTTACTTTTCACGAGTTGAATCGCAGCCTGAAGGTCATCCTTACTCTTGCCAGTAATGCGAAGACTTTCCCCTTGAATGGCAACCGTTACCTTCTTCAATTCATCGCGAACCATTTTGCTCAGCTTTTTCGCAAGCTCTTGACTAAGGCCCTTTCGTAATTGAATGACCTGCTTCACGCGATTTCCGCCAACAGCCTCAGAAGTTTGGAAGTCAAAAATCTTTAAAGAAAGATCTCGTTTAGTCGCTTTAGTCCTCAAGATATCTTCAACAGCTTGCAATGTCATATCACTAGCTGTGGTGATAACCACTTCCGTTTCCGCTAGATCAATCTCTGTGCCGGAGTCCTTAAGGTCATAGCGATTTCCAACATCCCGGCGGACTTGATCCAGAGTATTGACCAGCTCCTGGCGGTCAAAATCAGAAACCACATCAAATGAATATGACGCCATAGTGCTGTGCTGCTGTTCCGAACAGGTCTTCGCTCAACTTACTCACGTTGAGCGATCATGGCAGGTTAACAAACAAACTCACAGCATCACCGTTGCTTTTGGCGATAAAAGCAAAGTTCCAAGCCCCAAGCCCAAAAGCAGTTGCAACATCCATGCCATAACATCACACGCCATGTCACAGGGCGATCCAACGATGATCTGAAATGTCTAATAAATATTATTTAAAGCAAAAAATTGGCGGACAATTGATATTGAGCCCATCTCAAATCTAATTTATGATTTCGAAAGACTTACCAACTCAAGAATCCAGGCTCTTCATGACAACACCACTCGATCAGGCTCGCTTCATTGCCGATGAAATGGAAAACCTTGCTGATCAGCTGAAGCCTGAGGTGATTCGAGCGGCTCGATCTGATGCAGAAGGCCGCAAGAATCTCGATCGTCTTGAATATGCCCTTGGAACGATTGGGAAGGCACTCATCCTTACTGACTACAGCGTGGATGAACAAAAAGACCTCGACAAACTTGAGGAGTTCAGGGAACTGCATGGAAAGCAGTGAGGCCCTAAAACATCCATCCTCAGGTCAAATCCAAACCCCCGTTATGGGTTAAACCCATCGGATGCAGCTTGCTCTAAGTCTTTCCAGGTTAAGTCAATCAGGGGGAGCGCTTCATCAATTTCTCTTTTCAAGCCTGAGGCCTCATCACTCAGCCCCTGCTCGATCAGCTGCTGATATTTCTTGTATTGGTTGACCCAGATCAGGATCGTTGGGGTGCTGTTCGTCATGCTTCTAGTGTGACGCGACATTTCGAAACATCCCATAGGCAGAGGATGTTAGTGAAATGCCATTGGGGATCAAGTCAAAACCAAAGCTAATCGATTTATACGCTGGTAAGGCCTGGTTGCTCGAGACCTCACGTATCAACTAGCTAGTCAATACTGACATCCAAGAGTGCTGGTGCAGGTTTTCAGCTGAAATAGCGTTCCTACAGCCAATGGAGTCCGACCATCAAAGTGTTTTCAAGGACACAATTCTGAACCCAAGCGTGCAACACGTTGAAAGAATATCCAAGACGTCAGAAGAATCTGATCCATCGTATGAACGAATCAAAAGCATGAAACGGCTTTCAGGCATTCCTTCTAAAACAATTCTCACTCAACTGGGTTGAGTGAGTCAACAAACAACCCCAAACAAGAGGCTAGAAGTCATGTTTTTCGCCCTCAACCACCATCGCAACCAATAAAGGCCAGTAGCGATAGCTCGATCGAATCAAGAGGGCCCAAATGAGCCAGAGAAGCCAAAAATTCACGCTCTCATCAGTGGCCTGACGGCAGTCCTGTTGCAACCGTTTCGCCACAGAACCTGAAACTTGCTCTTGCAACGAGCGATTCATCACTGCACACACCCTCCCGGCTGGAAGGCGGAACAATTCTGCAGAGAGCCAAGCCGGAGCTAAAGCCACTGGGATAGCAACCAACCATCTACCGACAAATCGTTCTAAGGAACGACTCGGCACGATGCGTATCGGCTTGGGAGAGGGCATCAAACTCCAATCCAGACGCGCACTGTCCTGAAATTAGAAACGGTTGGAGAACAAGACCAGCGCATTGACATCAAGCGAAAGCTTTTCCATCGATTACACGTTGACGAACCGCTCTGATCAAGGCTTAAGGAGTCAGCATCACGCAGCTTGATTCAAGGAAGTCAGGATGATTACTTCAGTTGGTGGTGGCATCCTCTGCCCAAAACTCACTCCAGCCAGCAGTTCCGACGTCATTGGGATAAAGCCAAACGCCGTTTCGGCCAACGTTGATCGCCATGAACAACGACCGATTTTGTTGGATTTTCACTGGAACGATCAACACTCACTTCACAAAGTGATCCACAGAGATACCTCACCTGCTCTAATGCCATGGCACGCCCAGGGGAAAAAGAGCAAATGCTAGGGGCACAATCCACAACTCAGAAAGCCGCTTGAAACCAACGAGCAAATCAATATCAATGAACATTCTATGACGCACCAATACAAGCAGATTGCGACACATCTGTGATCACAGAAATCACATTCAACCCAAATTATTTAGCGATCAACTCTTACGTTTGACGCTTAAATGTATAACATCCACCGTGGTACCCAGTAAAGGGCTGCGCATAGGTAATCAGTTCCCAGCCTTGTTGCCCAAGCTCATTCATCAATCCCACCAAAGTGACCTCATGCTGTGGATTCCTTCGAGAAATTAACTGCTTTTCATCAAGCCAAAGCTCTTCGATTTCTCCAGTCCAAGACTTTCCTTTCGGAACAAAACGCAATTGCGTGTATTCCCACGTCATTGAGGTCAGCCATCATCTTATTGACTGTAAAGCAAAGATGAGCTGACTAACCCTCGAAAACACAATCTCCATGCACTAAAAGGTCGCCACTGCACCTGAAGCATGAGCAACCGTGATAAAGCGAGGGCTGATGCATGGTTCAACATCGCAACGCACGGATGCCTCAAGGCTGCGCAAACCAGTGGTGAGTGATCCGGATCAGGCATCTGCCCTCAGCCAACGACAAACACGGCCGTGACAAAAACAGCAGAAATAGCGGCTAGAAAACTGCCGATACCGGCAGCTTGAATCAAGTTTGGGCTCATCAGAAGTCCTCAATGCCCATGGTCTGGCTCAATCCAAGCTCTGATATCAAGGTCTGTCGTGAAACGGAAACGAAAAAGCGACCAGAAGAAGAGAGGCCGCCCCTCCCGGATGGAAGAGACGGCCTAGCTCGCTCGTTTATGCATATCGCTAACCAAGATCCAGTGAATCTGTATCGGAGAAGCGTGAACCTCGAAACGACAACAGTGAACGGAAAGAGGAGTGCGAAGCGTTTGGCGTTTGGCGCCTGGGGCCTGGTTCCTAAGTGGTGAGTGGTTGAACTCCTTAGGGCACCTGTTTCGGTGCAGATGGAGTGTCGATCGACGTGGCGTTCAAGAGATTGCCTACCGAAGGACGGAACTCGCCGTTGGGTGAAAAACTGTTGGAGCAGGGGCCAAGTGGTCAGGCTGCTTCTTTGATCTGCTGAGGTGGAGTATCGGCCGTCATGGCTCCTCCGATTTCGATACACAAACTGTGGCGCAGGCGAGCGAAAAGCACATCGGTGCAATGGCGCATTGCTATCAGAAGCAAAACCGACGACATTAGGAATGGCGTGATTGTGATCCTTCTGAACTGGAAAGGCATCGCGACCTTTAGCACTTCAGGAGGAAGAGCAACCAAGACGCACAGTGAAGCGAGGAGCAACAGAACAAAAGCTCATAAAGCCAGGTTCACTGTGCATGTTCGTAGCAAAGACGTCGTCTGTTGCGAAGGAACATTTGGGAGCACATCCAGAAGATCAATAGCGAGGAGAAATCCAGGCCTCTCTCCGTTTCCTTTATCCTCCATCTCTTTCACGATGCCAACTCAGCAAAGAATGAGATAACCACCAGAAGACATCGAATAAAGCACGTGGGCGAATCACCTACTCGAGCAAGTCGAAGGCTTGCAGTACTTTCAAGCGAATGCCTCCAAGTTTTGCCCAAGCCGCTAAGGCATCAGCTTTGGAGGCATAAGGTCTCCAATCGTCTTCAACAATGCGACGCTGAATATGAGCCGCCACGCGTTGAGCTACAGCTTTATCACTAGGGCGATCGAGATAGATCGTTGTCCCGTTTAGCTCAATATCCATTTCAGTTCGAGTCTCTTCGCAAAGTGGGGATCTCTACGTTGCTGCTAACAACCTTAATCCACTCTCTCATCCTCGAGTCCACCGACGACCTACCCCTAGCAAGAAAGAAGGCGAAGCACCTCTTTTTTTAAGACCGTACCTTCAACCGAACAGCAGTCAGGGATAAAACTCAATAGATTTCATGAAGTATTGACCCAGCAAATGACCAACCATCGCTTATCAATCGAACAAAAATTTCAACTAGAAGCCGCTTTTAGAGACATTGATGCTTGCGATGACATTGGCAAACTTCGCGAGATCACTAAAGCAATCATCACAGCACAAGAAAATGAGAAAGCTTTTGCAAGAGAAGCTATTTCACGAATGCGTCAAGAGATAGATGTACAAATGATTTCTAGCTTTGGATTCAATCGTGCTGCTGGCTGAAAAGAGCATGACCAGTTAATCGCAATATTTAGCTTGCAAGTTACAACGCAATTATCGTTAACATCGGACACAAATTATCCATAATTTTCGTTAATTCGGAAAACTTAAAACGATTATCTCTAAAACTAGGTCCTAGCATTTTCTTATTTACTTTCATTGATGCAAATATTTCCTGTTTCCAATCCTAAGGATCCTTGTTCAAATAGCTTGATCGCCTGGAGTTTCGTTGTTCCCACGATAAAACTCAATAGCTCACAAATGTGTTTGGATTTAGCACTTTTACTTCCAGCGTACGGCGCTCATGGCTGGGCTCATCGCCGAGATCATGCATCAATTTCAAGGGCATCTGCACACTCACCAATAGAAAAACATGACACCAACCAAAGGTTGGGGCATAAAGAGGAGACACAGTAGATCCACACATGCCACTACCCAAATGGGAAACGATGACGGACGAAAGTCAAGCGATGGTTAAGAAGACCGGTATTGGAATAGGTGCTGGCATCTTGGTGGTTTGGGTTGCCTTGGGGTTCATCAAGGCAATCCTTCCAATCATTTTCCTTGGCGGTGCAGGCTATATGGGTTGGAAAGTCCTCAATAAAAAATAGAGCTGATTGCTGATCAGTCCATGGGGCTGCAGCGTTGCAACAGAGAGAGGGGGATATCGCTACGCTCCCATAACAAGCAACGCATCGACTCTGCAGTGATTCCAGAGGACTTCGACTATTCGGCCTCCATTTCCATGATGGACGTCAGAGAAAATCTGCCTTTCGTTGATCCTGAGAATCTCTCATCCCAAGACGTGTTGGAGGTGCTTCTGCACCTGTTTCGGCAAAAACCCGGATTTGTTGACCGAGGGCATGAAATCAATAACAAGGAAACGGCCTGGGTGAATGCATTCCTGTTTCGACTCAAGCCAGGCATCGATCACGATGGAATGGAAGCATTCGTCGTTGAGGTCATCGGCTCGAGTGTTGACCGGATGGCAAACCTACGTTGAGCATCACGCACTGCATCAAAAGGATTGGCGAATCAGATCTCAGGAGTAAACAATCACCATAGAAAACTCATATATCAAGCCATCAGCTGCAGACCATCCAGGGAGCGGACAATGTGCGTGACTTCATCACCATTGACCCAGTGGATAACGCCATCATCTACATCGGAGACTTGAAACATTGTGTTCACCATCGGATCCCTTGCTCCCCCTTCACAGAACACCACCTGTCCCATCCACCAGTTGCCATCAACCTTTCGCGCAACCTGCTGCTCCGCCTGCACAATCACAAAGTCGCCAGAACTAACGCTCAGGAATACAGGAGCATCCTTGCCCGCAAACGGACTCCTGCTCTGGAGAGAGTGGTCGATACTCACCAATACGCCTGAACTACTTCTCGCGTTCTAGGGCGTCTGCTTCGGTTGGTCAAGTCCCTGGCCAAGGCTGTACCGAGAAAAGCTTGCGCTCCCAATCGCGTAAGCAAAGGGGGGAGAAGATCTTGGTCATTAGCTTCTTGAAGACAATGCCAGCTCTGCAGGTCATAGCAGACAGAGTGAAGTGGTGAAAATGTCCAGTGAGGAGCACTGGTGAGCAGTTGGATACCAATCAACAGCTCTCTATCCCCCGCGAAAACGATCTAAAAAGATCCTGAAACCGAACCTCCAATGCGGGTAGCACCTCTTCCAAACCAGAAACCATTGGAATCACATCACCACTGACTCCCATCAGCAAAGGGCGCAGCGAGCTAAATCAAAGGGCCCAAATCAAATGACAATTAGAAGCGAATATTTGATCTGTAGACATCTAAACGCAGGACTGGGCCAAGCGTTTGAGAGGGAAGCAGGGAAGGAGATTCAGGGTAAAAACTTGCCGACCATTCGTAAACCCCCTGCTTTGGATTAATACTTGGGATAACCACGCTAACGATCTGACCAGGCTTAATGGAAGGTGTGAAGACAATCTCAGTAATTCCACTCTCATTATTGAACTGTATACTTGCAAGACCTTTTTCTCCACGCTTACGCATATTATAAAAGCCAGAATAAACCGAGAGATCCTTACCTCGCCATTTCCATCTCTCAGTACCATTAATTTGCGACAAAGAAATTCTTTTTAGATTCGCCCCAGCATTTACTGGAAGCTCCAATGAAATAACCGGATAAGACCTCTGATACGCATTGGAATATGAATTATGAATTGAAATATTTTTAGGAGGACTTTCGAAAAACTCCAGACCGTATAGCTCTGTCGATTGCGCGCTCAATGGCTGAGCAAAAAGAAAAAGAAGAGAGAGAGTCGCAGCCTTATTCACAGATCCTTTTCTTTTGATTCTAGGAGACAATTGAAGGAAAGATGCAAAGAGCAGACGCATGCAACAGGGCTGATGCATCCATAGGGCAGAAGAACAGAGCCGTCGCACTGGAGTGAAGTCATCTCCTTGTCAAAGGAGTCTGCATCTCAGCAAAACACAACCCCCTCACATCATGAAATTTCCGGTGATCTTTCGGACTCCCTCATTGCTGATCCCTGGCCTGGGCCATTGGTAAAAACTAGATCGCGAGCCTTTGGATCATGCCTTTTGGCTGTTTCCCGCTGATGCTTATCGAACAAACGTGGGGCTCACAATCCCTTGATGCAGGCGGAGCAGCAAGGGATTAGAGGCCAACAAAGATGGGGGGCAAATCGACAAACCACTCTTTTTTACGCCATGGCAGAAGATAGCCCTGCCAGTGGCCAGGATTCAACGAGTGATTGAGAAACTGTGAACCCGAATGGGCTGCAGCGAGCTTTTAAAAACCACCAAAACGCAAAGCGAGCTCCAGGGCCCCATAACCAAAAAGGAACGTGCTTCCAAGCAGTGCCAACTCTTTTTTAGAACTTGCCATAGGAAGAAGGGACGAACCCACCAGCAACGCTCCAAAGAATCTAAAGGGAATCTGAAGTTCCAATATTTAGAAAACTATCAATTTGGGCATTATGAGCGGCCTCTTTACGCAATTTCATGAAAAAAGCGTAACAAGGCACGCTTTTGAGCCACCACGCAATCTTTCTATTTATATCTAGCAAGATAAAAATCCATCAGCTCCAGTGACAACCCCCTTCTAACGAGCACAGTCCTTGTGGCCCACAATCTTGTTTTAGCCAGAGATTTTGGCCAGCAATTGCGCAAAGCATCAGCCTGATCTTCCCCAAGTCACTGGCTTCACTGAAATTTTGGTGGTTGCCGCGATAGAGAGAAGCTTTTTGTGCCTGTGCATGCCTTGCTTTCTGGTTTTCGCTTGGCAAACTGGGCCACCTATCCGATTGTCCTTTTGTCAGTCGATCGCAATTTAAGAGCTGTCGCGGCCAAGTCCCCTGCAGATGCAGCCCGTCTTCAGCAGGAGGAGCGTCTCCGCATGCCAGGTTTCCGTGGAACCCAGGCTGCACCGAGAGCGGATCTCAACGGGATAGGAGCGGCTTCGGCTTCAATTAGTTGATTCATTCAATGCAGGGAAGTCTGCTGGCTAAGGGCGTTACAACACCCGAAAGGGAAAGCTTTATGAGCAGAAGCCTTCTCCTTCGTTTCAGATCACCTTCCTCAAGAAAAAAACTTCTAAACGTCAATTGCATTCAGCTTTGCTGCCAAGACAGCATCGGCTTGCGTTAGGCCATCAACCTTATGGGTGTAAATCACCGCTTCCGCATGTGCCCAGCCCAGGGAAAACTCAGCATGGTGTCCCTCGACCTCACAGATTGCTCCTGCTGCATTCACCCAATCGAGGGCCGTCTGGAAGTCGATAAATCGCAGCGATCGAGAGAGATGATGGTTATCGACCACCTGCCATCCAGGCAGTTGAGGCAGCAGATCAGCAAGTTCCACTTCTGTGAGCTTGGGAGCACCTTCCTGGCAGGGGATACAGGTCTGTTTTGCTAAATCCATTGAGATCTCCGGCAGCCTTTGAAGTATGGCCGTAGCACTTAAGACAATGACGCGGGAGCTGAGGCTAAAAATCCAGCCTCTACATGGGCCACTCCTTCCGTAGCCTCAAGATCAAGTGCCGGTGACGCATGGACGAAGACAGCAGAAAGGCCAGACGAACTACTTTTGCCTGGGTTATCGGCGCCAACATCGCCGCATGGGGCCTCTACCTCGTCCTAACAAAGGTCGTGGGGATCGATTTCGACATGATTCGCCAGGCCAATTACGGCTGACTCCGTAAGAAGAGTTTGGCCGGAATCGCCTAGACGAACGAATTAGACAGCCGTTGCTCGAAGCACAGCCGCGATTGCTTGTGGTGAGCCTTGATAAGAGGAACCATTCATCGTCAGGATGACGGCATTTTCTGCACGCTCAGCTTTGATGTCTTCTCGGGTGCGCCGCGACATAAAAAAAGAGCTCGACTTTCGCTGAAACCCCTTGCTGTGATTAACGCCCCCTGTGTGATTCGAACACACGACCGACTGCTTAGAAGGCAGTTGCTCTATCCAGCTGAGCTAAGGGAGCATCTACTCATTTTGACAGTCGACGTACGCCACCCCCCTTAAGCTTCTGAGCTGTGCGGTACAGACGATGGCCCCCAGCCGGCTTAACAACAGCCACAAACAGGAAATTGTGGAGCGGTACCGCGCTGGAGACACAAGCGCCCAGATCGCCGCGGCCTATGGCTGCAGTACCAACACGGTGAGTCGAACCGTAAGGTCCCTGCTCAGCGCTGAGGAGTACGCCGAGCTCAAAGCCCAGCGTTCTACCAAAAGTTCTGGCGTTGAGGGCAGCGTGCCTGATATCGAAACCGCTGAGGTCAGCTATCCCGAGAGCGTACAAACCAGCCTCGAAGACTCCAGAACTGAAGCATCAAGCGCCAAGGGAGATGGAGGGGAGAAGACCGGTGATATTGAAGGGAATGGCGAAGGCCAAAGAAGCCTCGCTCTCGAGGATGCCGGGGATTTCGGTGGCGCCGATCTCGACGACAACGAGATCTTCAACATGGACGATGAAAATGTCTTTCATGAAATAGCGGTGCTGCCGGTCGACCTGCCACAGGTCACCACCCAACAAGTCATTTGCCGACCCTTCGCATCTGAACTTTTGCCAGATAGCGTTTACATGCTGGTCGACAAAACGGTGGAGCTCGATCCACGGCCGCTCAGTGAGTTCCCTGAATTGGGCCTCAGTGATCCTTCAGAGCAACAACGCCAGGCTTTATGCCTCTATGCAAGTCCGCGCGCTGCTAAACGCCAGTGCGGCCGCAGTCAGCGCGTGATCAAAGTGCCAGACACCCAGGTCTTTGAACAAACATCCTCTTACTTGCTCGCTAGAGGAATTACGCACTTGGTCGTTGAAGGCTCCCTATTCGCAATCAAGTCCTGATCTAGCGATCTTGATCAGGAGCTGGTGCCAGCACCGCGGCCACACTGCCGCCGCTAATAATCCCCAACACCAAACTGACGCCAACAATGAAGCCTGAGGGAAGAGGTGCAGACTGACCAACGCCAAGATTGAGGCGATGGCGATCATTCAGGTTCTGAGCACCAAGGCAGAGAACTAACAGCAGCGTTAGCCCACTCCCCAAACTCAACAAGATCAGTCTCAGGCGGATGAGCATCACAATCGCTTTTGACTCCATCAGTCTGCATGTTCGGTCTCCGCATGAAGCAACGCATAAAGCTCGCGTTTGGAACGTCCAACCCTGCTGGACAACAGCTTGGCCGCATCCTTGGCACTCATCCCCTCTGCAGTGAGTGCAAGTAACTGCTCACAACACTGTGTGTCACTTAAGGGTTCGATCTCTACCGGTACGGCTCCACCCAACACCACAGTGCATTCCCCCTGGGGGCTGTGTTCTTGAAAATGATTTCGCGCAGCACCAACGGTTGGGCCCACCTGTTGCTCATGCCGCTTCGTTAGTTCTCGAGCCACTTGTAACGGTCGCTCCTCACCACAGAGTTCCAACAACTCCTCCAGAAGTTGGCACAACCGATGAGGAGCTTCGTAAATCACACTGGTGCGCTGCTCGCTGGCAAGGAAGGCCAGCCGATCTCGGCGTTCACGGCCTTTTGCAGGGAGAAAACCCTCGAAACAAAACCGGTCGGTGGGAAGCCCGCTGCTCACCAACGCCGTCGTCGCCGCGCAGGGACCAGGAATAGAAATCACCTCACAGCCCGACAGCCGCGCGGCAGCGACCAAATCCTGCCCAGGGTCACTAATCCCAGGCAACCCTGCATCACTGATCACCGCAACGCTGCGGCCCTCTTCCAGTTCCAACAACAGCTGGGGAATCCGCGTGCGGGTGTTGTGCTGATGAAACGAGCAACGTCGAGCTGTTGAACCGATACGGCTCAGCAGCTGTCCGCTATGACGCGTGTCCTCACAAGCGATCGTGTCCACAGCGATCAACAGATCACGCGCTCGAGGCGACAGGTCACCGAGATGGCCAATCGGAGTGCCTACGACATAAAGCACTCCAGCCGCAGGTTCAGCGCGTTGCTTCACAATGGCTCCGCCCAGATCAAACCATGATGCCGAGCTCGCCGACCCTTCTTGCTGGTATCAACCTGGAAGATGTTTTAAAGGTTCTTCGCCCTCTCAGCTGGGGGGCTGCAGATATCCTGCGCGCCTATGCCCGTGGAGAACAGCCACCCCACGGGTTTTCGAAAGCCCTCAGCGTTGATAACGGCGGCGAAGGCCCAGTGTCCGCCGCTGATCTAGCGGTCAATCAATGGCTCCTGGATGGCTTAAAACAATCATTTCCTACCGCCGATTGGACCCTTCTCAGTGAAGAAACCGCCAAGGAGCAACTGACAGAAGGGCAACCCTTGGCTGCAGAGTGGCTGTGGATTTTGGATCCACTCGATGGAACCAAAGATTTCTTGCAAGGCACAGGGGAATATGCCGTCCATCTGGCCTTGGTGCATCAACAACGCCCAGTGCTTGGGGTCGTGCTGGTTCCAGAACGAGAAGAGCTTTGGATTGGTGTGGTGGGTGACGGCACCTGGTGCGAAAACCGCTCCGCTGAGCGAACACCGGTTCGTTTCAGTGATCGAGACGTCACAAATGAGCTCATTTTGGTGGCAAGCCGCAGTCACAGGGATCAAAGGCTTGAACAGTTGATCACCGCCCTAGAACTCGGCGATTCAAAGGCAGTGGGCAGTGTCGGCTGCAAAGTGGCCACGATCCTTCGCGGCGAAACCGATCTGTACATTTCCCTGTCTGGAAAAAGTGCTCCGAAAGATTGGGATATGGCCGCACCAGAAGCCGTCCTTCTCGCTGCTGGTGGTGCCTTTACCCATGCCAACGGAGCAGAGCTCACTTACAACACGGGCGATGTTCGCCAAGCAGGCTGTTTGATCGCTAGCCATGGAAAAACCCATGCCGCTTTATGTGAAAAAGCGACACGGGCCATGGGACTCATTGATCCCGGTTTTCTGGTCTGAGCCTGGGTGGGCTCCTATCAGGAAAGCGGCGCTACTGGCGTGGGAGCCGGTTGGGAGTCAGGAGACTCGCCGTTCTGGGGAACGCCACGCAGGGTGAGGTTGATACGGCCGCGATTGTCAATTTCACGGACGCGCACTGTGACCTCATCTCCCACCTTCACCACATCTTCAACTTTCTCGACCCTTGCCTCAGAAAGCTGTGAGATATGAATCATTCCCTCTTTACCGGGAAGAATTTCAACAAAGGCTCCGATCGGAATGATGCGAGTAATGGAGCCCGTAAACACCTCGCCCTCATTCACCTTGCGGGTGAGGCCTTCGATGATCTTCTGAGCTTCCTCAGCCGCTGCACCGTCATGGGAAGCAATGGTGACAATGCCACTGTCCTCAATATCGATCTTGGTGTTGGTGCGCTCCGTGATGTTCTTGATGGTGCGTCCACCAGGTCCGATCACCGTGCCAATCAGCTCAGGATCAATGCGGAAACTCAGCAGGCGAGGTGCATGAGGAGACAGCCCTTCACGCGGACTCTCGATCGCTTCCATCATCTTTTCAAGGATGTGTAGACGCGCAGGACGAGCCTGATTCACCGCCTCAGCAATGATGCTCACGGGGAGACCCGTGATCTTCATGTCCATCTGCAGCGCGGTAATCCCCTTATCGGTACCCGCCACTTTGAAGTCCATGTCGCCGAGGAAGTCTTCAATGCCTTGGATATCGGTGAGGATTTTGACCTCATCTCCCTCCTTGATCAGGCCCATCGCCGCACCACTCACAGGCGCCTTCAGAGGAACACCTGCATCCATCAGAGCCAACGTGCTTCCACACACGGAACCCATTGAAGTAGAGCCGTTAGAGCTCAACACTTCACTGACAACACGCACCACGTAGGGGAAGGTGTCTTTCGCGGGGAGCACGGGCACGATGGCGCGTTCAGCTAGAGCACCGTGACCAATTTCACGGCGACCCGGAGAGCGCATCGGACGGGTCTCACCGACGGAATAAGCCGGGAAGTTGTAGTGGTGAAGGTAGGTTTTTTCATTGCTTGGGTTGAGATCATCCATCTCCTGGGCATCACTTGGGGTGCCAAGAGTGGCGGTCGACAACACCTGGGTGAGACCGCGTTGGAATAAACCTGAGCCGTGCACACGCTTGGGAAGCACTCCCGCAGCGGCACTGATCGGACGCACCTGATCAAGGTTGCGACCATCCACCCTTTTGCCGTCCTTAAGGATCTGCTGGCGCATCAAGGTTTTGGTGAGCGCTTTGAAATTGTTCGGGAGAGCCTTGCCGTTGGCACTAACAGCAACTCGAACAGGATCGGAGTCCTTGAGACCCTGAATCTTTTCCGCGGTTGTGCTGCGAATGGCATCCAGCTTTTCGTCACGCTCAGCCTTGGTCTGCTCGAACTGGCCGAGCACCTCACCAATTGATTTGCTGCAGGCTTTCTCCAGATAGACAGGCAGCGTTTTGTCTTGCTCAGGAGTCTCTGGAATCACTTGCTCGATCCCAGCCTCTTTGAGGATGGATTGCTGAGCTTTGATCAACTCAGAAACAGCTTCGTAGCCAAAGTCGATCGCTTCAATCACATCTCCTTCTGGGAGCTGATTCGCACCGGCTTCCACCATCACCACACCTTGTGGGGTGCCGGCAACAATGAGGTCAAGATCGCCTCGCTCAATCTCCCGATAGCTGGGATTCAGCACAAAATCGTCACCCAGCAAACCGACGCGAACAGCGGCCATCGGCCCATAGAAGGGAATCTTTGCCAGGAGGGTGGCCATGGAGGCCCCTGTGACGGCGAGCACATCAGCGGGAACCCGCTCATCTAGCGACATGCAAGTCGCAACAATCTGCAAATCGTCGCGAAGCCAGCTTGGAAACAACGGGCGCATCGGCCGATCGATGAGTCGGCAAATCAGCGTGGCGCGCTCAGGAGGGCGACTCTCACGCCGCATAAAACTTCCAGGAATCCTGCCTGCTGCATAGAGGCGCTCTTCGTAATCACAGATCAGCGGGAGAAAATCAATTCCATCTCGACCTGTGGAGCGTGTAGCCGTGACCAATACGGAGGTGTCTCCGCACTCAATCATCACCGAGCCGCCGGCTTGGGGGGCATACCGCCCTGTGGTCAGCCGTATCTCCCGACCGTCAAAGGAGATCGACTGCGTCTGACCTTGCACGTTGGTTTATGTCTTTCTGTCAATTCTGATTCTTACATTTGGGCGGAACCCATTGTTGGGGTTATCGGGTTAGATCCACAAAATCCAACAGATCCATCGTCATAAAAAGCGTCATAAAAAAAGAGGTGATCACTCACCTCTTCATTCGATGGGTTGGGAGAGAGTGAACTCAAATCACCAGCTGGATTTCACAACACCGGGGAGTTCACCGTTGTGAGCACGCTGACGAAGCTGATTGCGGCAGAGTCCAAAATCGCGATACACACCACGGGGCTTTCCAGTCGCCCAGCAGCGATTGCGCACACGGTTTGGAGCGCTATTGCGGGGCAAACCCTGGATCTTGCGATGAATCTCTAAACGCTCCATCGGATCTTTAGCGGCATGGAACGCAGCCATAAGAGCTGCGCGCCTGTCCGAAAACCGAGCGACTATTTTTTTCCGCTTCACATCGCGGGCAATCATCGACTTCTTGGCCATGCAGCGAGTGAGATCAGACGTCTTGTGATGGCACTCTATCGGTTCACTGTCCAAGCAAGCGCTGAACAACCGAGAGTTGACTTGTATCGCGCACGATCAGAAGAACACTTAGGCCAACGACGAGCAAAAAGCTGGATTGCATCACGATCAGCTGAAGGCGCTCTGGCATAGGCCGTCCGCGGAGCCCCTCCAAAAGAATGAACACCAACTGACCTCCATCAAGAAGCGGCAATGGGAGCGCATTAAGCACTGCGAGATTGATCGAAATCAAAGCCATGAACAGAGCAAGACCACTCCCTCCCTGACTGGAGAGCTGGGCGCCCATCTCCACGATCTTGACTGGACCACTCACCTGCTGAGCCGTCGTTCCAAAATCAGTGAACAAGGCTCCATATCCGGCCACGGTGCGTTGCAAGAGTCCACCGAATTGCTCCGATCCACTCGCGATTGCTTCACCCAAGCCATGGACAGCGCGCGTCGTTCCGCCGAAATTTGCCTGAAGCTGAGCACCGATGCGTCCCTGCCCTTGATGGTCTTCCGGAGTGAGCTGGATTACGCGAACCAATCCATTCCTCTGCACTTCAAGTGACAGGACTTTGGAAGGGTTGTCTCGCACTGGCGTAACAGCCTCTTTCACGGCCTTCTCGCCACGACCCAGTGACAATCCTTCAATGCTCAAAATTTGATCACCGGCTTGCAAGCCCGCTATCTCAGCGGGCTCTCCCTGCTGAACTGCCATCACCATCACCCCCGGATCAGGGTCGCCTGGCACTCCTGCCAAAGCGGTATGTCCTACGAGAACCACCCAGGCGAGCAGCAAATTGGCGAGGACCCCTGCGCTAATGACCAGGGCTCTCTGGGGAATCGGGCGGTTGCGCAGAAGATCAGGGTCATCCGCAGGAATAGGACTGTCGTCTTCGTCGTCAGGGAAGGACACAAATCCGCCAAGCGGAAGAACGCGCAGGGCATAGGTCACACCTCCACGCTCAATTTTCCAAATGGCAGGGCCAAATCCAATGGAAAACCCGTTTACACGGATGCCTTGAAGTCTGGCTGCAAGAAAGTGACCAGCCTCATGGATCACGATCAGCAGCCCCAGAACCAACAGTGCTGCCAGAACGTTCATATCGGATCCATTAATCGGTTCATTCTGGCTGGAGACGATCGCAACCGAAGTAAGGAACCAAAGACTGGGGAAGCTTCACGCTCCCGTCAGGCTGTTGCCCGTTCTCAAGCAGAGCAGCCATGGTGCGGCCAATCGCAAGGCCACTGCCGTTGAGCGTGTGAACCAACCGTGTGGTCTTGCCGTCTTTCGTGCGGATAGAGGAACGACGAGCCTGGAAATCAGAACAGACACTGCAGCTCGAGATCTCCCTAAAAGAACCTGCACCTGCCAACCAAACTTCGAGGTCATAGGTGCGGGCCGCGGAGAAGCCCAGATCACCCGTGCAGAGCTCAAGCACGCGATAGGGCAGCTCCAGAGCCTGAAGCACGGCTTCGGCGTCGGCGGTGATCTGTGCATGTGCCTTCTCAGAGTGCTCGGGATGAACAAACCAATACAGCTCAACTTTGTTGAACTGATGCAGGCGAATCAGGCCCCGTGTGTCACGTCCGTAGCTACCGGCCTCCCTGCGAAAACAGGGGCTGTAAGCCACATAACGCAGTGGCAATTGTTCCGAAGGAATAATTTCGTCGCGATGCAGCGAGGTCAGCGGAACCTCAGCGGTTGGGGTCAACCAGAGGTCATCGTCTGCACAACGGAAGCTTTCTTCAGCAAATTTGGGCAGTTGTCCTGATCCCTTCAGGCTTGCGCTGTTCACCAAAACCGGAGGGAGCACCTCGCGATACCCCTTCCCCGTGTGCAGGTCCAGCATGAAATTGATGAGCGCTCGCTCTAGCCGAGCGCCCTGCCCAAACAAGGTCACAAAGCGACTCTGGGCAATTCTCACGGAACGCTCCGTATCGAGCAAAGACAGCTGCTCTGCGATTTGCCAATGCTCGATGAGCCCGTCTTCCACCCTGGGATCACCCCAGCGACGCACTTCCTTGTTGTCGTTTTCGTTGCGACCGTCTGGACACGCCTCTGACGGCAGATTGGGGTAGCTAAGAAGCTCTTCGCGCAGCCGCGCGGTGAGTTGCTTCTCCTCATCCTCAAGAACCGCAACCGTCTGCTTGATTTGATTGCCTTGCAGGCGAAGTTCTGCAACTTCAGCCCCCTTGGGATCGGCGCCGGCTTGAATGCGCTGACCGACCTCTTTGCCAATGCGGTTGCCATCGGCTTGAAGGCCGCTGCGACGCTCCTCGAGGTCGCGTTGCTGCTGTGCAATCAGCTGAAGACCTGTGAGATCAACGTCCATCCCCCTACGTCCCAACTCCCGGGAAATCAGTTCGGGGTTGTCACGCACCAGGCGCTGGTCAAGCACGGAAATTCTGAAGAGGGCAGGCTAAATAGCCTACGTCTCGGTTCAGTACGAACGATCAGAGTTCTTAGAGAACTTGTCCAACCATCACCGCGGCAACAGCCGAGAACAAGGTGATGCCGAGAGCTGTCATTGGGTTCTGCCCCTGAGCGACAGCAACGGTTGTGATCACACCAGCACCAAGACAGGCCACAGCAAGTTGGGTGGTGAGATCCGAAAAACGATTCACGTACAAAGAGGCGCTATTCACAAAACATACGGAGGTCCCCAAACGTTGTCTGGACGCATGCCCCTGCTTCGTTACCCCCTGTCAGGGTTCGTTACCAGTCGCAATGAAGCTGGCCGTGCCCGGCCGCTACTAGCCCATTGCTTGAGGCCTTCCAATTGTTCTTTAGCGGTGCGCGAAAGAGGAACCAATTGAGCCGCAGCTTGAATTAAATCGGACTCAGCCAATTCACGGCCCTCCGCAAAGGCGAGGTGCATTGCTTCGATCACCGTTTGCTCTAGCTCTGCACCGGAGTAACCATCCGTCCGGTCCACGACGGTTTCAACAGGAAGGAGGAGACCTGGCCGTCTGCGACTGATATGCAATTCCATGATGCTCTGACGTTCAGAGCGAGCTGGCATATCAAGGAGAAAAATCTCGTCGAAGCGGCCCTTCCTTAGGAGTTCAGCGGGGAGCCTCTCCACTCCATTGGCTGTGGCCACAACAAACACAGGAGACGTTTTCTCCGCCATCCAGGTCAGAACGGTGGCCAACACCCGTTGGCTGGTTCCGCCATCACTTCGGCCGTCGCTGCCAAATCCTTTGTCGATCTCATCAATCCAAAGCACGCAAGGAGCCATCGCTTCAGCCCTTTGAATCATTTCGCGCGTGCGTGCTTCGCTCGCTCCAACGAGTCCTGCAAAAAGACGCCCCACATCCAAACGCAGGAGTGGCATCGACCAGCTGTGGGCAATCACTCGCGCCGTCAGCGATTTACCCGTTCCCTGCGGTCCGACCAAGAGAACACCACGAGGGAGGGGTAAACCAAAGCGCCTGGCCTCATCACTGAAGGCACGATGACGTTGCTCTAACCACTGCTTGAGAGCCTCCAGCCCGCCAATATCTGCGGGGGTGGCATCTGTACGGCAGAACTCCAGCACTTCACTGCGAGCCAAAGCGAGGCGCTTCTCCTCCAACACGTCAGCAAGGTCCTGGCGTCCGAGCTCACCGCGCTGAGCCAACGCCTTCGCCGCCACGTGCCGAACCCGTGATTCACTCAATCCGCAGCAGGCATGGGTGAGCTCCTCAAGCACCTCGCTATTGAGAGGCGATCCTGTTGCCTTGGAAATATTCCCAAGCAGGGTCATCAGTTCCTGCTCTTGCGGAAGGGGTAAGTCGAGCAGGGTGAGGGCTTCTTCCAAATCGGGTGGCGGCGTCCAGCTGCCACAACCGAGCACGAGGGTGTGAGGGCGTCCACGCAACAAACTTGTGAGATTGCGCAGCATGCGGGCGATACCCGGGTCATCGCAGAAGCGATGCACATCTTTGAGCAAAAGCAGCGTGGGGCTGTTGCCATCTAGATCCTGCAACCACTGCAAAACAAGCATCGGCTGGCGAGCACCGAGTCCCTCGCTGCCAAGCACGCCTGACAGGCCGCTCACAAAGTCCCAAGACGCCAGCCGACGCCCTGGCAAGCGTTCTGCCGCCTGGCTCAGCAGAGATTCAACGCGCTCCTCCTCGTGGCTGCGAATCCAAATCAGAGGGGTCCCCGCGCGAATGAGCAGATCGAGTTGTTGTGCCCACTGTTCAGTCATGTGTCACCTCCGACTCCTCGCCTGGGTCAGAGCGCAAGCTCAAGAGAGCCTGCCAACGCGGATCGGCAGACGGCGTCACCGAAGCAGAAAGCTCTTGGTTGACCAATTGAGGCATTCCTGGGCAACCATCACCGCAGAAATTTACAGCTGGCAGTTGAAGACTCAATTGCTCAAACACCCATCGTTCTGGTTGAAAGCTGCCCCTTGGATCCAGGCACTCAACAAGTCCATCCACGGAAGAGACATCCAGGCCCTCTTCCGTCATCTCCGCTGCAGCTTCACTATCACCAAGCCAGATCAGCTCGGTGGTCCCCATAGACAACTTGCGATTGAACTGATTCAGGCAGCGATCGCAGCAGAGGCACACGATGGTCTGTGCTGAACCGGAGACCTCAAGAATATTGCCGCGATGCTCGGCCCGAATGGTTCCGCGAACTGGGGTGAGGGAGGGCATCTCATCCAGTTGGCCTTCGAATTCCCAATTACGAACGGAACCAAGAGCTTGCAGCTCGCGAAGGGGAACGGGCTCAAGCCCAGGGATCATTTGTTTCCGCCTTTGGGCTCAAAAGGCATGCGTCCTGACGTAGATCCACCACCTGCGGAGGCCGCTGCAGGCTGGGAATTCTGCAGTCTTTGGTCATCAAGAATCGACTGAAGATTTTCCGGCAGAGCCTCGCGAGTAAGCAGAAACGTTTGTAGCGCCTGAAAAATATTGGCGATCACCATGTAGAGCAAAACACCGGCAGGGAGGGGGAAGAACAAGAACATCCCTGTGATCATCACAGGAGTGATCTTGTTAGCGGTGGACTGCTGCGGATTGGCAGGCATTCCCATTCCGGAGAGAAGCTGGGAAGCAAACAAGCTCAGACCGAATGCTCCAATGAGAATTGCGATGTCCCAATTGATCGCACCCTCGGTGTAGAAGCCAACCTGACCGAGGGCTTTGATGAACAAGAAGCCGCTGCGGGCTGCCAATCCTGTGATTTTTCCTTCAACGGTTGCATCGCCGGTTGTGAGGGCCGTAATCGTTCCCGTCTCACTCACGCTGACAATGCCCTCTCCCTTGGTAACCGTCCAAGTTGGAAGGAATCTTTGGCCGTTATCAACACCTGAAATCACATTCCGGAAACTCTCTCCACTGCGGGTCTCGAGCTGAATCGGAACGGTCTCTCCAGCGCCGATCTTGGTACCGCCAGGAAGGCTCGCGATGATGGGGACGTGATTCGTTTCTGTAATGAAGATCGAATGACTGGCGCTGGTGAAAGGCTTGGGCTCAACAGCGGCAATCTGATCAGCGGGAAGCACCTTGAGATTGAGGGTGTAGGGCACATCCGCGAAAGGTGATCCCCGCAAAGTCGCGAACAGCGCAAACAAAATGGGCATCTGAACGAGCAGCGGCAAGCAGCCCGCCAGCGGGCTGCCAAACTCCTTCATCAACTTTCCGAGTTCGGCTTGCTGCTTTTTGGGATCACTTGCGTAGCGGGCCTTGATCTCAGCCTGGCGCTTCTGCATCACAGGCTGGGCGATGCGCATGCGTCTAGCGCTGCGAATTGACCCTGCGCTGAGAGGGAACAATGCAAGGCGAATTACCACCGTGAGGGCCACGATCGCCAGGCCATAGCTCGGGACCAATCCGTAGAAAAAATCCAGGATTGGCAGCAGCAGATTGTCGGAGATGTACCCGATCACGATGGCGTTCCGAGTGGTTGGTGAATGTTGATGCCAGTGTGCAACAGCACAGGGGCTTCTGTGGCAATTCGCTTGAGGCGAACACCTAACTCAGGCAGCAAAGCCCTTGCTGTCTTCGTCCTTCTCACTCGCGTTTTCACGTCGGGCACGGATGCGCTCTTCGATGAAAGCCTCCAGCTCCCGGAACCGTGGGACCGAGCGCAATTCCAGGCGTGATCCGTCTGTCAAGACAAGAACCATGTCACCCCAGGCCCCAAAGCCACGCGACACGCTGCGAACTTCACGCACCTGACTAAAGACCACCTGGCTGCGATCCCGTCCCATCCAGCCGCCAGTCACAGAAATCCGACGACTGGTGATGTTGAAACGCAACCAGACCGCACGAACAATCGCTCCAACCGCAAAGGGCAGACCGATCAAGGTCAGTCCAAGCAAAAGATTGAAGATCAAGTCACCGCGAGCTGGACCCCCTTCGTAGAAGGTCTCTTCTTGGATGGAAGTTGGCATTGCTAATACCCCGCTTGTTGGAGCAATCTGTCGCATTCTTCCAGGACGGGGGCATCTTTGACCTCTGCGCCGGGTTTAAGGCTGATCAAAACCCAGGTATTGGAGTGCTGAAACGACTGCTCAAAATGCTCACGTAAATGGTCGTGCAACAGGCGTCTCAGCCGATTACGGATGACAGCCCGTTTACTGACCTTGCTACTAATCACCACAGCACATCGGCAAACAGCCGTCTCGCCCTTCTGCTCGACAGGGCGACACTCCCAACGCAGAAGCCTCGGCATCGCCGAGGCTTTACGCAGAGTCATCAACGATCCCTGGAAGCGCTGACCGCTGCGATGCAAATAATCGAAACAGCGGTGACCGCGCAATCGCATTGACGTCGGAAGCACCATCGAAATTCGTTCAAACGTCACCCTTCAAGGGGCTAGGCGTTGCTGATCAGGCTCAAGCAGCTAAGCGTGAACGTCCACGCTTACGACGCGTTCGAATCACCCGGCGGCCGGTGTGAGATCGCATGCGAACACGGAAACCAGAGACGCGTTTGCGCTTACGGCTGGTGCCACCAAAAGTTCGTTTGGTCATGGATTCACTCCGGCGCCCAGCCTTTCATCAGTAGAAGAGCTTATCAGCCAATGCTTAGTCGATACTGAAGTTCCAGCTTCCTAAGTAGCCGGCCACTGGGACGTCTCCAGGAGCCTGTGCCAGAGCATTTAACTGAAACATCCCAGATTGATTGGGATTGAAGATCGTCATCGACACGGCGTAGGTGTCTTCAGTGGGAATCGGAGTTTCAGGGAAAACCTCAATCGCCGTTTGGTTCTCACTGACTTCGAAAACAGCAGGGATGACCTCTTCGCAACGGCTTCTGCTGAGCATGCCGCCCTTCTTCATCTTGCAGAGCTCCAATTTGTTTGGACGGATCTTTGCGTTGAAGTAATCAGGAATGGTGATGGTCAATTTCAGGATCGCGGTTTTGCGATCTTTCGGCCGAAGCATCAGGAAGTATTCCGATCGCTCGCGTTTACGGTCGCTCGTTTGGACGTAGTACAACTTGCGATAGTTTCTATCGCTTTCCCAGCGAAACTCCATCAAAGAGGGGGTGTTCTGAGCTTGAACAGCAACCGGTTGGAGCATCTCAACCACCGAAGCAGAAGCAACAACTCCGCAACCGATCACCCCCGCAACAACGGCAAGGCGGCGGATCGGGGTCTTAGGCGAAAGGTCCATTAATTCAGCTGGTGAAAATAATCACCGCAATGGTTAGTTCCCATGATTGTCCTAAGGACAGGCAGCGGCATGGGGTTAGAAGGGCCGGCGTGGCATCTGTCAGTTGTTACTGGATCGGTCTGGCCTGAGGCGGCTGGCTTCCCCAAGGTAGGCGTGGCGAAGCTCCTGATCTTCTGGCATCCAGGCGTGGGCCAGAAGACGAATGCACCTGGCCAAGTCACCCTCAACAGCCATCTGCTGACAATCGAGGAGGGCCACCCCATCCCAACCTTCGCGGCGCCTTGCAACGGCAGCTGGAAAACACGCATCCAGATCGGTCGTCACAGAAAACGTGATCGAAACGATGCAGTCCGGATTCAGAGCGTTGTGTTTCACCAGAGCGTCCATCAGTTCAGAGACCGCCTGCTCAATCGCAACAACTGTGTTGGCGCTGCAGGTGGTCGCACCACGTAAGCCGCGCAAGGCCAATCCGCTCTCCATGGTCATGGCCGAAACAACCACAAAGGTTGACCACTCAGCTCCATTTCAACCGTGACAAGCTCCTGAAGTCGTACGAGCAGATTGGACCCTGACAACCCTTGCAGCAATGGCTTACGGGGTTTTCCAAGTGTCACTACGCGGCAGCGCTCCTCATCCAGATCAGCCAACTGTGCCGCAAGCACCCTTGCGCGCTCTTCGTCACCCAGCTCATCCACGAGACCAAGATCTTTGGCCTGAGCACCACTGAATACCCGACCGTCAGCAAACTCGCGAACGCGGCTTGGATCAAGCTTTCGTCCTTCTGCAACGGCCGCCACAAATTGCTCATAGCTGCTATCAATCAGAGCTTGAAGCAGCTCACGCTCTTCTACGCCAAGAGCGCGATCCGGAGAAAGGATGTCTTTGAAAGCACCGCTTTTTACCGTTTCAAATTTGACACCAACGCGATCCAGCAATTTGGACAGGTTGTTGCCGCGAAGAATCACACCGATGGACCCGGTGATCGTGCCTGGATTGGACACGATCGTGTCTGCAGCAACACCCACATAAACCCCACCAGATGCAGAGATATTTCCGAAGCTGGCGACAACATGACAGCCTTTTTCGCGCAGCCTGAGCAAGGCTGCGTGAATCTCCTGGCTGTCGCCAACAGTCCCTCCAGGGCTATCAATTCGCAGCAACAGTGCAGGGAATTCCCGTTCCTGAACCTCTTTTAGCGCTTTAAGGACGCGACGGCGCGTGGAGCCAGTGATCGCCCCCTCAATGGCGATCCTCGCCATCGTTCGCCGGGACTTGCGGCGCCAGGGCCAGATCATGACGGTCAATCGAACACGTCTAGATCTTAAAAAGGAGCCTGTTCGCAGCAGCCCATGGGATCTCTCCGCCGAGGGCTGCTGATGGTCCTTCCGTTCGTCCTCTGGGGAACGGCGATGACAGCAATGGCTCCTCTGGTCAGCACAGGAGGTCCGATTCTGGTGTCCTGCCTGAGGCTGCTCCCGGCTGGAATCGTAGTGATCGCCGTTGTTCCACTCCTCGGGCGTTCATTAGCGATTGATCCTGGAGATCGGGGTTGGTTTCTCCTGTTCACCCTGATTGATGCCCTGCTGTTTCAGATCTGCCTCGCCCGCGGACTCGAAGGCACTGGCGCCGGCCTCGGTTCAGTGTTGATTGATTCTCAGCCCTTGATGGTTGCACTGCTCGCCCGCTGGCTTTTTGCAGAAACGATCAATCCCATCGGTTGGATGGGATTGGTTCTTGGTCTGGTGGGAATTGTCTGTCTGGGCGTTCCCCAACCGCTTCTTCAGCACTGGTGGCTGTTGGGTGAGGGGGTGTCATTTCAATCGGGTTGGCAGGCTGGAACGGGCTGGATGTTGGCTGCTGCCATTGCGATGGCTGTGGGCACCGTTCTAAGTCGATTTGCCTGCCGAAACAGTGATCCTGTGGCCGTCACGGGGTGGCACATGCTGCTGGGGGGACTCCCCTTGCTGATTTGGCATGGCCTCGACGGAGCCTTCCCGTTGATTCCTCCTTGGTCCGCCTTTGCTTGGACGCAAATGGCCTACGCATCACTGATGGGAGGGGCCGTGGCCTACGCCCTATTTTTCTGGTTTGCCAGTCGTGAAGACCTCACAGGGTTCACCACACTCGGATTTCTCACACCCGTTTTTGCACTTGTTTCCGGGGGTCTGTTGTTGCAAGAACGACTCAACAGCCTTCAATGGTTGGCGGTGCTTTTGGTTCTGATTTCGGTGGTATTGGTGAGCCAACGCAAACGTCTCTGGGAGCCGGTTGTTCTCGTAAACGAACCCCAGCAAAACGATCTCGGAGCATGAGCACCCCACCTCTTGATTTAATTCTGGTGAGCACACCCATCGGACACTTGGGCAGTGGTCGAGGTGGTGGTGTGGAACTGACGCTGACCTCGTTGTTGCGAGGTCTCGCAGCGAGAGGGCATCGGATCACCTTGGTCGCCCCTAACGGATCGGTTGCGCCTGACGACTGCCCTGGACTCGCAATACACACCGCAGGGGGGGCAGATCAACCCAGCTGGCAACATGCCGAAAGAGACGCTTCTGTTCAAATTCCCTTTGATGGTGTGCTGCCCCATCTGTGGGACCTTGCTTTGTCCTTAGGCGAGAACGCCGATGCGGTGATCAACTTCAGCTACGACTGGTTACCGCTCTGGCTCACCCCCCATTCCAAGTGCTCGTTATTTCATCTGGTGAGCATGGGGTCTGTGTCGCAGGCGATGGATGAGGCCATCTCTCAACTCGCCCGCTGGGACCAGAGGCGAATGTCATTCCATACCGAACGACAGGCTGGGGATTTTTCGTTGACCAGTCCACCCTCAATTGTGGGGAATGGCTTTGACCTCACGCGTTACCAGTTGCAGTTGACCCTCCATGGCCCACTGGGTTGGGCCGGTCGAATCGCACCTGAAAAAGGCCTCGAAGATGCTGCAGCTGTTGCCGCTGCTCTGGGAGAAACGCTTCTGGTTTGGGGCTACGTCGAAGATGCTGGATATGCGCAATCGGTCGAAGCCGCCGTGCCTCCCGGAACCATTAATTGGCGTGGTTTTCAGCCAACCCACCAACTTCAGAAGGAGTTGGGATGCTGCCGCGCCCTTCTGAATACGCCCAAATGGAATGAGGCCTACGGCAATGTGGTGGTAGAAGCCATGGCCTGTGGTGTCCCTGTTGTGGCCTATGACCGCGGCGGTCCGGGCGAACTGATTCAAGACGGAATAACAGGATGGCTTGTGCCTCCCGATGATCTCGAGGCCCTAAAAATGGCCAGCAGCAAACTTGATCAAATCGATCGACACGCTTGTCGCCTTTGGGTGGAGCAGAACGCCAGCCATACGGTGTTTGCGCAACGCGTTGAGGCTTGGATCAGGCAGGGCCTCTCTGCAAGGAATGGCACGATCGCCCCATGTCGATGATCAACGCTCCCGCCGACCCACGGATCTCGCCACGACAGCGCAGCCGAGGGATGTGGCTGATTTTGGCGCTTGGCCTTGCCCTGTTCTGCTGGCAGCTGGGTTGCACTGGTCTTGTCGATGAAACCCCACCGCTCTTTGCAGCCGCGGGTCGTGCCATGGCACGCACCGGTGACTGGTTAACACCTCGGGTCAATGGATTGCCCAGATTCGACAAACCGCCCCTGGTGTACTGGCTGATGGGGTTGGTGTACTCGATTCCTGCCAACGAGCTCTGGGATCCACTGGGCACCTGGGCCGGCAGGCTTCCCTCAGCCCTTGCGAGTGTGGCCACCATGCTGATGATTGGGGACACCTTGATGGTGCATCCGGCCGAAAATGACCATCACCCTCGCCGCACCGCAGTCGCAGCAGCACTGGCCTTCGCTCTTTCCCCCTTAGTACAGCTCTGGAGTCGGACGGCCGTCAGTGATCCCTTACTCAGCGGCACTCTCGCTCTGAGCCTGCTCTGCCAGTGGCGTTGTTATGCCAGCGGAACGTCTCGGCGCTGGTGGCTCGCCTGGATTCTGCTCGCCTCAGCCGTTCTCACCAAAGGGCCTGTGGCCGTAGTCCTCAGTGGCATGACCCTTGCACTGTTTGCTCTGTTGCGCAGGGATCTCAAGGGCATCTCGCACTGCATCAAACCGCTTCGCGGCCTTGCTCTCACTGCCTTGATCAGCCTCCCCTGGTATTTCGCAGAGCTACTGGTCGAAGGCCAGCCTTTTTGGGACAGCTTTTTTGGCTATCACAACCTGCAACGCTTCACATCGGTCGTGAATAGCCACCTCCAACCCTGGTGGTTTTTCGGGGTGATTTTGGTTGTGGCATCCCTGCCCTTCACCCCCCTGTTGCTGCTTGGGCTGGGGCAAACCCTGCACCCTTCAAACCTGAAACGTGCCATTTCATCCATCCAACCGCGCGCAACGCTGTCTCTTCAGAGTTTTGCCAGTTGCTGGCTTATTTCTGTATTGCTGCTGTTCACCACCGCGGCAACCAAGCTTCCGAGCTACTGGATTCCGGCAACGCCTGCTGCTGCCATTCTCATCGCCCTTGCAGCAAGGCCCCCTGAACGACAGAACCGCCTCCCTTTGGATTGGGCCTGGGGCACAACAATCTTGCTCACGTTTGTTTTGGCGGTGGGGTTCTGGAGTTCCTCGATCTGGATTCCTCTCATCGATGACCCCGAGATGCCCACGCTGCCAGCCGAATTGCTTGCAAGCCGCTTGGTTCTAAGGGCAGCGGTGTGCTTTTCGACCGCTATCGTTTTGGGCCTCTGGATGATCAGCAGGAAGGCCTCCGGTCGCTTGCTAGCCGTTCAGGGACCGCTGGTCGTGTTCCAGCTGATTGCCCTCATCCCGATGATTGGCCTAGGCGATCGCGTGCGTCAGCTTCCAGTGCGAAAGGCAGCAGCCACGATGCTTCGCGTCCAGACGCCGTCCGAACCCCTGGCGATGGTGGGAGCGATGAAGCCCTCTATGCACTTCTACACAGAGCAGGTGGTGGTGTATGAGGGACGCTCAGATTCTGCCCTCGTCAATCTTTCAGATCGGTTAAGCCATGAACGGCGCCGTGGATGGGTGGGACATCCCATCCACGCCAATGAAGGGTCGCCAACCGTTCTGATCGTGATTGATTCCGGAACATTGGAGCGTTCTCACTGGAAAGGACTCGATCTCCAAGTGCTTGGGCAATTCGGGGTCTACCAGGTTGTACGCCTCGACAGGGCCAAGCTGGAGCGACGGGCTGCCAAGCTTCAAACCGAAGGGGTCACACTGACGTGGAAGACTCCTCGTCCCGAGCGTTTTTGAGCAACGGAGCGGTCTCGACCTAGGACGAACCATTCAGCTCTGAGAGCTTCAGTCTTCGACAAAACCCGCAGTGGCCCCAGAGTGCCATCTCTCCAGCAGGAGCAGGGCTTTTGCAGCAAGGGCATGAGGCCATTCCATGCACATCGATCCGGCTCGGATGGCGAGCCCAAACACTTTCTTCCGTGTCTAAATCAGCAGTGGGTGAAGGATGGTGTTGTTGGATCCTCAGATCACGCACGGCATGGCCTGCGCTTCGCACTGCCGCCAAGAGTTGAGGCTTGCTGTACTGCAGAGCCTGCCGCCATTGAGGGTGGCGGGCTCCCACCGTGAGGATCCCATGGCTCAAATTCAAGGGCTTGCAGTGATCAGCCAAGGGACGCCCCGCCAATTGGGGCCAGTCCTGCCAAAGCGCAGCAAGGGAGCCTTCTCGTCTCCAGGTGCTTCGCAGAGACTCCAGGCACTCCACAAGGGGCTGAACCGGCTGTGCCTGCGGCGGCACCAACACCTCTCCCAGACCAAAACGGCGCCGTTGGGATCGAGGTGCTCGCCCCATATCGTCATCCAATGAAATTCGACCTTAGTGGGGAAAGGTGGTCCAGCTCGCTAATCTCTTGCACTGCTCGCACCGATCCATGGGTTTCTTCGACCGGCTCAGCCGTCTGCTGCGCGCCAACCTCAATGATCTCGTCAGCAAAGCTGAGGATCCCGTCAAGATCCTCGATCAAGCCGTCTCGGACATGCAAGACGACCTGGTCAAGCTCCGACAGGCTGTTGCGATGGCGATAGCCAGTCAAAAAAGGCTCAAAAATCAAGCAGAGCAGGCCGAGTCTCAAGCCCGTACCTGGTATGAGCGCGCCGAACTTGCACTCAAGAAAAACGAGGATGACTTAGCGCGCGAGGCCCTCACCCGTCGCAAAACCTTTCAGGAAACGGCTACTTCTCTTGGCACCCAGGTTCAAACTCAGAGCGCTCAAGTTGAAACGCTCAAAAAAAGCCTGGTCGCTCTGGAGGGAAAGATTGCCGAGGCACGAACCAAGAAAGACATGCTCAAAGCCAGGGCTCAAGCCGCCCAGGCCCAACAGCAGCTCCAGAGCGCTGTTGGCAGCATGGGAACCAATTCAGCCATGGCTGCCTTCGAGCGCATGGAAGACAAGGTTCAATCTCTCGAAGCCAGTAGCCAGGCAGCAGCTGAGCTCGCTGGTGCTGACCTCGATAGCCAGTTCGCTGCGCTGGAAGGTGGCGACGATGTGGACGATGAATTGGCAGCTCTGAGAAAGCAGGTCGAGGGAGGCGCCGAGACTGCGGCTCTCCCAGCAGCCGACTCCGAGGTGAAACCCGTCAAAGTGGAAGAGGTGGATGCTGATCTGGAGGAGCTGCGTCGATCTATCGACAAACTGTGATGAATCAACGCCTTCAGCAGCCGAGTTCATAGGATTCATTCAGTTCAACGATCACCCGTGTCTTCAGCTGTTTCCGACTTCACAGATGCAGCGTTCGAGCAGGAGGTGTTGAATGCGTCTACGACCGTTTTGGTTGACTTCTGGGCCCCATGGTGTGGCCCATGCCGGTTAATGGCACCTTTGATGGACTGGGCCTCTGAGACCTACACCGATCGCCTTTTGGTGGGAAAGCTTGAAGTGGATGGCAATCCGATCACCCGCGATGGTTTCAAAGTTCAAGGCATTCCAACCCTGATTCTGTTCCGTAACGGCCAGGAAATCGCTCGACACGAAGGGGCCATTGCCCGCCCTCAGCTGCAAGCCTTTCTGGATGCTCACCTCTAAGCGTCTGGCTCGCCTCGGGAGCGGAGTATTTGATCGCAATGATCAGCGCAAGCGCCTGTACAAGCTCGGAGCAACACAACAGCAGCAACCGCTGATCGACCTCTCCTTGGGATGCACTGATCTGCTCCCCCCGCCCGCTGCAGTGCAGGCCATGGGGGACCACCTCCAGGAGCCAAGGAGCGCGGCGTACTGTCTGCACGCGGCCACGGCTTCGTTTCGAGAGGCCGCCGCAGCCTGGTGTGAGCAGCGTCTGGGGGTGACGGTGGATCCTGAGCGAGAAGTCCTGCTCCTGGTTGGATCTCAAGAGGGGACCGCCCATTTCCCGCTGACGGTCTTGGATCCAGGAGATCAAGCCCTAATTCTTGATCCGTCTTACCCCTCCCATCGCGGGGGCCTTGAATTAGCAGATGCCTCCATTCAGACCCTGCCTCTCACACCGGAGCGAGGTTGGGCACCAAATTTCAAGGCGATCACAGCCAGTGAGTGGGATCAACTGCGTCTGTTAATGCTGGGTTTTCCCCATAACCCCACAGCTTGTGTTGGCCAACAATCCTGGCTTGATGAAGCAATGAGTCAGGCCCAACATCATGATCTGGTGGTCGCCCACGACAATCCTTATCTAGATCTAGCGCTTGAAGGAGAAGCCCCTTCCCTACTGCGTTGTCCCCACTGGCGGGAACGTGGGATCGAGTTCTTTTCTCTTTCCAAGGGATGGTGTCTTGGTGGCTTTCGCCTGGCATTCGCAATCGGAGCCGAACCCCTGATTACGGCCTTGAGGCAGATCAAAAGCGTGATCGACTTCAATCAATGCCAGGCGCTGCAGCAGGGTGCTGTTGTGGCCCTATCGGCGCACGCCGATTGGCCAGCCAATCTCCTGCCGATCTACCGCGAACGGCGTGATCGAACGCGCGCTGCACTGTCTGGTCTTGGATGGTCGGTCCCATCGCCATCCATGGCCCTTTATCTCTGGATGCCCCTTCCTGCATGGGCCCGCGCCAAAGGATGGGGCGACGAGCAGATGGCTGCTCAGCTTCTGGAACATTGCGGGGTTGTGCTCACACCTGGCTCCGGGTTTGGAAAGGCTGGACGTGATTGGTTACGCCTTGCCTTAGTCCGTCCAGTCGACGAACTTGAGGCTGCCGTCGAACGACTCACGCCTTGGTGGCAACAGCAGTGCTGAACCATCACCAACGCGCAGGAGCGCTGCTCCATCGCCTTCGCAGACAGCAATGTGATGGTTGGAGGCTGAAATGCAAACCAGTTTGTGCAAGCACGGAAATTGAACTGAGCCATTGGCTTCAGTCGGTGCCCTGGCGCGGAGAACGTCCTCGAGCTGTTCTGGCCGATCATCAAACCAGAGGACAGGGCCAGCGTGGCCGCCGCTGGGTAGCAGCCCGTGGAGGGGTCTGGATCAGCGCTGCTCTTCCCTGGGATTCGCGCAGCGGTCATGCCGACATGCTCGGGCTGATGGTGGCGTACGCCTTATGTGACCGCCTGGAACAGGCGGGGCTACCCGTCCAAATCAAATGGCCCAACGATCTCCTCATCGATTCCCGCAAACTGGCTGGATTGCTTCCTCGACTGGTTTTTCGTGGCGGCCGTTTGCGCATGGTGCGCATTGGAGTTGGAATGAATGTGGCCAACCCCGTTCCCGCTGGGGCCATTGCCCTTCGCGACCTCCTGCCACCTGGATGCGCCAGACGAGAGGTTTGGACAGTGGAGGTCTTAAGGGCCTTGGAGAGAATCCAGACCCTGGCAAACCGTCCAGAGCTTGTGCGTCGTGAGATAGAGAACCGCCTTTGGGCCAATCAGGTGAAGGATCCTCAGAGCGGAGAGATCTGGGAGATCCAAGGATTGGCCCCGAATGGAGCCCTTCAACTTTGCCAAGGAGCCCGGGCCGCCAGCTGGACCCGCTGGCCTCATACCAACCATGACAATCTCTACAATCTCGTCTGAGAAGACTTTTGAAACGAAGTGGTCCTGCGCTGGCTTGCTGCTCCCTTGGTGCTGACCCTGCCCTCTGCTCCGCAGAGCCCTCAAGGCCTTCCAGCACCACTGGCGCCCCTGCTTCCTCCTGCTGAACTTCGCGTCAAGCCGCCCCAACGTTTCGATCGCTCGTTGGAGGCCCTCGAACGCAATCAAATCATCACCCCGCAAGAGCGTCGAACGCTGGTAAGAGGAGCGGTGGCCAAGCCCATTGATATGCAGCGCTTTCAACAAGCCTGTCGAAGGGGCGCTCTGTCCAGGCGTGAATGTGCGACTGGTGTTGCCTTTCGCGGGCGTTCCAATCGCGCAAGCTTTCGCCAAACGAATTGGCGTCTCGCTCCGATCTCGGTCCCCGTTTCTGCGCTTCTTGCAGGAGCCGGACATGGATTTCGATTGGAGTCCGTCTTCTCTGTATCGCCCAGACCTCTTGCGATCGCAGGCAATGGTGATCAGCGCTTGCTCTTTCCCATCATCGGCTCTGCAATCACCACAAGTGAATTCGGAATGCGTCAGCATCCCGTGATCGGCCGTTGGTTGATGCATGCAGGAAAAGACCTGGCCGCCCCAGAAGGAACTCCAGTTATCGCGGCACTCTCAGGCACGGTCATGAGCAGTGGACTCGCCGGGGGCTATGGCATCGCTGTGGAAGTGGAGCACAAGTTGCCCAGGCGACGCACGCTCTACGGGCATCTCTCAGAGATCTACGTCAAATCTGGGCAGAAGGTCCAACAGGGTGAGGTCATTGGAAGGGTCGGAAGCACCGGCCTGAGCACTGGGCCTCATCTTCATTTTGAACTGCGAACGAAGCAGGGAAAGGGATGGGTAGCAAAAGATCCCGGCGAGCTGGATCTCAACCCCATAACAACGTCTGGCACTGATGCCGTCTCGCTGCTTATTGGACAACTCATGAACAGTCTCGAGAGAGACAAAGCCTGAGCTATTTAAGAGCTTGAGGAGACACTTTCATCTCTTAAAATAAAACCAACACCACGAACGGTATGGATCAAAGTCGGGAGATCCTTGCTTTCTATTTTTTGCCTTAAGTAGCGTATATAAACATCAAGCAAGTTGTCGTCTCCATAGAAATCTTCCCCCCAAACACCCTTCATGATTTCAGGCCTTTCCAACACTTTTCCGCTTCCACGCATCAGGAAACAAAGCAACTCATACTCCTTAACCGAAAGCTGGATTCTTTGCCCAGAACGATGCACATCCCTGGTTTGCATATTGATTGTTAAATCTCCAACCTCCAAATATGTTCGCTCGGCATCTTTCCCTTGCCCTGATACCGAAAAGCCTTGCGCTCTTCGCTGCATCGCTCTCAACCGAGCCATCAATTCTTCGATTGAAAAAGGTTTCACCAAATAGTCATCTACACCGGCATCAAGAGCTTTAACGCGATCGGCAATATCATCGTGACCGGTCAACATTAGGATCGGAGTTGTCACTCCGCTACTGCGAATTCGCTGACATATGTCCACACCGGAGAAATCCGGAAGGTTCCAATCCAGAACAATGAGATCAGGCTCTGGGTGGCTTCTGGCTTTGATTAATCCAGTGGCGCCATCAGACGCGACCTCAACGTCATACCCCTCAACGTCTAACTCCAATCGCAACAACTCAGTCAAGCGGACTTCGTCATCCACAAGCAGAATTCGAATCTTTTGATCAGAGGGTTCTGGCAACTGAGCCATTTTCTCAGCAACTCCCCTTTTTAATGAGGTGAAGGCGTTTTAAGGCCTGGGTTAATGCGGTTTTGTGCCACTCGCTCGACCTTCCCGTCGTGAAAGTGAATCACAGTCTGGGCACGAGCTGCCACATCGTCTTCATGGGTGACGAGAACGATCGTGATGCCTTGAGCATGCAACTCATCAAACAAATTCAGAACGTCATGCGTCGTGCGTGAATCCAAAGCACCGGTGGGCTCATCAGCGAGCAGAAGAGCGGGCTTGTTAATCATCGCTCTCGCGATGGCCACCCGCTGCTGCTGACCACCCGACAGTTGGTTGGGGCGATTTTCCATTCTTTTCCCAAGGCCAACCTGCTTAAGAGCTGCAACAGCCCTTTGCTCGCGCTCCAAGGAAGGAAGGCCTGCATAAATCATTGGCAGCATCACATTCTCCAGTGCCGTCGCATGGGGTAAGAGATGGAACTGCTGAAACACAAAACCCAGTTCCTTGTTGCGCAGATCTGCTAACGCATCGTCATCAAGCCGCTCAACAGCACTCCCATTCAGCCAATAGGAGCCGCTGGTGGGTCGATCCAGGCATCCCAAAACATTCATCGCTGTGCTCTTGCCCGATCCACTCGCACCCATCACAGCCAGGTAGTCACCACGACGCACATCAAGATCAAGCCCATTGAGAGCTTTGACCTCCGTTTCTCCAGAGCCATAGACCTTGCTGACATCTCGGAGCTGAGCCACCGCTGGGCGGCCTTCATCAAAGAGATCAGCCAAGGGAGGCGCCTGAGGAAGTAGCAATCGCCTGCTGCAGCAAAGGTGTGCCAGCCACCGTGCTGCTGGCCCATTCAAACAGCGGGTTGGAAAGGATTCCGCCCACGGCAGTGACCACGACGCACAGCACGAGAGCCACTCTCAAGGGAGGAAGTCCAATCGTGCTCCAGTTGATCGGTGGATAGGCCTTCACAACATCTGAAGCCTCTTGAGGCTCCTTCACCACCATCATCTTGATGACGCCGATGTAGTAGTAAATCGAAATGACCGAGGTCACGAGGCCAACCACGACCAAGACGTATTGGTGGTCTGCCCAACCAGCAAAAAACAAATAAATCTTCCCGAAGAAACCAAGCATCGGTGGAATTCCACCAAGGGAAAGCAAGCAGAGACTCAGGCCAAGCGTGATCAAGGGATCTTTCTGATACAAGCCCGCATAATCAGAAATCCGGTCGCTTCCCGTTCTGATCGAAAACAGGATGATGCAAGCGAATGCACCAAGATTCATGAAGAGATAGGTGGCCATGTAGAGCACCATTGCGGCAAAGCCGTCTTCAGTGCCGCACACAAGGCCGATCATCACGAATCCGGCCTGTCCAATCGAGCTGTAGGCCAGCATCCTCTTCATCGAGGTCTGGGCTAACGCCACCACGTTGCCCAGCGTCATGCTGAGAATCGCCAAGACCGTGAATAGAAGTTTCCATTGCGTATCGAAACTTCCAAAACAGCCAACGAGCAATCTCAGAGCCAGGGCAAAACCTGCAGCTTTGGAACCCACCGACAAGAAGGCCACAACCGGAGTCGGTGAACCCTCATAAACATCAGGAGTCCACTGGTGAAAAGGAACGGCAGCGATCTTGAAAGCCACCGTTGCAAGAACGAAGACCAGCGCTAGAGCGGCTAATGGTGTGGGGCTAGTCACCAAAGCCTCACCAATCACTTCCAAACTGGTTGAGCCACTCAGGCCATACAGAAGCGAAGCTCCGTAAAGGAATACGGCCGCAGCAGCCGAACCCACCAACAAATATTTGAGCGCTGCCTCAGAACTACGTGCATCACGTTTCATGTATCCCGACAGCAAATAACTGGCCACGGAAAGCGTCTCTAGCGACACGAAAACGCTCACCAGGTCTGTTGCACCACAAAGCATCATTCCGCCAAGGGTGGCAGCGAGCAGGATGGCCGCGTATTCCCCAACAGGAGTGCCGCTTTGCTCGGCATATCTCCAACTAATCAGAAGAGATAAGAGCGTTGAAAGAGCAACAATCGCTCTGAAAGCAATCGCAAGGTGATCGGAAAGGAAAGCCCCTAAAAACGAAGGCTCGAGGGGTGCATTCCACTGCAGAGCCAGCAGAACCAGGGCCGTACCTAAGCCCGCATAACAAATGGGTGGAACCCAGCGAACTGAAACTTTTTCTCCGGCTAAATCAACCAACAAGGTCGCGATCATCGCCACTAAAACAGCTGCCTCAGGCCCAACCGTGCCGGCATGCAAAGCAAGGTTGAGCAGCTCCCCAGGAGCTGCCACGGCCTGGGTGGACAGAAGCAGAGCACCCAATTCGGGCATGGAGAGTGTGGTCAAACCAATTGGAGGGACTGTAGCTGCGCTCCTGCTCTTCCCTGAGTGAATTCCCTGATTTCGCTGCAGAAAGCTCGGCGGTGCGATAAAGAAGGAGACGGTTACCGACCCCACGTGGCGAACACCCTGGTCATCGTTGAGAGCCCCACAAAGGCCCGCACCATCCGTGGATTCCTTCCGAAGGGCTATCGGGTGGAAGCTTCGATGGGCCATGTGCGGGATCTGCCGAACAACGCAAGTGAGATCCCTGCAGCTCAAAAAGGTCAGAAGTGGGCCAACCTCGGAGTCAACACTGAGGCGGACTTCGAACCCCTTTATGTGGTTCCGAAGGACAAGAAAAAAATTGTGCGCGAGCTCAAAGACGCCCTGAAGGGCGTTGATGAACTCCTGCTAGCGACTGACGAAGATCGAGAAGGGGAAAGCATCAGTTGGCATTTGCTCCAGCTGTTGTCACCCAAGGTCCCCGTGAAACGGATGGTGTTTCACGAGATCACGAAAGAGGCGATCTCCCGGGCACTCGATGACACGCGTGAGCTCGATATGGAGCTGGTGCATGCCCAGGAAACCCGAAGAATCCTCGACCGATTGGTGGGCTACACCCTCTCGCCCCTGTTGTGGAAGAAAGTTGCCTGGGGGCTTTCGGCCGGACGTGTTCAATCCGTAGCTGTCCGTCTGCTCGTGCAGCGAGAGCGGGCTAGACGAGCCTTTCGCAGTGGAAGCTATTGGGATCTGAAAGCTGCACTCGAACAGCAGAGCATCCGCTTTGATGCCAAGCTCACGCACCTCGGCGGGACGAAAGTCGCCACCGGCAATGATTTTGATGAAAGCACCGGAGGCCTCAAGCAAGGCAGCAAGGTGCGCCTCCTGAGCGAAGACGATGCTCGCTCCCTATCGCTTGCTCTTCAATCGTCGGATTGGAACGTCTCCTCCGTTGAGGAAAAGCCCACGGTGCGCAGGCCCGTTCCGCCGTTCACCACCAGCACGCTGCAGCAAGAATCAAATCGCAAATTGCGTCTGTCAGCGCGGGAGACGATGCGCTGCGCTCAGGGCCTGTATGAACGCGGTTACATCACCTACATGCGCACCGATTCGGTGCATCTCTCCGATCAAGCCATTACGGCTGCACGCAGCTGTGTGGAATCGCGCTACGGCAAGGAGTATCTGAGCAACGGGCCCAGGCAGTTCAGCACCAAGTCACGCAATGCTCAGGAAGCCCATGAGGCGATCCGACCTTCTGGGGAGAGCTTCCGAGCCCCCTCCGAAACTGGCTTGGAAGGGCGTGATTTGTCTTTGTACGAGCTGATTTGGAAACGCACAGTCGCTAGCCAAATGGCAGAAGCCCGACTCACCATGCTCGCGGTGGACCTCACGGTTGGAGAAGCCCTGTTCCGTTCCAGTGGAAAGCGCATTGATTTCCCCGGCTTTTTCCGCGCCTACGTCGAGGGCAGCGATGACCCTGATGCGGCTTTGGAAGGTCAGGAAGTGTTGTTGCCCGCCCTGAACGTTGGCGATTCACCCAAGGTTCATGAGGTTGAAGCTCTCGGACACCAAACCCAGCCGCCCGCTCGCTTCAGCGAAGCCTCCCTGGTGAAAATGCTGGAGAAAGAAGGGATCGGTCGTCCTTCCACCTACGCCAGCATCATCGGCACGATCGTGGATCGTGGCTATTCCTCGCTCAACAACAATTCGCTCACCCCAAGTTTCACAGCCTTTGCTGTGACCGCTCTGCTTGAGGAGCACTTCCCCGATTTGGTGGATACCGGATTCACTGCCCGCATGGAAACCACCTTGGATGAAATCTCCACCGGGAAAGTGCAATGGCTGCCTTATTTGGATGGATTTTTCAAAGGCGATGAAGGACTGGAGTCCCTGGTCCACAAACGTGAGGGAGACATCGACCCTGGAGCGTCACGCACGATTGACCTCGAGGGCTTGCCGTGCGTGGTCAGGATCGGTCGCTTTGGGGCCTATCTCGAATCCAAGCGCGTTGGTGACGACGGAGAAGAGGAGCTGATCAAAGCAACCCTTCCAAAAGAGATCACCCCTGGTGAACTGGATCAGGAACAAGCAGAACTCATCCTCAAGCAAAAGGCGGATGGTCCAGAAGCGCTCGGTGAGGATCCAGAAACGGGTGATCTTGTTTATTTGCTCTTCGGTCAGTACGGCCCCTATGTGCAAAAGGGTCAGGTCAGCGACGAAAACCCCAAGCCGAAACGGGCCTCCTTGCCGAAAGGAGTGAAGCCCGAAGAGCTGAAACTTGATGATGCGCTCGGGCTACTGCGCTTGCCCAGGCTCCTAGGCGAACATCCAGAGAGCGGAAAGGTTCAGGCTGGCTTGGGTCGCTTTGGCCCCTACGTGGTTTGGGACAAAGGAAAAGGCGAAAAGGACTATCGCTCCCTCAAAGGCGAAGACGAAGTCCTTGCCGTTGGTCTCAGTCGAGCCCTGGAACTACTCGCCATGCCAAAGCGGGGCCGAGGGGGAAGGACGGCGCTAAAGGACCTTGGCAAACCGGAGGGAAGCGAAGAGACCGTGCAGGTCTTCGATGGCCCCTACGGCCTCTATGTCAAACAGGGAAAAGTGAATGCTTCATTGCCTGAGGGCAAAGGGGCCGACGACATCACCCTGAAGGAAGCGATCGAACTCCTCGACGCAAAAGCCGCCACAAAAAAAACCACGAAACGCAAAACCTCAACAACCAAAAGCACCAGCAAAGCCAAAAGCACCACCAAGGGTGAAACCGCCAAGGGCACAACCGCCAAGGGCACAACCGCCAAACCTGCTGCCCGTAAAGCACCGGCAATGACGAAGACCGGGCGCCTTCGCGCGAGTGCCGTGCGCGTCATCCGTCCTGGTGACGCTTAATGCTCGCGCGGTGGTTGCTGATACCGCTGCTGCTCGCCTTACAGGCCTGCTCAGGGACAACGTTTGGACAAAAGCTGGCCGATAGCTTCGATTCACCACCCACACCCGCCGCGGCCCAGCCGACATTGAAGGAACCGGCGAAGGCTGAAGACCAGAGCTTGAAGGACCAGACGACCTCGGATTCGGAGGCGGAAGTGGAGCCCACAGACTCGTCAGAACCGAAGACGACAAAAAAAGAGTTGACCAAAGTCCAACCCGCCACAACAGAATCAGCCCCCGTCCGTCGGATGCCCGCTGACCCTCGGCCTTATCGCATCACGATTCGCTTGGCGGCCGCTGATCCTGCCGCACCTGCGGAAAGTGTCACGGATGCCTTACGTCGCGCTGGAATTGGTTTCGAAGTTGAAACGATCGAGAAAATCCCTTCGCGTCAGGCCTCCAAAGAAGCCACCAATGACAGCGAAAGGCAGCCCTAAGCGTGATGGAACCACGCCTCAGCCGTCGACAAGCTCTGCGCATGATGGAGGCCTCATACCTGGCGGCGGCGGCAGCCTTAATTTGGCTGGCTCTCTATTACTTACCCATCGGTGGAGCCCTGTTCCGTCTTGCCCTGCCGCTTCCTTTAGCGCTGCTTCTTGTTCGACGGGGCCGGCGGGCCGGACTAGAGGGCGTCGTTGTAGCAATTCTGCTGCTGGTGGTGCTCATGGGTCCTCTGCGTGGGCCCCTGATGCTGTTTCCCTACGGATTGCTGTCCATTTGGCTCGGATGGTGCTGGCACAAAAAGGTGAGCTGGTGGATCAGCTGGGGGCTAGGTGTCGTCATTGGAGCGGCAGGATTCCTGGTGAGGGTGGTCGCGCTGTCCTTGATGGTGGGCGAGAACCTTTGGGTGGTGATTACAAGAGCCGGCGCCGGACTCCTCGATCGTGTCCTTGAGCTGATGCAGTTGCCCCTCGCCCCTGATCTGCTTTTGGTGCAAGCCATGGCTATCACGCTCGTTGTGGTGCAGCAGCTCGTTTACGTACTAGCTCTCCACGCCTTGGCCTACTGGATCTTTCCCCGTCTCCAAGCTCCGATTCCTGAACCTCCTCCCCTGCTCCATGGCCTGGTCGCCCTCGACCCTCTTTAAGCTCCCAGCGGGATGCACGCGCCTTTCGGGCCCAGCATCCGAGTTTTGGTCAGGAGCCACTCACCGCTTTTGGTCCGACCCGGGACCAGCTCCTGATCTTTTACTGCTGCTGTCCTCCACGTTGACCGCAGAGGTGAAAGGCATCTCTGCTGCCGGTGCAACGTCTGAATCACGCCGCTACACCGCCATTGCTGACGCTGAGCTGCTTCTTTATGGGCCCTCACATCGGCCCCGCTGGCCATTGCCGCCTCTGCCCGCCGGCGTCTCGCCTGCGTTGATCAGTTGGGTTGCTGCGCAGGCCATCCAGATTCAGCCCTGGGTGGGATCGATTGGGCTGTCCAAGTTGCCTCCCTTCGCTCATCTGCGCTTTGAGGATCCGCAGCTCGGTCCAGCCGCATGCATCAGCACCGGGCACTCCATGACGCCTCAGCGAGTCCAGCAGCTGCTCAGCAAAGGCCAACGTTTCGGTGAGCGTTTGCGGCAACCACTGGTTCTTGCTGAATGTGTCCCCGGAGGAACCACCACAGCGTTAGCCGTTCTTTGTGGTCTTGGACTTCCCGCCAATGACCTGATCAGTGGTAGTGCCATCCATCCACCGATGGCGTTAAAACGAGAACTTGTGCATCAGGGGCTGCAATCGGCAGAGCTCGGCGCAACGCCTTCTGCTCAGGAGCTTTTAGCTGCCGTGGGAGATCCTTTTCAGGCCTTTGCAACCGGGTTACTGATCGGATCCCTGGTTAGCAGTCAACCCCTCCTGTTGGCTGGGGGCAGTCAGATGGCTGCCGTGCTGGCACTCGCCCTCAGCATGGTGTCGTCCAGAGAGCGGCGCTTGCTTTCCAATCAAGTGCTGATTGGCACAACGGCCTGGTTGGCTGGGGAAGTGCTGACACCAACCGGGAGCAAGCGCGCATCTTTGGTAGAGCTGCTGGCACTACTGGAAGATCATTTCGATGTTTCCATCTCTGCCCTGGCGAGTGGTCTTCGCTTTCGCAACAGTCGACACCGCTCGCTGCGTGACTACGAGCTTGGCCACGTCAAAGAGGGCGTAGGTGCCGGTGGTCTTACGTTGCTTGCACAACTGCGGGGACTGTCCCTAAACCGCATCAGCCAGGCATGCGACAACGCCATGGATCAATTGCTCGAATCCAGGCTCAACCCCCCTGAATTCCCAACGAATTCCCAAGTGATCCAGCCCCGTAAGGTTTGAGGATGATCGGCCCATCTGCTCAGCCCGTTTCGTTTCGCCGGCGACAGCTGCTTCAGGCCGGCTTCATTGCCGGACTCTCATCGCTGGCAGGCTGTGCGCGATCCAATGGTTCGCCCCTTTTGCGGGCCCCAGAGAAGAGCCTTCCTGCACTGTGGCAAAAGCAGCTCAAGGCTCCCTGGCGTACTAAAGAGCTGAAAGCCATCAACAGCTCCGCCGCCGCCTCGTGGCTCTCGTCCACCGATCTACTCACGATTGGGGATGGTTGGTTATCGAGTCTTAACCCGGGATCGTTTCAAGCCATTGATGCCGCTCCTCTTCAAGCGCAACTAGGAGCGGCATCAGAGCGGTTTCTGTCTGAATTACCCACCGCCTGGAAAGGCAAAATTTTCCCTGTGGGCGTTAGCCCCTGGGTCATGCTGTTTCGAGGAGAACCAACCCTCAGAAACCAAGCGGCCAACAGCTGGGAGGTGCTTCTGGATCCAGAACTCAAGGGAAAAGTCCTTTTCCCGTCGAGCCCGCGACTGGTGATGTCGCTGACAGCTCACATGCAGACCCCTGATGCGCTGCGACAGCTCAGACAGGCAGCCATCAGTTTTGATGATCGACACGCCCTCAACTGGTTGCTGCAAGGCGATGCACAAGTTGCAGTGCTGCCTCTGCAACGGTGTATGGGAGCGCTCCTTCGAGACCAAAGGCTGCATGCAGTGCTGCCTTTGCAGGGTGCGCCTCTGAACTGGACCCTGATGCTGCGCCCGAGTTCAAGCAAAGAGCCCTTACCTCAAGACTGGGTCAAAAAAGCCTGGGAAGAACCGCTGCTTAGTCGGCTGCTCTCTGCAGGATGGGTTCCGCCCCTGGCTCGTTCACAACTCAGCATCGCCATGTCGCGAGTGCCAAAACGGCTTCGCGCCCTTGTCCTTCCCTCCAACGAGGTCTGGCAACGCTGCTGGAATCTTGCCCTTCTGGATCCGTCGGAGCAGGACGCGATGAAAGCCAAGTGGAAGGCATCAACCCCATAGACGTCGTCGAGGGGACGCGGCCAATAGCTGATGGGTCTCCGCCAACAGATCAGGGATCGCCAGTTGATGCGGGCAACGGGGAAGGCAATCCCCACAGCTCTCACACCCTTCGGCATTCACCTCCTCCCACCAGTGGCCAGCGCGCCCAATCAAGTTGTAACGCTCCTCTGTGAACTCCTGGAGGTCGTGGGCGAGTCGCAGGTTGCGCAGTCGCAGCAACTCAGGAATGGGCACCTCTTTCGGACAGGGGAGACAGGCTTTGCATTGATGGCAAAGCGTTTCACCGAGCCGCTGTTGACGCAACAATTCCAGTCGGGTCATAGCGGTCTGTTCTGCATGGGTAAGCGCCCCATCGCTGCTGGCCATGGAGGCGGCAAGGTTGAGATCGCTCGGGCTGCTGGCCCCAACCGTGAGGGTGCTAACCCCAGCGGCCAACAGGTAGCGGTAAGCAAGAGCTAAGGGTTCCCACGGCTGGCAATCTGCCTTTAGCAATGGGCTTGGAGCTTGCAAGCGACCACCCTTATCCGCGGGAGAGATCGCCATCACTCCCATTCCTGCATCCAACGCTTCCAACGCCAAGGGGAGCCTTGCTGGATCCAACAAATGGAGATGCAGGCTGCAAAACCGAAAGCGACCACTTGCTATCGCACGAGCGATAAGTGGATTGGAGCCATGGCTGCTGAAACCCACCTGACCCACAAGCCCAGATTTCAGGGCCCAGTCCAGGAGCCTGGCTCCATCCCCTTCGAGCGCCCAATGCAGGTGTTCCTCTCGATTCAGACCATGGACCGCCAAGCCGTGCAGAAAAGGGCGTCCCAAGCGGTCAAGGCATGAAGACAAGGCGCGTTGTCCTTGCTCCAAAGACAGGCCTGGAAGGAGTTTGCTGGTGATTAACCACCCCCCCTCAGGGGCAATCCCTTCTTGAGCCAACTGATCCAAGGCCTGCCCCAAAAAGGTTTCAGCAGGGCCGTAGGCGGGTGCCGTCTCTAAATGATTGATCCCAGCGGCATGGGCTGCCCGCACAATGGCAACCATTTGCTCGCGGTCTTTCAAAGCACGCATTGTCCCCAGGGTGAACAAACTCACCGCAGGACCAGTGCCAAAGGCACGTCGAACCCCAGCACCAGAGCAAGGCTTTGTTGTCATCCCAGATTGTCGTCGTCCGTTACCTGGTCCGTTTCCTCGTCCTTGTGCTGTCTTGACTGAAGGTGCCTGACCATGGCGGCAGGACTGACCTGATCTAAAAATCGACGAAACTCATTTCGATCCTCTGCATCCGCTTCGACATCCACAGCAATCGAGGCTTCAGCGACAACTTCTTCCAACATCCAAATGCTGCTACCAGTGCGGATGGCAAGCGCAATGGCATCACTGGGCCTGGCATCAATGTCTAAGAGCTCTTCCTTTGCCTCGCTCTCCTCGATCGGCTCACCTTCTGGGGAATCTTCGATCGCGTCGATTGGCGCGTCATGGCTGAGTTTCAACACAGCGCGAAAGGTGCTGTCTTCAATCGCATGGATGATGACCCGGTCGAGATGAAGTTCACCAGCAGCCAACAAGCGCACCATCAAGTCATGGCTTAAGGGGCGAGGAGATGGCTCTCCATTCAATCCGGCCATGATGTTGTGGGCCTGGGCCTGGTCGATCCAGATCGGCACTTGTCGCCGTCGAGATGGATCTCGAAGCAGGACGATTGGACTTCTACTGGCGGCATCCAACGCAATCCCGCACACACTCATTTCCACCATCGACAGCTCTCACCCCCTTCCTCGATTATGACCATTGAACTCACGCTGAATGCACAGCATGTTCACGGGTCTAGTGCAAGCTGTTGGTCGGATTGAACGCCGCGGCAGTGGCCTCGTCGTGAGTGGCTGCGCTCCGTTCGCTCCCCTTCAGCTGGGGGACAGCGTTGCCGTCGATGGCGTCTGTCTCACGGTGGCGGCATTGGTCGGTGATGGATTTCTCGCCAATGTCAGCGAGGAAACGCTGCAACGCAGCACACTCGGACGCAAAGCATCTTCTGGCGGTTCGGTCAATTTGGAGCCAGCCCTCCGCTTGTCGGATCGCCTTGGCGGACATCTCGTGAGTGGTCATGTCGACAGCATCGGCGAGGTGGTGGGCATCGAAGCCCTTAGCCAATCCTGGAATCTCGAGCTGCGCTGGCGAGATGCCGCCTATGGCCGGTACATCTGTGAAAAAGCCAGTGTTGCTGTCAATGGCATCAGCCTCACGGTGGCAGGGTGTGCCGATGCTGGCGCGCGATTTTGGATCGCCGTGATTCCTCACACCTGGATGGCCACGGCATTGCGCGATCTCGCACCAGGGGATCAAGTGAATTTAGAAATCGATCTTCTCGCTCGCTATACGGAACGCTTGCTCGACCACGCGCGGGAGGGAGCGCCAACCACCCCTGGAAACCACAGCTCTCTGAGCTCTGAATGGCTCGCCTCCAACGGTTGGAGCTGAAGGTTGGAGCTGAAGGTTGGAGCTGAAGGTTGGAGCTGAGGGAACATCACAAAAACGGGTCAGCGCTTCTGGGAATCAATACCGTTCGGGGGTTGTCTCTGATACAAAATTCATGACCGCTGACGATCGTTCCGATTCCGTTGGAACGTTTAAAGCTTTCGCCATCGCTGAAGGCATTCTGCTGATCATTTTGGGCGTCCTCGCCCTGGTCTTTCCTGTGATTGCATCCGTATGGGCCACTGGAGTGATCGCCGTTGTCTTTCTTGTTGGAGGCGTGGTGGGTTGGATCAGCAATCTGGCCCGCTCCAAACGCATGGGGCGCTGGATTTGCTTCTGGCGATTAGTGGTTTCAACCCTATTCATCGTTGCGGGGGCTTCAATGATCAGCAATTTCCGCAGTCCTGCAGACGCGGCGGAACAGGTCGCAACGCTGTCACTAGCGATCGGAATCGTCTTTCTTGTGGAGGGTGTTGTGGCCTTTTTCAACGGCCTATCTCACAGCAACCGTCCTGGAGCGGGCTGGGCGATTGCTAATGGAGTCGTCACCTTCATCCTTGGGCTGCTGATCGTGACTCTGAAGTTCTGGGGCTTGCTTTGGGTGCTGGGCGCACTTGTAGGCATCAGCTTCCTATTCAGCGGCATTGATCTAATCGCCTTGAGCTCAACCATTCACAACGATCAAGATCCACCAGCTGCTGCATGATCAGCTCGCAGTCAGCGTCTTAAGACCAGTCAGCGAAGGGCCCGGGTCTCATCCTGGGTCCTTCTTTGTGTCTTGATCCTGCTCAGGGCTCACCTCTGCAACCTTGAGCTCCTTGTTGTTCATTGGAAGAAGCCAAATGGAACGGGAGTCTTGACGCAGTTCAATCCGAAACTCTTGGCCAGGTTCTAGGCCAAGGCGACGGGTATAGGCATGACCGATCAGCAGATTTCCATTCCCATGAACCCGGGTCTTGAATTCGGCTTGGCGACCTCTGGTTCCACCACCACCAGAACTGGCAGAGGGCAACTTGTAACCCTTCGCTTCCACCAAAGCTTTGTAAAAGCCCTTAAGCAGAACGCGACCACTGGGACCGACATACCCGCATCCCCGCGCAATTTCGTGTTCAGAGCGATTGCTGAGTGACCGGGCCCTGTTCAGCAATTCCTGGCCAGTGAGCATCTAACTCAAGAAATTTATTTGATTCTGGCCATAACTCTCACATGAAGCAACAAAGGGATCTAAAGAACATTGGAGGCTTTAGAGACCAAGCTCGCTCAGATGAGATACAGAATCACAAATAAGACAACCCAAATGCCGTCAACGAAGTGCCAATAGAGCTCTGCCGCTTCGAGGGGAAAGTGATTGTCTGCTGTAACGCGCCCCTCAGGGGTGCGACATTGCCACCACACAATCAGAATCATTAGGGCACCCAGGGTCACATGCAGACCGTGGAAGCCAGTGAGAGCGTAGAAAGTGCTGGCATAAAGATTGTCAGTCAACCCAAATGGCAAGGTGAAATACTCCACCATCTGACTCACCAAAAAGGCCAAACCGAGAATGGCTGTCAGGAGTAACCAGCGCCTGCAGCGTTGCATGTCACTTCGGCGCAGATTGACACCAGCGCGATGAAAGGTGGCACTACTGACAAGCAAGAGAATGGTGTTCAGCGTTGGAAGCGGAAGCTCCAGCTCATACACAGCACCAGGCAGGAGAGGATTAACAGCCTTAAACGTGAGATAAGCAGCGAAAAACCCTGCGAAGGTCATCGCGTCAGCCACCAAGAAGGTGGCTAAGCCAAACATGCGGTGGTCGGGGTGGCTTTCTTCGTGATGCTCCTGAATTTCAACCGCTTGGTCTTGAGGGGATAGGGAAGTCATCGGCCGTTGCTCCATAAATCACTGCCACTGGCATCTTTCAAGTCGATCTTGTCTGCAGGGATTCCATACCCATAGGGGTGAGTGACCAAAGGAGGTTCACCTTTCCAGTTCTCTACAGGAGGTGGAGAGGTGGTCAACCATTCAGGGGTCAAGGCACGCCAAGGATTGTCTCCAGCAATCTCACCAGAGCGTGCACTCGCGAACACGTTCCAAAGGAAGGGCAAGGTGCTGAGGGCCATCAACAGGGCGCCAACACTGCTGATCTGATTCACAAACGCAAATTGCGGATCGTATTCAGCAACACGCCTGGGCATGCCATTGAGGCCAAGCCAATGCTGGGGGGCAAAGCAAAGGTTGAATCCAATGAACGTCAACAAGAAATGAAAACGTCCGATATTTTCATCCAGCATCCTGCCAGTCACTTTTGGGAACCAGTGATAAACAGACGCGAAGATCACAAAAACCGATCCTCCATAAACAATGTAATGGAAGTGAGCAACGACGAAGTAGGTGTCGTGCACATGAACATCGAAAGGAACTTGAGCAAGGGCTACGCCAGTAATACCGCCTAAAACAAAGTTGACGATAAAACCGCAAGAGAAGAGGATTGCACTATTGAGGCTGATTTTCCCTCCCCACAAAGTGGCTATCCAATTAAAGAATTTGATACCAGTCGGAACAGCAATAAAGGCCGTTGCAATTGTGAAAAACAGACGCATCCATGGAGGAGTACCACTGGTAAACATGTGATGAGCCCAAACAACAAGCCCAAGAACAACGATCGCCATGATCGAATACACCATCGTGGTATATCCAAAAAGTGGTTTCCGACAATGAATTGGAAGGATTTCACTCACCAAGCCAAATGCTGGCAGCACCATGATATAGACCGCTGGATGAGAGTAAAACCAGAAGAGGTGCTGATAGACAACAACATTTCCACCCATTCCCGGATTAAAGAATCCCGTATGCGCAACGATATCGAAGCTTAGAAGGATCAAAGTACCAGCAAGAACAGGTGTCGAAAGAACAACAAGAATACTCGTTCCAAGCATCGCCCAGCAATACATCGGCAATTGCATCAGCTTCAAGCCAGGACGACGCAATTTCAGAATCGTGGCAATGAAGTTAATGCCGCCAAAAATTGAACTTCCCCCAAGCAATAAAACGCTCAGGATCCAAATAATCTGACCACTCGCAGGAGTTGTAAGACTGAGAGGTGGATATGCTGTCCAACCAGACTGCGCTGCACCAGTAATAAAGTAACTGGTGATCAGGAGTAAACCAGCAGGGGGAATCAACCAAAAAGCAACAGCATTCAGCCTTGGGAAGGCCATGTCCCTGGCCCCAACATAAAACGGAATCAGATAATTACCAAAGGCACCATTCACGACAGGAACGATCCAGAGAAAGATCATCACAGTGCCGTGCAAGGTAAGCACCTGGTTGTAAACCTCCCGTGGCATAAAATCTGACACTGGACTGGTCAGCTCTGTACGGATAGCGCCAGCAAGGGCACCACCAATCAGGTAGAAAGCAAAGCCACAAACAAGATATTGAAGTCCGATCACTTTGTGATCGACGCTAAAACTGAGATAGCGAAGCCACCCAGTTGGTTGCAACGAGGGGGGTTTGCTTTGCTGCGGAAGAGTGAGTGTCATGCCTCAGATACAGGGAGCTTGCGATTGGCCTGGAACCAGGCGTCGTAGTCGTCGGCCGACTCAACCACCACTGTGGAGCGCATACCACCGTGATATGGGCCGCAAAGTTCAGCGCAAACCACTGGATAACGGCCTGGACGAGTGGGAGTGAAATTAAGCAATGTTGGCTGGCCTGGAATGATGTCTTGCTTGAGCCTGAATTCTGGAACCCAGAACGCATGGATCACATCTTTGGCCTCCATTTTCAATGAAATAGGGCGTCCTGATGGAACATGCAGTTCTCCAGAAATAATGTCTCCATCGGGATAATGGAATAGGAAGGCAAATTGCATCGCCGTGACCTCAACCGGAAGAGGAGATATCGCCATATCTGAACTGGCTTGCATCGCCCCTGCAGTACCAATTCCTCCCCAAACCCTCTCTTCACTGGCTTGAGAATCACCGTGCCCCCCATGACTAAGGGGAACCATTCCCCCCATTCGTTCGTAGATGTCGTAGCTGAATAAGCCTACAAACAGCACAACAATGGCTGGGACAGCAGTCCAAAAGATCTCCAGAGGCAAATTGCCTTCTAGTGCAATCCCGTCACCAATCTGTCCGGGTTTGCGGCGGAAACGAACGAGGCTGAACACGACCACCCCAACGATTCCTACAAACAGAATCGTTCCGATGCTGAACAGAACACGAAACAGCTCGTCGTAGATGGGTGCATTGACGCTGGCATCAACAGGAAGGAGGTTGACGTTTTGGCCAATCCACAATCCACCCAGCACAAGGATCATTCCCAGCACAAGAGTGAGAATTGCCGAGGGGATAGGCACGAAACTCCTGGTACATGTCTCTTCAGACTATGGAGATCACAGCCCTTCTTGATGCTGTGATTGTTAAAGCAGCCTGTAGTTCCTGCTAACAAAGCTGTTTTAGGGCGCTGTTGTCAGCAAAGGGAGATGTTGGCGCTCTTAAAAATGTCGGAGACCTGTAATTAGCGTGCCGTTCGAGATCAAATCGCTAGTTTACAAAAATAAACCATGCGATTAGGAGTAACAGTCGTTGAATTCATCGGCAACAGTTCCGGTTCGTTTGCGTCTGGCGCAGCTCGCTGCTCACCTGGTCGTGGCTCTAATTGCACTCGTGGTAATTGGAGGCGCAACCCGGGTCATGGAGGCAGGGCTGGCCTGTCCTGATTGGCCTCTTTGCTACGGAAGCCTGCTGCCTGGTCGCCAGATGAACCTCAAGGTGTTTTTGGAATGGTTCCACCGCCTGGATGCCTTCGTTGTGGGCATCGCCCTGCTGGTCCAACTCGGTGCCGCCTGGTTCTGGAGGAAGGAACTGCCCCGTTGGTTGCTGCCGCTGTCGTCCCTTTTGGTTCTGTTGGTGATTCTTCAGGGCGGCCTCGGTGCTTTGACCGTGCTTCAACTGCTCCCCTCCGCAGTGGTCACAGCCCATCTTGTGCTGGCTCTGACCCTGGTCATTGTGATGAGCGGACTCACACAAAGGCTGCTCACTGCAGGTGCCAAAGGATCTGCAGCCCCTCGCTGGTGGCCCTTGCTTGGAGGAATCAGCCTTGCAGCCGTTTCAGCACAATGCCTTCTTGGAGGGCGGATGGCGACCTCATGGGCAGCCCAACGCTGTTTACAAGAGGGTCAGTCCTGCCAATGGCTCCATTGGCATCGCAGTGCAGCAACTCCAGCAGCCGTCTGTGTCTTGCTGTTCGTTGCAACAGCTCTGATCGCCGGCGGCTGGGCTCGTCAGCAATGGCCCCTCCTCATCACAGCCACTCTCCTGGTCTCAACGCAGATCGCTTTGGGTGTTTTCACCTTGCGGCTTGGTCTAAGTCAGCCCGCTGTGACGGTGTGTCATCAACTCGTTGCCTGTCTTCTCGTGGCCGTCCTCGCTGCTCTCACCTGGAGACGTCCGTCAACACCCGACTCCCCTCTCACCATCGCTCGCGATTCTTCAACCCTGGAGCCCTGTCATGGCTAGTTCAGCTTCCGTTGCTCCAATGCCACCATCCCTCACGAGGGAGGAGGTCGTGCCATCTCGCAAGAGAATCAAACTTCCCCCTTGGCTTGAGGTCGCCAAACCAAGGTTGATCCCTCTTCTCCTGGCCACCACGTTGGGAGGAATGGCACTCACCGAAGGCTGGCCCCTCTCCTCACCAAGGCTGGCATGCACCCTTGGTGGTGGTGCGTTAGCGGCAGCCGCCGCAGGAGTTCTCAACTGTTTGTGGGAGCAGGAGCTCGATGGACGCATGCTGCGCACGAGTGGTCGAGCCCTTCCATCTGGACGGTTGTCACCATCCGCAGCCTTTATTGGCGCAGTGTCCTGCACTCTTGCTGCTGCTGCTCTTCTCGTCAGCGGGGTGAATTGCCTTGCGGCTGGACTCTCTCTCTTAGGGCTCTGCAGTTACGTCCTGCTTTACACCGCGCTTCTTAAGCCCCGCACCACGCAAAACATTGTGGTTGGCGGTGTTGCTGGCGCCATCCCACCATTGGTCGGAGCCGCTGCAGCAACAGGCCATATCGGCCTAGGTGGATGGTGGCTGTTCGCTCTTGTAATGGTCTGGACTCCAGCCCATTTCTGGGCACTAGCCCTGCTGTTGCATGACGACTATCGGGCCGTTGGGATTCCAATGCTCCCTGTTGTTAAAGGACCTTTGGTCACGACTAGGGCGATTCGACGCTATGGATGGGCCACGATCTTGCTGAGCTTTTTGGGCATTTGGGCCCTACCTGAGGGTGGTGCCTTGTATGGGCTGTTAGTCATTCCCTTCAACGGCCGCCTTCTGCAGATGGTGGAGCGTCTGGCTGCTGAGCCCACCAACCGGGTTCGCGCTAAGGGATTGTTTCGTTGGTCGATCCTTTATCTCTTTGGAATCTGTCTCTTGCTTGTCATGAGCCGAATGTCTGGATCCGCTCAGTTTGACCTGCAAGTGAGGGCCGTCTTTGACATCCTCGCGGGCGGATTTCTTCCTGTCGCTTCCTAGATTATTTAACCTCGCTTTTGGACGGTTTCATGTCCCTGATCGTGCTCGATCACCTGGAAAAGTCTTACGGGACGGTTTCAGCGCTCAGGGACTTGAGCTTGCAAGTCCCTGAAGGATGTCTGTATGGCCTGCTGGGGCCGAATGGTGCTGGCAAAACCACAACACTGAGAATTCTTGCCACTCTTCTGGCTCCAGATCTTGGCAATGTCCGCATTGCTGGCCTGGATGCCTTGAAAGACCAACGGGACGTTCGACGCCTTATTGGTTATGTCGCTCAAGAGGTAGCGATTGACAAAATCCTCACCGGGCGTGAGCTCCTTGAACTTCAAGGCGACCTCTATCACTTACGACCAAAGCAGAGGAACCAACGGATCGACGAGCTGAACGAGATTTTGGGCATGAATGCCTGGATCGACCGTCGATGCGGTACTTATTCCGGAGGCATGCGTCGTCGACTTGATCTAGCGGCTGGTCTCTTACATCGCCCCCAACTGCTCATCCTCGACGAACCCACGGTCGGACTTGACATCGAAAGTCGGGCCGTGATCTGGAACGTGCTCCGTGACTTAAGAGACCAGGGCACAACGGTCTTGCTCAGCACCCATTATCTCGAGGAAGTGGAAGCACTCGCAGATCGAATGGCCATCATTGATGCCGGGACGGTGATTGCTGAGGGCACACCAAACGAACTCAAGAAACGTCTTGGAGGGGATCGGGTCACCTTGCGTGTGCGTGAGTTCAGTAATGAGCAGGAAGCAGAGACCATTCGCGACTTGCTTCAACCCCTTGATGGCGTCCAAAACATTGTGATTAATCGCTCGCAAGGCCACTCCCTGAACCTTGTGGTCGATGGAGAGCAGGTCCTTCCTCGGCTTCGCCTTTGCTTGGAAGACGCAGGACTTCCCGTGTTTGCCCTTGCCCAAAGCAGGCCCAGTCTTGACGATGTTTACCTTCAGGCCACAGGTCGCACCCTGATGGATGCTGAGCTTGCCATTGCCGGTCAGCGTGATCCGAAGCAAGAGCGCAAGCAAGCCATGCGGTAACGACCTTCTTTCACCCTCCGATTTCCATCAGTGCGCCCCATGACCACACCCCTTCTTCAGATCGATGCCAGCCAAGTGTCCTCACGAGGAGCTTTGACGGAGCTCATCCAGGAAACGACAGCTCTAACGCGTCGCCTCTTCGTGCAGCTCAAACGGCGTCCCTCCACACTGATTGCCGGAGTTCTGCAGCCACTGATCTGGTTGATTTTATTTGGAGCTCTGTTCTCTAAGGCTCCTGAGGGCCTATTGCCCGGCGGCATGAGCTACGGGCGCTTTCTGGGGGCTGGAGTGATTGTGTTCACAGCGTTCAGCGGTGCACTCAATGCAGGACTTCCGGTCATGTTTGACCGCGAATTTGGCTTTCTCAACCGACTTCTTGTTGCGCCCTTAAGAAGTCGAAGTTCCATTGTCTTCGCTTCGGTGATTTTCATCACCACGTTGAGCCTTGTGCAGAGTTTGGCGATCATGGTGACAGCGGCATTGCTCGGATATGGATGGCCTGGAGCTGGTGGTCTCCTGCTCGTTCTGTTCACCCTGCTGCTGTTGGTGTTTGCCGTAACGGCCTTAAGTCTGGGCTTGGCCTTTGCCTTGCCGGGTCACATTGAGTTGATTGCGGTGATTTTTGTCGCCAATCTTCCTCTGCTCTTTGCAAGCACCGCATTGGCACCTCTCAGCTTTATGCCTGTGTGGATGGGCTGGCTAGCAGCCCTAAATCCCCTTACCTTCGCGATAGAACCAATTCGAGCGGCCTATGCAGGCCCTCTCGATCTTTCAGTGGTTCTCTTGGACGCACCCTATGGGTCAGTCACAGGACAGACCTGCTTATTGGTCTTGACCGGGCTCACCGTGGGGCTGTTTCTCCTCATCCGACCACTGCTCAACCGCAAACTCTCTTGATTCCGTGTCTGTCTCTTCGTTTCAGCCCCTGAACCCCCGCCAACTAGACCTGCAGCGTCGCTTGCTGGTCGCCAATGAATTAAGAGAAACCCCCCTTATCGAGCAATTAGAAGTGCAGTGGGTGCATCGCTATGGGGTGAGCTCTCTTCCCAAACGAACGGCTGAATCCTCCCCAGACGCTCTCCCCTCTCCCCTGAGTTCAGAGGTGAGTCCAAAGATCCAAGACCTCTCTCTCGTCAGCGATCCAACGGTCGAAACAGAGACACCGGCGTTACACGTGGCACCCCTTCCGAGTCACTCCAATGATGAGGCTGGGGTGATTGAAGAGCTGGCTGATCGTTGTTCAAATCCGCCACTCGCCATCGCACCCCCTCCGATTGCACTCGGGGCTCAGCGCTTTCGTCGCTGGATGGTTGCGTCCTCAGCAGTCCAAGATCTGCAGGCATCCTGAGCACCATGCCCATTCCATCCCGCGCCCAGCTTGAGGGTGGCCTGATCGTGTCCGTTCAGGCTCCGGAAGGATCACCCATGCGGCATCCCGACGTGATTGCGGCCATGGCTGAAGCCAGTCTTCGCAACGGGGCAACTGGTGTGCGCCTGGAGAGCCCAGAGCACATCGGGGCTGTACGCAACCGCTGTCCTAACGCGCTGATCATTGGCCTATGGAAGCGCACCTTTCCAGACAGCTCGGTCTACATCACACCTCGCTGGGAGGACATTCAAGCGGTCTGGGCAGCCGGTGCTGACGTCATCGCCCTCGATGCCACGGCGCGCCAAAGGCCAGAAAAGGAAGAGCTTGCTGCACTCATTCAAAGGTCGAAAGAAGACCTAGGAGCACCACTCATGGCAGATGTGGACTCCATCGAAAACGGATTAATCGCGGCATCCCTGGGATGCGAATGGGTGGGAACCACCCTCTATGGATACACCGAGCAAACAGCACAACAAAATCCTCCCGGCTACAACTTGATCTCTCCCTTGAGAGATCAACTGCCCGACCGGGTGACATTGATTTGTGAGGGGGGCCTTAAGTCGCCTGATTCAGCTCTCAAGGCCCTTGAACATGGAGCTGATCTTGTTGTCGTTGGCACGGCGATTACTGGCGTCGACCTCCAAGTGGCCGATTACCTCAGGACCTTGAACAGGCAGAGTGATTGAGTCTCGCAAGACTCGGGCATGTTGCTCAAATTTGCTTTTCCTGTCGTCCTCAGCGGAGCCTTCTTCGGTCTGCCAATAGGAGGCTTGCAGATCACAGAACTCCAGGCCCTAAATCGAGAATTGGGGAGACTGTGCAGCCACCCACCCCGTGAAGCCTTATCGGTGTGTCGAATCCACTCTCGACTGGTGGGATCCCTTTAAGGGGATCCCAATCGCGGAATTACATCATTCCCATGCCGCCCATGCCGCCCATGGGATCCATACCACCCATACCGCCCATGGGGTCACCACCGCCACCTGCAGGAGCAGGGGGCTCAGGCTTATCTGCCACCACAACTTCAGTGGTTACCACCAGAGATGCAATCGAGACCGCATCCTGAAGCGCAAGACGAACCACCTTGGATGCATCCAGAATTCCTGCATTCATGAGGTCTTCATAGGTTCCGGTGAGAGCGTTGAATCCCTGTCCGCTATTGCGGACGCGATCCACTACCACGTCACCGTTAGAGCCTGCATTTTCAGCGATCTGACGCAGGGGAGCGCTCAGGGCACGCTGAACGATTTCGACACCTGTCTTTTGATCACCTTCCAACCCAGAGGACAGAGCATCGAGTTCTGACGCGATGTGCAGAAGGGTGGATCCGCCTCCAGCAACAATGCCTTCCTCCACAGCTGCACGGGTGGCATTGAGAGCATCCTCAATGCGTAGTTTGCGGTTTTTGAGCTCCGTCTCTGTTGGGGCGCCAACCTTGATGACGGCCACTCCTCCAGCGAGCTTGGCGATGCGCTCGTTGAGTTTCTCTTGGTCGTACTCCGAATCCGTATTCTCGAGCTCGCGTCTAATCGAGGCAACGCGGGCGCTGACGGCATCTTTGCTGTCATCGCTGGCCACGATTGTGGTGCTGTCCTTGCTGATCGTGATCCTGCGTGCCCGTCCTAGGTCGTCCATCGTCACCTTGTCGAGGGTCATCGCCCTGTCTTCGCTAATGACTTGACCGCCTGTGAGCACAGCGATGTCAGCGAGAGCCGCTTTGCGACGCTCGCCAAACGACGGAGCACGCACGGCAGCCACCTGCAACACCCCTCGGTTCTTATTCACCACCAGGGTTGCTAGGGCTTCACCATCAACTTCTTCAGCCAAAATGACCAAAGGAGAGCCTGATTTCTGAACCGTTTCCAACACCGGAACCAAATCAGTCACCGAGCTGATCTTGCGATCGGTGAGAAGCAGTAACGCATTCTCGAATTCACAAATCTGGCGGTCACCATCTGTGACGAAGTAGGGGGAGCTGTAGCCGCGATCAAAGGCCATTCCTTCTGTGACTTCAAGCTCAGTGGCTAGAGACTTGGATTCCTCAACGGTGATCACACCGTCAAAGCTCACCCTGTCCATGGCCTCGGCAACCATGCGACCCACCTCCTCATCCCCGCCTGAACTGACCGTGGCAACCTGGCGAATCGCATCGCCGCTCACGGACTGACTGCGCCGATTCAGGCTCGCGACCACAGCAGCCACAGCTTTTTCCATGCCCCGGCGAAGTTCGATCGGGCTAGCACCAGCAGCTGTATTACGAAGCCCCTCCTCCACCATCGCTTGAGCGAGCACGGTGGCCGTTGTGGTGCCATCTCCAGCTTTGTCCTTGGTCTTGGATGCCACCTGCTGGATCAGCTTCGCTCCAATATTTTCGAACGGATCTGCAAGTTCGATTTCTTTGGCGATCGTGTCACCGTCATTAACGATATCGGGCGAGCCGTAGGACTTCTCGAGCACTACATTGCGGCCTCTAGGTCCGATCGTGACCCGAACGGCGTCAGCAAGGGCGTTCATGCCTCGCTCGAGGGACTCACGTGATTCGTTCGAGAAGCTGAGAAGTTTGGCCATAGTGTCAGGAACCCGAGGGTCAATCCCTTCCAGGGTCTATGACCAACCGCTCCTCTCGGAAGTGGGGAAAGCCGAATCCATCGACCAACGGCGCAAAACGTCTGGTTAAGGTTTGATCATGAAGGATTCCGGAGCGCTGTTCTTCGTACTCATGGCTGCAATGGCTGCAACCATGACTTTGGTCTATGTGCCACTTCGCATTTATCTCACGGCGACGGATCGCAGTCGGAGATTGAAGTTGCTGCAGCGCATTCGCCGCTTAAGAGAAGAGCTCGGTCAGCCTCTCCAGAGCTGAAACTCAACTCATCACCATCCCACCATCCACCTGTAGGACTTGTCCCGTGATGTAAGCGGCTGCGGGGTCCGCAGCCAAAAACCTCACGGTTCCAGCCACTTGATCTGGAGTCCCAAACCGTCCCAAAGGAATGGCAGCAAGGATGGCGTCTGCCTCAAGATCTTTCGTCATATCGGTGGCAATGAAACCAGGTGCAACGGCATTCACCGTGATTCCACGGCTTGCCATCTCTTTGGCGCTACTTCGCGTGAGTCCCACAACACCGGCTTTGGCTGCTGCGTAATTGGCTTGTCCAGCGTTGCCCATCAGCCCAACCACCGAGGTGATGTTGATGATGCGACCACTCCTCTGCTTCAACATTGGGCGAGTCACTGCCCTCGTACAGAGGAAGACTCCGGTGAGATTGAGATTGATCACCGCCTGCCAATCCTCGGTTTTCATCCTCATCAACAAGCCATCCCGCGTAATCCCCGCGTTATTCACCAGCACGTCAATGCGTCCACTGCGCTTCAACACCGTTTTGATCAAGTCTTCGACTGAGGCCTCATCGGCTACGTCGGCCTGGAGCGCATAAGCGGAGCCTCCGTTGGCCTGAATCTCGGCAACCACTGCCTCAGCCGCGTCGGGAGAACTGGCGTAATTCACCACGACTTCTGCGCCCTCACCGGCCAAAGCCAAGGCCACTGCACGACCGATGCCACGACTTGCACCGGTGACAAGAGCGATTTGACCGTCAAGAGAAGCGGATGAACTCATGAACGCTTTTTTTTACGATCGTGTGATCGTAGGGATCGTTGGCCCTTTCAGTCATCAAGGCCAGCTAAGTGCCCCGCATGGTTTCAATCGTGTCGATGGCATCACCCAGCAAATTGCGGAATAACTCCAGCTGCTTCTGGCTCCCCATCACCACAAGAAGTTGACCAGGGCCAAGCCGTTCTTCCCCACTGGGATTTCCCTTCAATGAGCTGCCATCACGGATGGCCAGCACCATGGCCCCACTGCGGCGGCCCAGCTGAAGCTCCGACAAGCTCTTGCTGGCCAGGTGACCCACAAGGAATGGATCACGACTTAACCGAAATTCTTCAATTTCAAATTCCGACCCAGACAACAGATCCATAACAGATCCATGAAATCCACCGCCAAAGGCCGAAGCGCTGTGGCTGCCATCACCCTGCCCCCAGCAACGTAGGGACTCACCACAACCGTGGCTCCAGCGAGTTCAAGCTTTGCTGCCGCTTCTTCGCCATCAGCTCGGGCAATGAGCCGGCATCCAGGCTCCAAGCCTCGGGCGCTGAGCGTGACATACAGATTGGCGGCATCGCTAGGCAGAGCCGCCACCAGGCTGCGGCAGCGATGGAGTCCAGCCTCAATGAGGGTCTCATCGAGAGTGGCATCAGCCTGGAGCACAGGCAAACCGCGCTCCTCGGCCGCCTGCCGTCGAGCCGAATCCATCTCGACTACCAGCACAGGAACGGCCTCCAGGAGAAGCTGTTCGGCAATCTCCCGGCCAATGCGGCCATACCCGCAAAGAATCACATGGTTGTTCATACGCCGCAGGTTTCGGCGAAACCTCAACTCCCGCAATTGGCGGAAGTATCCAGATTCTGTCAGGCCAAGAATCTTTTGAATCGAGAGCTGCACCACCACGATGCCCCCTGCCACGATCAAAACCGTCACCAGCCGTCCGGCCTGGGAGAGGGGCTCCACTTCGCCATAACCAATGGTGCTGATCGTGATCAGCACCATCCACAAGCAATCACCCCAGTCCCAACCCTCCGTGATCCGATACCCGATAGCTCCGCCCAAAATCACAATGGATAGGGCTACGACGGGTAACAGCCATGGCCTGGCCAGCTGGCGTAGCTGAGGGCGATAAAACTGAGTGGGGTAGCGCTGCAGCCGACGGCGTTGTTGCGACTTCCGTCGTGGCCTCTTCATCAGAAGCCCATCGCCTGAAGCACATCAGCTTCAGAGAGAGATCGGAGCTCGTCATGACCGAGATGCCGAATCACATCCCGCTCCGGAAGTTGATCGTCAGACAGTCCGAGTGCAACCAATGGCACTCCGCAAAATGCGGTCAACAAACTGGTCACAGGACAACTGGTCAACACCACGTCGGCACAGGCAATCTGAGCTGCTCTCTCTGAAAGCGAACTGTTGTCTCCGAGATGAATGGTTCGCAAACCAGGAAGCTTGTCTTTAATTGTGAGAGGTAGTTGCTTCCAGCGTTCTGCTGGCCAATCTCCTGGGGTTTCAGCGGGTTGGAGCAACAACAAAGGTCCATCTCCCTGTGGCTGCCGTTCGCGCGCGCTGTTCATCAGCGCTGCAGGCAAGCTGATCCGAAATGCCGCGGCATCCAAGCTGAGACCGATCGGAGCCAGAAATCCAGAAAGGCGTTGCGCACTCCAGCCTTCAGCCTTGCTGGCCACAGCAGTGGAGGCAAATCCAGCTTCTGAAACCCGCGTTGGGATATGGCTCATCGACAGCATCAGATTCACCTGACGTCCCTCAGCAAAATTGAGGCAAACCTGGAAATCAGGTTCTCGGACTGAGCCGAGAAGATTCGCCCAATCGGCCATGGTCAAACTTGCAGCAAAGTCAAAGGGAATGATTTTTTCAACCGAAGACAGCAACGTCCACAGTGATCCGTAGGCAGGGGAGCAGGCCACTTGGATCGAAGCCCCAAGCTCGTTGGCACAGGCTGCTATTGCAGGCATACGCTCAAGCTGCTGTTGAGCTGTTCCTGGGCTTAAAACGAGAAGGCGCATGAAACAACAGCACAAGTGGTGCGAGCTGATTGTATGGAGGCCGTTTCAGGTTGTTGAAAACAGGAGTCGCTTATGCATCTGTTGATCGCAGCCGCTGGTAGTGGGCGGCGGATGGGGGCGACCCGCAACAAGCTGCTGCTGCCCCTGTCTGGACAACCCGTTCTGGCATGGACACTGCAAGCAGCTCTTGCAGCTGAGACGATCCATTGGATCGGAATCATTGGTCAGGAGATTGACCGTTCCGAGATTCTTGCTCTCGTGGAAGGCGCTCCCAAACCCGTCGCTTGGATTGCCGGCGGAGACAGTCGTCAGGAGTCAGTAGAGCGGGGACTGGCCGGATTACCAGACGAAGCTCGACATGTACTGATCCATGACGGGGCCCGCTGTCTCGCCTCACCCGACTTGTTTAACCGCTGTGCAGCAGCCGTTCGCGGCGGCAAGGCCGTGATTGCTGCGACCCCTGTCACCGACACGATTAAACAAGTGGATGAATCAGGCGTGATCACAGCGACCCCAAATCGCTCAGAGCTGTGGGCGGCCCAGACTCCGCAAGCCTTTTCAGTGGATGAACTCCGCCAGGGGCATCGTGAGGCCCGTGCGAACGGCTGGACTGTCACCGATGATGCCTCCCTTTACGAGCGCTTGGGATGGCCGGTCAACGTTCTTGATGCTGGTCCCTCCAATATCAAAGTCACGACCCCTTTCGATCTCACTGTGGCTGCAGCGGTGCTGGCTGAACTCCAGGGTTAGCCCCCACGCTCAAGACACCCTGATCGCCATCGAGGGTCGCGATCGCACCAACTGGCAACGCTGCATTCCCCCCCGGACCGTGCCCCACAAGCAGGTTGGCCACCACAGGGATCCCTAAGTCAGCGGTGCGCTCTAGCAACACCTCTTCCAAGCTGAAACCACCAGAGTCCGAATCGTGATCGCAGCCCAGGAATCGACCGAAGCCAAGACCGGCAAGCGATTGCAGCAGTCCGGCTAATCGCCACTGCGTGAGCATGCGATCAATGCGATAAGGAGCTTCGCCGATGTCTTCTATAACCAACACAACTCCACTCAGATCAGGAAGGAAAGGAGTCCCGATCAAGTGGGAAGCCACCGTTAAATTCAGCGTTAACAACGGGCCTACAGCCACGCCTCCCCGCCAGGGCAGCCCTTGAAGATCCAGCAGAGGGTGGCCAAAGAGCACATCATGCAATCTCCGCTGGCTCCACTCGGGTTCATCGGCGAGGGTCGTGATTAAGGGCCCATGAACTCCACCGCTTACACCTGCTGCCATACGAGCGCAGAGCAGTGCCGTTACGTCCGAAAAGCCCAGCAACCATCCTGGCTGCCAAAAGAAAGGATGTTCCAAAAGCCTGGCAGCGCCCCAGCCACCGCGGGCACAGGCCAAGAGGGATGCATTGGGAACCGATTGAAAATCACTAAGACGTTCGTCATCCCGTCCGGCCAGATAGCCCCAGCGCCGTTGACTGATCACATCCGGACGGATTCGCAATCCCCAGCTGTCCAGGATCGAGATCCCTCGCAAAAGGTTTTCAGTGTTGTCAAGCGCAGAGCTAGCAGCCACGACGGCCACCTCATCACCAGTCTGAAGAGGGCGTAGCAACAACTCAGACCGATCGGTGTTGTGCATCAGCCCAGCCGCCCGAGAACAAGACCCAACAACAACAGTGCGCCCAAACGAACCTGGTGACTGAAATGAACGCCATACGCCGACATGGGCTGCTGCTTCACACTTTTAAGCGCTCGAGTTGCACGCTGCATCCCGAAGGCCACCACCAACCAGAACGGCCAGAAAATAACTCCGATTCCTGCGAAAGCAGCGGCAACAGCCAGGGCCAGCATCGAGAGCCCATAGGTGACACCCACGACGCGCAAGACAGACGAACCAAGGGTCAGTGCGCTGCTGTTTAAATCCATCCGGGCGTCATCCGGACGATCCGCCATCGCGTACACCGTGTCAAAAGAAAACGTCCAAAGCAGGGTGGCAACCCAACAACCTGCCAGGGGCCAACCGCCGTTAAAAACTCCGGTTTGAGCCGCCCAAGGAATCAACACCGCGAAACCCCAGCACAAAGCCAGGACCGCTTGGGGGTAGGCGAACCAACGCTTAGCGGACGGATAGATCAAGATTGGCGGCAGGGCGAAACAAGCCAGCAAAAGGCAGAGGTTGCGCACGGAAGCCGGCAAGCTCAGCACCACGATCAAACTGATGACCAGCAGCACGATCAACGCAACGACGGCCTGGGCAACGCTCAAACTTCCCTGTGCGAGTGGACGCTGTTTGGTGCGTTCCACATGGAGATCGATGCGGCGATCCCATAAGTCATTGGCAATACAGCCAGCCCCACTGACCGCCAGGCCGCCGAGCATGATCATCACCACGAGGGCCCCTGAGGGCGGTGCATTCGGAGTGAGCCAGAGACTCCAACCAGCTGGAATCAGCAAGATCAGTCTTCCGCTGGGCTTGTTCCAACGCAAAAGGGCAACCCATGGAGCCAAGATTTGACGAAACAACATGCGCTTGGCGGAGCTGACTGACAAAAAGAACTCCAGTGGGGCAACCCTAAGCAGAGGTTCTTGATGTCTGCTTAGGGCAAAGTGGATGGGCTTTCAGCGCAGTGCTTCAAGTGACAGCAGGGCCGAGCATGCAGAACGGTCGAGCCTTGAGGAAGATTGCCGCGATTGATATCGGCACCAATTCCACCCACCTCTTGGTGGCCTCTGTTGATCCTGAGCTACGAACCTTCAGCATCGAGTTGGCTGAGAAGTCCACCACTCGGCTAGGCGAAAGAGATCCCGAGACAGGCAACCTCTCAGAGGCCGCAATAGAACGCGGGCTCGAAGCGCTGCGTCGTTTTCGCGAGCTCGCTCTGAGTCACCAGGTTGAACAGATCGTGACCGCTGCCACCAGCGCGGTGCGTGAAGCCCCGAATGGACGGGATTTTTTACAAGCGATTCAGGATCAGCTCGAACTTGAAGTGGATCTCATAAGTGGCCCAGAAGAAGCCCGCTTGATCTACCTAGGAGTCCTCTCAGGCATGCCTTTTGGAGACTGTCCGCATCTCGTGCTGGACATCGGAGGCGGATCTACAGAGTTGATTCTTGCGGATGGTCGTGATGCTCGAGCACTCACAAGCACAAGGGTTGGCGCGGTGCGACTCCAGCGGGATTTTGTCAAAGATGACCCGATTCCCCAGCAGCGTCGGACCTTTCTTCAAGCCTTCATCCAAGGGTCCTTAGAGCCTGCAGTTAACAAAGTGCTTCGGCGGATCAAACCTGAGGAAACACCAGTGATGGTGGCCACCAGTGGCACCGCGATGGCCATAGGGGCCCTAGCCGCCAGCGAGGAGGATCGGCCACCGCTGAAGCTTCACGGCTATCGGGTCAGCAAACAACGTCTCGACAGGGTCGTTGATCGTTTGGTGGTGATGACACCAGAGCAACGCAAAGGGTTGGCACCGATCAACGATCGACGTGCGGAGATCATTGTCCCAGGTGCCTTAATTCTGCAAACCAGCATGCAGATGTTGGGAGCCAATGAACTTGTTCTGAGTGAACGAGCTCTCCGCGAAGGCCTCATCGTGGATTGGATGTTGCGTAACGGACTCCTAGAAGACCGTTTCAGTTTTCAAAGCAGCATTCGACAGCGCACCGTGATCCATCAGGCGCAGCGTTTTGCCGTCAATCAACAACGAGCCGAGCGTGTGGCCTGCCATGCACTCACTCTCTATGACAACACCAAAGGCCATCTGCATCATGACGATGACTCAGGCCGCGACTTGCTGTGGGCTGCAGCGATGCTTCATGCCTGCGGCCAACACATCAATCTCAGCGCTTATCACAAGCACTCCTGGTATCTCATCCGCCATGGCGAACTTCTGGGCTATTCAGAAGCGGAGCATTTGATGGTGGCTGCCATCGCGCGCTATCACCGCCGCAGCCTTCCCAAAAAACGGCATGAATCTTGGCAGGCGCTTCAAAGTCGTGACAATCGACGCACGGTCTCGGAGATGGCCTTACTGCTCAGACTGGCGGTTGCCCTCGATCGACGTCCAGAGCCGGTGGTCAAAAGCTTGCTGGTCAACGTCAAAAACGAAAATCTTGTCCTGGAGTTAGTCGGAGAACAGGCTGATCAGGATTTGAGTCTTGAGCAGTGGAGCTTGGGAAGCTGTGCCCCAATTCTTAGAGAGGTCACCGGTTTGAATCTCAAGCTCAAGGTTCAGGAGTGAGGGGGTACCAGCGCAACTGATCGATGCTGCCCAAGACATGAGGCGAGGCATCCCCATAACTAAATCGAACCAAATCAGGTCGTCCAGCGAAGACTTCAAGCCCCTGATCGGCCTCAAAGCGTTTCGGTTCGTTCAGAGTGCCCTCAAAGATCACCTCCCCGCTCCGATTGCGAACGGACACCCAGCTCGGTTGTGAACTGACAAGCGCTATTGGACCTGGAATCGTGTTGTCACCATCAACACCAACGTTGATGGCTGAATTGTTGTCTTTAGCTTGAGTGGGCTGAGGCACAGGTCGATCCTGCGAAGCCACAGTGCTTACTGCTGCTGGTTGCCGACGGTTGCCACGAAAGGCAATAGCGCTGACCGCTGTCACTCCAACCAGAAGCAAAAGAACGGCAGCACTACTGATCCAGCGACCCATCGCTGCGGAGTCCTGCTTGGCTTGCGGTGCATCAGCAGAGCCAGAGCGCTCGCGACTCACACCCTTGGCAGGCACCCCCTTCGTCTCACGAAGCTGAGATTGGAATTGTTGAACCAATGGAACGGGATCCAATCCCAATTTCTGCGCGACTCGTCGCAGCATCCCGCAAATAAAAACGGATTCTGGAAGACTGTCCCGATCTCCATTTTCTAAAGCTGCAAGCTGCTCTTTACCCATATGGAGCGAATCAGCAAAAGCTTGGCAAGTCATCCCTTGCCTTTCCCGCTCTTCCCTTAAGACACGGCCGAGTGAAGCGAATTCGTTCTGACGGAAATCTGATTGATCGATAGCGTCCCTAACTTCAGACATTTCATACATTCACCATGAAAAAATCTTAGTTGCGTTTCGCCAAACTGTCAGCCAAATCCAAACCTGACCTAGGCAATAAACCAAGTAAATTTGAAATTAAAAGATTAAAATGGGCGATACTGGATTCGAACCAGTGACCCCTTCCGTGTGAAGGAAGTGCGCTACCACTGTGCTAATCGCCCCGAAGGCAAATCTTAAACCACAATGGGGAAGCCTGATACTTAATGAACAGGGCGGAACAGGTGATCGTGGTCTGGCGAGTAAAGCTTTGAACGCTGGCGACCTGCCTTCAACGCTGGACTCACGACATAAAGAGTGGTCCGGATCAGATTTTGCTCTTGAGAGATCGCTGCCATGCGGTCCAGTGGGACAACTTGCAGCCATTCATCGGGCCAACTCACACGGTGACCGATCGCAACCGGTGTATCAGGCGAATAATGCTTCAACAATGTTGCTTGCACCTCCTCAACATGGCGAGCACTGAGATAGAGGCAGAGCGATGCTTTGAGACGGGCAAGGTTCTCCAAGCTCTCCGTTTCCGGCACACCAGTCCGTCCACCAGCCCTGCCTAGAACAATCGTCTGAACTAGGCCAGGGATCGTGAGTTCAGCCCCTAACGCTGAAGCGGTCGCCTGATAGGCGCTGATTCCTGGAACCACGTCGACAGAAATACCAGCGTCATTCAAACCACAAATTTGCTCTGAAAGAGCTCCGTACAGGCAGGGATCACCGTCGTGCAGACGAACAACCTGGAGGCCTTTCTTGGCACGATCAATCATCAGTGGAAGCACATCCTCAAGCGTGAGCGTGCTACTGCGAATCTTTTCGCAGTGTTCAGGGGCTAGAGCAGCGATCTGAGGAGACACCAATGAGTCTGTCCAAATCAAAACCTGAGCAGACTGCAACCGGTTCTCTGCACGTCGCGTTAAGAGATCAGGGGCTCCAGGCCCTGCACCGACGATCGACACTGTGGTCATGAAGTACCTGGGGTGCGTAAGCCTGGATCAGGCAAAGACTTTCGTTTCCCGTATAGCCAAAACAAACCAAAGCCCGCAAGCAACAGCAATGAGAGGCTCATCAACTGAGCAATCCTCAAGCCACCATCGCAAAATGGGGGAACTCCTCCTAGGCAGAGCGGATCAATTCGCAAACCCTCAATCCACACACGACCAAGGCTGTAGCAGAGAAGATATAAACAACTCAGAGCTCCTGAGGGGAGTGAAATGCGCCCGCTACGCCCCCATTGAAACAGCGTCATCAACAAGATAAAGACCGCCAAATTCCAAATAGATTCGTAAAGGAATGTGGGATGAAAGAACTCTGACTCGGCAAATATCGAAGGGCGGCTTGAATCAGGAATGAATAATTTCCAAGGCAATTGGGTAGGAATGCCAAAGGCTTCTGAATTGAAAAAGTTCCCCCAGCGACCAATTGTTTGGCCAAGAATCACGGATGGAACCAAAACATCGAGCAAATCCCAAAAGGAAACTCTCCGCCAACGACAGAACAAAACCACGGAGATCGTGCCTCCGATCAAGGCACCATGGATCGCAATTCCTCCTTGCCAAATCGCAAACACATCCCACCAGGAATGTTGATAAGAGCGCCATTCAAAGGCCACGTAATAAAGACGCGCGCCGATGATGGCAGCCAACACAAGAATGGGCAGCAGATCGCTAATCAATCCCGATTCGAGATTTCTCTGTTTAGCCAACCAACTCGATAAATTGAGGCCAATGAGAACGGCGAGTGCAATGAGCAGCCCGTACCAGCGCAAAGTAATAGGCCCGAGCTGAAAAAGCACGGGCCCAGGTGATGTAAAGACAGCAGGAATGATCACCTTGATCAGACGCCTTCTGCAGCTTGAACCTTCTCAATCTGCCTCTTCTTCAGAACCAGCATGATCTGCGCCAAAGCAACTGCTGCGAAGAACGCGAGCATGCCGTAGATGCGAACAGGATTCTGAAGAACGACTTCGGTGTCGAGCTGACCAAATCCACCAACATTGGGATCGTCAGTGATGGGAGCACCAGCTTCAACGACATCGCCAACAGAGACCAGCAGGGCGGGGCCCACTGGAATGGTCTCTGTGATTTCAGAGCCATCAGCAGACTTCACGGTGACCACGCTTGCCCCATTGTCACCAGGCTCAATGGCACTGACAGAGCCAGAAGCCGGCGCCGTATAGACGGTGTTATTGCTCTTTTCACCTGTTGGGTACACCTGGCCGCGGCCGCGGTTGCCACCAACGTGAATGGAGTACTTACCAAAACTGATGCTGCTATCCGTTGCGGGATCAGGGGCCAGCACTGGGAAGACAATCTCCTGATGCTCATCACCAGGGATCGGTCCCACCAAAATGATGTTGGGTTGGTCGTCGCTGTACTCGGTGAAATAAACGCCCTCTGTTTCTTCCTTGATCTCATCAGTCCAGCGATCCTGAGGAGCAAGCGTGAAGCCATCAGGAAGCATCACAACCGCTCCCACCTGGAGGGGAACTTGACTGCCATCAGCACCAAGCTCTTGAACGCCGGTGTCGTAAGGGATCTTGACCACTGCCTTGAAGACGCTGTCAGGCAGTACGGACTGAGGCACTTCTGCCTGAGTGAGCTTTTGGGCCAAGTGGCAATTCGCACAAACGATCTTGCCAGTGGCCTCCCGGGGAGACTCGTAATTTTGTTGTGCCCAGAAGGGATAGGCCCAACTTGCAGCAGGTGCGCTGAAGACAGCGAGACCGACGATCAGTGCGGCAAAAGTGGAGGAGAGCAGGCGACGCATGGGAAAGCGAGGTAGGAGAGAGACAGCAAAAAGGAGGGGCTGATCAGGACCACCAGGGCTTTTCGCCCGTCCGGAAATCGGTTTCAGTCCACTGGCTTACAAACACGTTGTCGTTGTCGACGCTGACATTGGCCAACGCCAAAGACAGAGGCGCGGGGCCGCGAACAACCTTGCCTGTGGCGTCGTACTGACTGCCGTGGCAAGGGCACATAAATTTGTTCGCACCACTGTTCCAGGGCACGACACATCCCAGGTGAGTGCAAATGGCGTTAATGCCGTAGCTCCCGATGGCATCAGGGCCTTCCACAATCAAATAGGTGGGATCACCTTTCAAGCCTTGGACAAGACTGCGATCACCCTCGGCGTGGCTACTCAACCAACCGCTAGCGGTAACGGCGTTACCGAGCTCGTCTTTGGCACTGGTTCCACCACCGCCCCCGGCAGCCCTGGGCGGGATGAAGTAATTCGCCACTGGATAAAGCGCACCCAGGGCCACGCCTGTGACGGATCCGAAGGTCAGCAGATTCATGAACTGCCGACGGCCCATACCGGGCACATCACTGGCTGGGATCTGAGTCATGGCTGACGCTCAATCGACACTTAATGAGGTCCATTATGGAGGGTAAAGGTCCCGTCACGCTTTGCAACGACTGGGCTTTTAGATGATCCACTCAGCCGTTTCCGTGCTTGTAGACCCACCAATTGAACAATCCATCCCTCCATTGACGGTCGACGAGGTGATCGATCTGCTGCGGGAGCGCTGGCAAGCCAGCTACGACATGCAACTCGTCGTAAGGCGCAAACGGATGTATCTCCAAGTGATGTGGGCCTATCTGGAGCAGCAATCCTTCCCTTTAAACGAGGAGGAGTACCGCACCCATCTAGCCCAAGTGGTGGACGTGGTGAATCGCTTAGGCCAAGCAGGCGCCGTGCGTTCGTGGTTAACCGACACGCGAGACCGTCCCCGACTCGGGAAAGCCCTCAGCCTGCAGCTGCAGGGGGAGGGGCGTTTGGAGGAGTTTCTGGTTTGAACCGTTCAACGGCCGCAACCAGAGCAACGCCAACGAAAAACAGGCCTGAAATCGCACCAGCTAGCAACGACATCGTGATCGGATCTGTGGATGGGGTCAGCACGGCTCCTGCCAGCGCGGCAATCAACACGACCCAACGCCAGGCCGAGAGCATCCGCTTCCAACGGACCAACCCAAACAATCCAAGCAACAACTGCAGAACGGGCAACTGGAATGCCAGTCCAGTGGAGAGCATCAGCAGAAGCACAAAATCGAGATAGCGCTCAATCGACCAAATCGGTTCCACCACATCAGCCCCATAGCTCACCAAGAAACCAAGGGCCGCAGGGATGAGTGCCCACCAGGAAAAAGCAATTCCTGCGAAAAACAGCACCGCTGAACCCGCCACAGCGGGAGCGATCAGACGCCGCTCGTTCTGCGTGAGACCGGGCAAAACGAAAGCTAAGCCTTGATACAAAACGTAAGGGATCGCCAAGGTGAGTCCTGCGTAACCGGCAACCTTGAACGAAACGAACAAAAATTCTCCAGGAGCCAACTGAAGGAACCGGATCGATCCCGCTGGTTCCTCCAAAAGTCTCACCAACGGTTTCACGGCGAGAAGGCAGGCCAAAGCTCCAAGCACAATCGCAATCAGGCTGCGAAAAACACGCTGACGAAGCTCCTCCAGGTGATCCACCAAGGACATTTCCACATCGTTGGGTGGAAGCTGCTCAGGTTGAGGGTTCACCCGAATCGGTTCTGGAGCAGGAAGCACGGTTTTCTCGTTCGGCTCGGGAAGGATCAGTCCGACTGCTAGTGGGTCAACTCAGGCTAAGAGCTGGCCGGCGATCAGTCGCTGTCTTGCTCGATCTGGCTCGGCCCAGACAACCTCGCCCTCTTTGTGTTGAACCGTTCCAAGCGCTGCACCAGCAATGCGTTGGAGATGCTCCACAGGCGCTCTGACCACCGCAACCCGGCGATTTCCATGCGCGCGGCTAAACCATGCAGCCAGGTCAGCCGCAAGGGTGAGGTCCTCTTCGTCCGCAAAACCAGCCGATGCCTTCAAGACAACGTGACTACCCGGACATTCCTGGGCATGAAACCAAAGGTCACCAGGACGTGCCCGCCGAAGACTGATCCAGTCGTTTTGACGATGATTTCGGCCCACTTGAATCAACAAGCCCGCCGGGCTGCGGATCTCGAGGGGCTGGGGGTCCACGTGTCGCGATCCCTGACGGCGGCGGCGGCGAAGCCGTTTTGGAGCCAACAGATCATCCAACTCTTCGCGCAGGTCCAAAAGACTTTTCGTGCGCGCCTCCATCCCATCCCAATCAGCACCAATCAGCTCTTCAAGAAAGCTTTCACTGCCCTCGAGTAACAGCAGACGGCTTTGGTGATGCTGCAGCCGTTCTTCCAACGCCGGGACAGCCCGTCTCAGTTTTCGAGCTCTGCCGTACAACTTCTGCGCGCGATCAAGGGTCTCCCGATTCGGACTCACCTGACACAACAACGCATCACCCTGCTGTTGCAAGTCATCGGCACCGCCCGTCTCCTCCAAGCCAGCTCTCTGGTCAGCCAAGAGGGCCTCTTCACGGGTCCTTAACTGCTTGAGCTGCTTTTGCAAATCCTGAGTGGCACGATTCAACTCCTGGCGTTGAAGAACGGTGGCGTAGTACTCACCCAAACGCAGGCTGAGGGGCTGCCCACGTTTGGAGAGGTCCGCGAACAACTCCCCTTCAGACGTCGCTGCAGACGCCCCTGCAGACGTCCCTGCAGATGCAGGCTTCCAAACGCGATAGGAATTGGGCCCATCAAAGTGCAGCTCAAACCCGTCGGTCTTAAGAGCCAGCAACCAGCACTGCCAACGCTGGTGCAACATCTTCCACTCCTGCTCGCTCAGCTCATGAACGCTTGTTGCCAATCGCGCCCTGGCAGCATGGTCATGCTCGTCAGCCAGATGTCTCGCCAGCACTGGGCTGATGCCCTGATAAGCACTGCGCATCGCCTTTTCCAGGCTTAGCGGCAACAGTTCCAAGCGCTCTCTCCAGCGCTGCTCAGGCTCATCCATCCGGGGAGCGATGCCTTGAAGGGCCGGAGGGGAGCTGTAGACATCTCCCGTGCCAATCGGCCTAACTCTCGACTGGTGCGTGCGGACCTGGCGTGCGATCGCAGTGATGCGTTGCCGGTCATCGAGCAATAACAAATTGCTGTGACGCCCCATGAGTTCGAGCACCAAGGTGCGCTGGGGAGGCTGTCCAGGTCGAGGCGCCAACTGAAACTGCACGACCCGTTCAAAGCCTTCCTGACTGAGCTCCGTCAGCGCGAGTTGGCGAAGTCCATGCTGAATCTGTTGCGCCAGCGTGCTTCCTGCACCCTGCTTCGGTGGCGCGGAGATTTCAACCAGTCTGGGAACTTCTGCTTTCCAGCTGAGTTCCAACCAAATCATTCCTCGCAGAGTGCGAAATCCGAGCTGTAGCGTCTGTGGATCGGGCTGTTGAGCTTTCTCAAACCGACTAGGTAGCAACCGGTCACGTAAATCCGCCAGCACAGCCCTCAGGCTGGTGAGATCCATCACTTGCGGACTTTGGCTGGCCATGGATTGCCTGAGAAGCAGGCTGAACAGGAAGCCTTCCTACCCTGCGATGCAGTCTCAAGCAACGCATGGCTCCTGATGGAACAATCGCCAGGCCCACGGTGCTCACCGGCCCAAGCGGCGTCGGTAAGGGCACCTTGGTCGCCCGCCTGAGAGAGCGTCATCCAGAGATATGGCTCTCCGTGTCGGCCACCACGCGTGCTCCACGCAGTGGAGAAATCGATGGAATTCACTATTTTTTTCACTCCAAAGAACGGTTCAACGAACTCGTGCAAAGCGGTGGCTTGCTGGAGTGGGCTGAATTCGCTGGAAACTGCTATGGCACACCACGACAACCCGTCAGCGAACGCGTAGCGAAGGGAATTCCCGTGCTGCTTGAAATTGAATTGGAGGGAGCCAGGCAGGTGAGGAACAGTTTGCCGGATGCAATCCAAATTTTTCTTGCACCACCAAGCGTTGAAGAGCTTGAGAAACGGATTCGCGGCCGCGGAACTGAAGCAGAAGAGGCGATCCAGCGTCGTCTCAAGCGAGCACAAGAAGAATTAGCAGCTCAAACAGAATTCGATGCTGTGATCGTCAACGACGATCTTGAAACAGCTTTAGCGGCGCTAGAAAAACAGATGAACTTGACGGTCCTCTAACTAAAAAAAGGGGCCCTAGGGCCCCTTTTTAATGATTTCATGAACTGAACGATCAGCCCATGGGGTGGAAGAGGAGATCAGGGAAAAAACGATTCCACTCGATCAAGATTCCGGCGGTGAGAGTGAACCAAATCGCGGCAACGACTGGTGCAGTAGTAAGAAATTTCTTCATCGTGAGAAAGGGAAGGACTTCGTGGTGCGAGTTCAGCGAGGGGAGATGGTCACCTTGTCATCGCTTTCAAGCAATTTGCCACTCGTGAATTCACCAAAAGCAGCGATAGGCCAAGTGGCTGATGCCAGCAGGGACTTCAAGGCAAGAGAGACATCAATTTGAATCTCTTTCATGTACTGCTCCTTGGTACCGCGAGTGCCTTTGAGGTACTCACGACCCGCCCAGCCAATGCATCCATTGATGTAGAGGAACATCAGACCTGGGAAGACGAAGTCACCGGCATGGCTCCAACGGCCATCCACGATCAAATGAGGCAAACCATCTTCACCACAAACGGCTTCGCTATACATCTCGAAACGAGCCTTAGCTTGAGGCGTGGCTGCAGCGCTTGCACGCTGCTGAAAACGGGCACTTTCGGCGCAGGGTGTCAGACCAGCCACGTCAGCCTTGGCGACGGGGGCAAAGCCGAACACCAGCAGGGCCGAGAGCGCAAGAGCGAAGAGACGACGCATCGGAATGGTTCCTGTTGAGCCTGCCCCAAAGCGGCAGGATGTCACGTACGGACAGTAGGGGAGCCCTTCCATCTTCATGCCCACAGTGCTTGCCCTCGAAACAAGTTGTGACGAGTCAGCCGCGGCGGTGCTCCGCCAGGAGGGCGAAAAGCTCACGGTGTTGTCCCACGGCATCGCCTCCCAGGTTGAGGAGCACGCGAAATGGGGCGGGGTTGTTCCTGAGATTGCCTCGCGCCGGCATGTGGAGGCGCTCCCAAACCTCGTGGAACACGCCTTACAAGAAGCTGGTCTCGTTGCTGCCGACCTCGATGCCATCGCGGCGACGGTGACACCTGGCCTGGTGGGTGCCCTCATGGTGGGCTCCATCACAGGGCGAACACTGGCCGCCCTGCATCAGAAACCTTTTCTCGCCGTTCACCATCTCGAGGCACACCTGGCTTCCGTGTTCTTGGCAGATCACCCACCACATGCGCCTTATCTCGTACTTCTCGTGAGTGGCGGGCACACCGAACTGATTCGGGTGAATCAGCTAGGAGAGATGGAACGCCTGGGACGCAGCCATGACGATGCGGCCGGCGAAGCCTTCGACAAAGTGGCTCGACTGATGGGCTTGGGCTACCCCGGCGGTCCAGCGATTCAGGCTATCGCCGTAGAGGGTGATGCCAAACGGTTTCGGTTGCCAAAAGGGCGCGTTTCCAAGCCAGGAGGAGGCTTCTACCCCTATGACTTTTCATTCAGCGGGCTGAAAACTGCGGTGCTTCGGCATGTGGAAGCTTTAAAGCGTGAGTCCGAGGATCTTCCTCTTGCTGACCTCGCTGCCAGCTTTGAACAGATCGTGGCCGATGTGTTGGTGGAGCGAAGCCTGCGCTGCTGCCTAGAGCAGGGGATTGATCATTTAGTGATGGTCGGCGGCGTTGCCGCCAACCATCGTCTGCGTTCTCAAATGCAAGCTGACGGTCTTTCACAGGGGGTGTCCGTACACATCGCCCCTTTGGCCTATTGCACGGACAACGCAGCAATGGTTGCTGTAGCGGCATTGCGTCGACTCTCTAAAAGCGTGCAACCCAGCTCTCTGGAGCTAGGAGTCGCAGCGCGATGGCCATTAGAGAAAGCATTAAGCCTTTATGGCCCAACACCCCCCTTTTAAAATTATTCTCTTAAGGTGGCGTCCCCCGAGATCCTCCTGATGGCTCCTAACAACGATCTCCAACCAAAAGCTTTGGCAGAGCCAATCGATCCCATCGAGTTGAACGCTTGGAAGCGAGGAATTACCCCTCAAGCTGAAATCTGGAATGGACGTCTTGCCATGCTCGGACTTTCCATCGGCATGGCAACACTCTTAATCGTCAGAATGTTTAACAACGCGGCCTGAATACCCTCAACTCCTACCCCTTAACGCCTGAGCCAGTTCATTTGGACGAGGACTTACGGCTATCGCCTTCTCGCCTTCGACTTGCCCAGATTCAACCAGTCGCTGCAAAGACTGATTAGCAGTCATCATTCCATCAAATTCACTTCTCTGCATGATGTCTTCGACATCATCTAGCGCGCCCTTTTTAATATAATCCTTACACGCATCAGTATTAATCATTAGGTCATGATAAGCAGCACGCTTTCCACCATTGCTTTGGATTAATCCTTGAGAAACAATCCCCATTAGCGATTCAGCTAGAGATTGTCTGACACTTTCTTGCTCTTCAGGTTTGTACATGCCAAGGACACGCTCAACGGTTTTAACCGCAGAGTTGGTATGCAAAGTTCCAAAAACAAGATGCCCAGTCTGAGCCGCTTCCATCGCGGTACTGAGCGTTTCTTTATCCCGAATTTCACCAACCAAAATCACATCAGGGTCTTCACGGAGTGCCGCTCTCAAAGCCTGGTGGAACTGGAGCGTATGACGTCCCACCTCACGTTGTCGGATTAAAGACTTCCGGCTTTGATGCACGAATTCAATGGGATCCTCAATCGTGAGGATATGCCTGCTCTGGTTATTATTAATCCAATCAATCATGGCTGCCAGCGTGGTGCTTTTACCTGAGCCGGTAGGGCCAGTTATCAGCAGCAATCCTTTGGGATAAGCACAAAGGTCTTGAAGAACAGGCGGCAGCTTTAGATCATCCAGTGACAGGATCTTTTGAGGAATGAGCCTCAACACCATCGCCGCACCCTGAAGAGCATCAAACAAATTGATGCGTACCCTCACGAACGAGAAGGCATGAGCCCCGTCGAACTCTTTGCACTGTCTGAACTGGTCGATCTGCTGGGGAGTGAGTAATTCTCCAAGCCAGTCCTGAAACTCCCTGGGTTCAGTGGGAGGCCAATCGGAGCGAATAATCTCGCCACGGGCACGAAATCGTGGACTCTCCCCGATCCCAAGATGGACGTCGGAATGCCCCTGTTCATGAGCGAAACGAACGATCTGCTCTAAGGACGGGGGTGACGAAGCCGATGAATCTGGGACTGGAGATGCTGTGAACGTTGGCCGCGCTGGGATACCAGGAGGGAAAACGGGCTGACTCATGCTGATGTTGTCCGCTACATGCAGCTTCGCGGTGCTGCGTGATCTGGCAAGTTGATGCCAAGACTTCCCGGAGGGAGCGCCCGTAGGATTGGCCCACAATCCTGATGGTTATGGCTCGCCTGCCACGCGTGACAATCGTCTTGGGCACGAGGCCTGAAGCCATCAAATTGGCGCCTGTGATCCAAGAATTCCGGGCCTGCAAAACCCTGGAAACCCGAGTCGTGCTGACAGGTCAGCACAGGGAGATGGTGTCTCAAGTCATGGAATTGTTTGGCCTTAGCGCCGATCTGGATCTCAATCTGATGACACCTCGGCAAACCCTCACGCACGTGACCTGTGCGGCGCTGCAGGGCTTGCGTGATGACTTTCAAGCTTTTCCTCCAAAGCTCGTGCTGGTTCAAGGAGACACAACCACGGCCTTCGCTGCAGCTCTCGCCGCCTTCTACGAACAAATTCCTGTTGGTCACGTCGAGGCCGGACTGCGTACGGACAATCTTCTCGATCCTTTTCCAGAAGAGGCCAACCGTCGCTTGATCTCGCAAATTGCACATCTTCACTTTGCTCCTACCAAGCAATCAGAAGCCAACCTCCAGGCCTCTGGGGTTGTTGGGCGCGTGCTGCTGACCGGAAACACCGTGATCGATGCCCTGCTACGGATGTCAGAACGCGCTCCTGCTTTGAGCGATCTAGGCATCGATTGGGACGCGCAAAGAGTGATTTTGGCAACCGTTCACCGTCGTGAAAATTGGGGTGACCGCCTCAAGAACATTGCGGACGGAATGCTGCGAGTACTCGACAGCCATCCTGACACCGTGTTGCTGTTGCCCTTGCATCGCAACCCAACTGTGCGCGAACCCCTCCAGGCACAACTAGGGGAGCATCCACGCGTGGTGCTGACCGAGCCACTGGATTACGACCGCTTGGTAGCAGCCATGAAGGGCTGCACTCTTTTACTCACAGACTCCGGTGGGTTGCAGGAAGAAGCACCAGCTCTAGGGAAACCGGTTCTTGTGCTGCGTGAAACGACTGAACGACCCGAAGCCGTTGAAGCCGGCACAGCCCAATTGGTGGGGACTGATCCAACAGCGATTCACCGTGAAGCATCCCTGTTGTTAGAAGACAGCGAGGCCTACAACGCCATGGCAAAAGCCGTGAATCCTTTTGGCGATGGCCAAGCAAGTGGAAGGATTCTCGAGGCGTCCCTTGAACTCTTGGCAAGCTGAAGCAGCACTCAGCTCTTGCGGGGCTTACCGCTGGTTGTTACATCGGCCCATTCCATCCAGTGCTCACAGCTCGGAACGGAGACGGGTGCTGCTGTTTGTTGGACTGAATCCCTCACGAGCCGATGGACTTCGAGACGACCCCACCCTGAGACGGCTTCAAGGGTTTTCTCACCAATGGGGATATCACCATCTTGTAGTCCTCAATCTGTTCGCCCGAATCTCCCCGTCTCCCTCCCTGCTGTGCCGATGCGCAGAGCCAATCGGCACTGAAAATGATCTGATCTTGCGCAGCTGGTTCCAACAGTGGGCTCAACAGCCCACATGGGATCTCTGGCTGGGATGGGGGGTCGGCGGAGGATTCAGGCAACGGGATGAGGCGGTCTTAAACATGTTGAACAACGTCAGCGATCAACGAGGAGGCCTTCCACCTCCCTTTGTGACTGGCTTGACCAAAGCGGGCTATCCCCGCCACCCCCTCTACCTTCCAAGTGATGTCACGAGAGTTGCCTGGGCAGTACGGTTCCTAGATGAACCGCACTCCGCGCCGGTATCGGATCTCCCTTCACCTGTCTGGCGGGCAGAGCGAAGTGGTGCATTTCACGTCACTTGAGCAATTCCAGGATTGGTACCAAGGCCTGGTCAATGCCAGTGCTGAAGGGGCTTTTGTCAATGTCCCCCTCAGTGACCTAGACGGTGAGTTTCTTGTCGTGCGTCCGGATGCCGTCATCGGAATGCGAGTTGAACCGCAATACGCCTTGATCGATGACGCCTGAGCGTTTAGGGCTGCTTTGGGGCATCACTGTCTTTGCGGGTGCAGGGGCGCGACTGCTTGCAGCTTTATCCAATCTTCCTGGCGTGGTTTTGCTGCTGCTTTCAGGGTTGCTGATCGGGCGCTCTGGCCTAGGGCTCGTGGAACCTCTCGATCTTGGACAAGGGCTGCAAACCATCGTTGGTCTGTTGGTGAGCTTGGTGTTGTTTGACGGAGGTCTCAACCTTCGTCTACCAGGAGACACGATCAAAGCCACCGTGCTGCGCATCTCAGTCCTGAGAATCTTCATTTCTTTCGGTGCGGGAATCCTCGCGGCGCACTGGCTTGCAGGCCTTGGATGGTCCTTAGCTGCAGTCTTTAGCGCCATCGTGCTGGCTACTGGCCCCACCGTGGTTACCCCGATCGTGAAACAAATCCGCCTAGCGCATCCCCTTGGAGATGTGCTCGAAGCGGAAGGACTGGTGCTTGAGCCCATCGGTGCTGTTTTGGCATTGCTGCTTCTGGAACTAGCGCTGGGCGACCTACACGGCTGGCGTGAATTAGCGCAGGGCCTTCTTGCACGCCTCGGAGGGGGAGTGCTCATTGGTGTCACGGTTGGCTGGCTGTTGTCAGAGGGCTTACAACGCCTGAAGTCTTCGCAATCCGTCGGATTGCGCTTACAGCTCACGCTTGGGGCGCTGTTCCTGATGTTTGGGATAGCCGAATGGCTCCTCCCTGAATCAGGGCTACCGGCATCCGTTGCAGCGGGAGTCGTGGTCGGTAGGCGCTCAACCGAAGAAGCCGGTCAGCTCGATGAGCTGATCCGAGAATTGGCTTCACTCGCCATCACCATGCTGTTTCCTCTTTTGGCAGCAGACGTGTCATGGGCTGAGCTCAGCCCTCTCGGATGGGGTGGTGTGAGCTGTATTTTGCTGCTCATGTTTGTGGTGCGTCCAGTCGCCGTGAGTGTGGCCACAGTCGGGTTGCCCTTGGTTTGGCGTCAAAAGTTGTTTATTGCCTGGCTGGCCCCACGGGGAATCGTGACAGCAGCCGTGGCCTCATTGTTCGCCATCCGCCTTGAGCAAGCCGGAATTTTGGGTGCGGGGCGGCTGCAAGGGTTGGTCTTCCTCACAATTTTGATGACAGTTGGAATCCAAGGCTTAACGGCACAACCCTTGGCGCGCGTTCTTGGCCTGATTGCTGAGAGTCCAGAAGACTCTGAATCCACGGCTGCTGCCTCATCAGAAGCAGCGACGCAAGCGCTTCCGATCGTTCCCGAGTCTGGCCAGTAACGCCCATGTGGTGATGAGGTCTGGCCCCTGAAGTCGACCAAGCAAGGCGGCCCTCAGACTCTTCATCAAGACCCCCTTCTTCACATCAGCGGCGGCGGCGGCCTCTTTGAGCAAGGTTTGGGCGCGCTCAACATCAAGGCCATCCCATGCATTCAACTCAAGAGCGGAAAGAAGTGCCTGAAGCGCAGGACGAGCCCCTGCTTGCTCTAGTTGCTTCAGTCCATCCTCTTCTAAGGGAGGTTCTTCAAAAAAGGGCCTTGCTTGCGTCACTCCGTCTTCGATCAAGGTGAGCGAAGGTCCAAGCAAAATGGCTAAGTCGTTGGCCCAAAGAGGGTCGTTGGCAACCCAGCCTTGTTGCTGCCAGCGCGGTTCAAGTGCTGCGAGAAGTTCGGCAGGCGACCAGCCATGCAAAACCTGGGCATTAAGCCAGTTGAGCTTGTCCCAATCGAATTTGGCACCTGCTTTATTCACCCGATCAAAATTAAAAACTTCTGCGGCGTCTGGGAGCGTGAACCGTTCCTCCATTCCCTCTGGGACCGACCAACCGAGCAGGGTCATGTAATTGGCTAAGGCCTCTGCGGTGTAACCCATCGCCTGAAAATCACCAATGGAGGTCACGCCATCACGCTTCGAGAGCTTGCGACCCTCTGGATTGAGGATCAAAGGCGTATGAGCAAAACGTGGGCAGTTCAACTCCAGAGCCTGATAAAGCAACAGCTGTTTGGCCGTATTGGCGATGTGATCCTCACCTCGAATCACGTGGCTGATGGCCATAGCGGCGTCATCAACCACCACAACGAGGTTGTAGAGGGGGTCACCAACCGTGTTCGCAGGAGCACGTCTTGCGATCACCATGTCCCCACCAAGATCGGCGCCGCGCCATTGCATCGAACCGCGCACCATATCGATCCAAGCGATAGTGGCTTCGTCATCAATCCGAAAACGGATCACCGCCTCTCGCCCTTCAGCCCGATAGGCCTCCTCCTGTTCACCACTGAGTTGGCGATGACGGTTGTCATAACGGGGAGGCTTACCTGAAGCCCTCTGGGCTTCACGCATGGCATCCAATTCCTGCTCGCTGGCATAACAGCGATAGGCAAGACCTTGAGCAAGCAATTGGCTGATGGCCTGGCGATGGGCTTCAATCCGCTCGCTTTGAATGACCGGTTCCTCATCCCAGTCCAGGCCAAGCCAGCGCAAGCCATCAAGAATATTTTGAGTGAACTCTGGCTTGGAGCGCTCTTTATCCGTGTCTTCAATTCTCAGCAAAAATTTGCCGTTTTGGTGACGGGCAAACAACCAATTAAAAACAGCTGTACGAGCCGTTCCGATATGAAGCGTGCCGGTGGGGCTTGGGGCCAGACGAACTCGAACCGTCACTAAGCCGGAAAAATGAAAACGGGACCGACGGGATTCGAACCCGCAACTTCCGCCGTGACAGGGCGGTGCTCTAACCGATTGAACTACGGTCCCAGGTTGAACTCAATTGAGGGAGCTTTACCCACAAAGAGTGACCTTTGCCGCTCACGCGGACTTGGTCAGTATCAACTGCCGCCCTGCCCTCCGTCAACACTCCCGCAGAGACACCAATGTTTCCTGAGCTTTTCAGCTGTGATCTTGAGGCTCACTGGGTCTGATCAAAACGGCGCGAGCTTCATTGACGCCATCGAATGGCAATTTCAATCGATCGGGGCATGAAGCTCTGAAAAGGCGATGGTTAGGACGATGGGAGATCAAATTCATCCACAGACATCGCGCACAAGTTGACAAAAAAGCCTCCCCGACTGGGGAGGCTGAAGGACCAAAGTAGGCCCGCAACATTGGGCTTAGGGACTACTAAATCCAGCTGGTTCGATCAAACGCACTTGATTACCTCGAGCCGTGAATTCACGGCCTTGGTCGCTTTGGACAACGACTCGTCCACCGGACTTAACGCGAATCACTCGTGCACGAACCCAGCCGAGAGCGGCTGATTCGAGCACTTTGACCACATCACCAGGTTGAAGATCTAACTCCATGCTCGAAATCAGGAAAACTACAAGTAAGGGGTCATCGGACGCGCCGTGGAGGACTTGAACCCCCGACATCAGGTTTTGGAGACCTGCGTTCTACCAACTGAACTAACGGCGCAAGGCGATGAACCCCTTAGCCATCGAAAAACGATGGCATTAATTCGTTGAAGCGAAAGCCTCAGCGATCGAAGCGCTGCTTCACGCGAGTGGCCTTGCCCACCCGGTCCCGCAGATAAAAAAGCTTCGCACGCCTAACTTTACCGCGACGCTCAATTTTGACCGAAGCCACTTGGGGGCTGTGGAGCATAAAAACCCGCTCAACTCCAATCCCTTGGAAGATGCGCCGCACCGTGATGGTTTGGTTGAGACTTCCATGGCGCTTGGCGATTACGACGCCCTCGTAGGGCTGGATACGCTCTTTATTGCCCTCGCTGATGCGAACACCAACACGCACGGTGTCGCCAACGTAAATCTCAGGAAGATCACTCTTCAATTGAGCGTCTTCGAATTCTCGAATCAGTGCATAAGCACTCATCTTCTTCGAATCTTTGGAGATTGATTTTTCAGCAACAGCAGTTGCACCGCTGGTCTCCTCAGTGGCTTCGTCCACAGACGTCTCTATCGGGTCCACCGCCATCCCAGCTCCTGGTAACACGCCAAACAACTAGCTTAACCCCCAGCCTCCTTCCGAGACGCAATCCACTGCCTTCGAAAGCTTTGCAAGAGGAGCCAGGCACCAGTCGCAAGCATCCACAACAGGCCTACCGCGTTGAGAAGGACCACGACGGGCTCGAGGGCAGGCCCAAGCCACTCACCCTCGTGGATGGTCATCAACCAATGAACCTGCTCACGACTTAATCCCCCCCAGTCCTTAGCCAACCGATAGGTCACGCCGGTACTAACCGTGACCAGCAAAGGGAGCACAACAAGAGGCGCCATCCAGCGATGCCATTGGCGAACGCGAACCAATAAGCGGGCCACCGTCGATCCCTCCATTGCAATTGATAGCGTGACAGGAAGACTGTCTGTAGAGCTTCCGCTGATGCGGTCTGCTTTAACGGCCTGAAACAAGAATCGCCGAAACACGATGAATTTGTTCGCTGACCTCCTGGCCTCCACAAAGGGCTCCACTGTCACCGCCACCGGCCCACGCATCCAGCAGCGACGTGGCGTAGAAATCAAATCAGCTCGCGAGCTGAAAATCATGGCGAAAGCCAGTTCCATCGTCGCCACCGTTCTGCGCGAAATCATGGAGCTGGTGGAGCCTGGCCAAACCACAGGTGACCTTGATGCCCATGCTGAGCGACGCATCCGAGAGATGGGCGCAACCCCAAGTTTCATGGGTTACCACGGCTTCCCAGCGAGCATCTGCGCCAGCATCAACAACGAGGTGGTGCACGGCATCCCCAGCAACAAACGGGTTATCCACGCTGGCGATCTACTCAAAGTGGATACAGGGGCCTATTTCGACGGTTATCACGGAGACAGCTCCATCACCGTCTGCGTCGGTGACGTCTCTGAAGAAGCACGCAAGCTCAGTCGGGTCGCCCAGGAGTCACTCATGGCTGGACTCTCCCAGATCCGTGCCGGGAACACGCTTCTCGACATCGCTGGAGCAGTCGAAGATCACGTCAAAGCCAACCAATTCAGTGTGGTGGAGGATTACACCGGCCATGGAGTTGGACGGAATCTCCACGAAGAGCCATCGGTGTTTAATTTCCGCACGAACGATCTTCCTAACGTCAAATTGCGTCCAGGCATGACGCTTGCCGTTGAGCCCATCCTCAACGCAGGAAGCAATGCTTGTCGCACCCTTAAAGACCGATGGACCGTCGTCACCAAGGACGGCAGTCTTTCCGCTCAGTGGGAACACACCATCGTCGTGACGTCAGATGGTTGCGAAATCCTCACCGATCGGGGGGATTGATCCTCAAGGCGCGGCAATAAACCCTTCGAACCAGTTCGACGAAGGGCATTAGAAGGTAGGTGAGTGGATTGGGGGTGACGATGATCAAGTTCAGCCCAAGGTTTGCTTGCCGAATCACCTGTCTGGCGACAAATCCAGACGTCAACAATCCAATCGGGTTGAGGTTGGAGCGAAATGGTCCAAGGATGAGTTTGCGTAACCTCAATGCCTGACGCTGCCTGGCGCTGCGGTTGTTCCAACGCAAGCTGACCAACTCACCGATCAATCGCTTGCTCAACTCATAGCCAGGGCTCAAGGCCGGTTGGATCTCAGCCTCTGACGTGTTGACCCAGAGCTCTCGTGGCTGATCGCGGTTTTGGTCTTGATCAGCAATGGTCTCGAATTGCTGCATCAAACGCCAATGGCTGAATGCGTTCACCTCAAGGGTTTTGGAGAGAGTCTCAGGACACTGATCACCACCGGGGTTGATGCCGTGGTTCAAAACCAGCACATCAACGCTTTTAAGAACGGGCTCCAGCTGACGCTCGTCTCCGCAAGACCAACGAACCCACTCTTGCGCCTCATCAATCGACGCTTGGGCTTTTGGAGGAGGACTGTGGCTCAGAGCAATCACCCAGGCACCCTCTGCGATCAGAGCCTTAGTCAAAGCCCGTCCCAGCGCCCCGCTCGCTCCAGTGATTCCCACCGTTCGGCCGGCCCAACGTCCAGACAGGGGTAGAGCGGAAGAGGGAGATGCCTGATTGGCCATGAAAGGGATTTTGGATCGGGGGAAGCAACCTGGCCGCAACCATTCAGCACTTCACCGCCTCAACGATGACAGCACAACGGGGCTTGGCCTCTAAATTGCTGAACACGCCGGGACCTCCTGCATGGGCAACACACTGCTGATCGGATCCTGTGAGCCGTTCAGCGGCAAATCCGCTCTCGTACTCGGATTAGCTCGCCATCTCTTGTCTGAAGGCCGGACTGTTCGCTTTGGCAAACCACTGGCCACGAGTCTTGAGTGGACCGCCAAAGGTTCTCCTCTGCCGGACCCGCTGATTGATGACGACGTGCGTTTCGTTGGCTCAACCCTTGGGCTCGACGAGACCCGCTTAATTCCTTCTCTTCATCTGCTCTCTCCAGAGACAGCCGATACCCGCTTGCGGCAGGGGAATTTGGATGCGGGAACGGGGCTCGAGATGTTGCTGAAGGATCTTCAAAACGATCAAGACAGCTTCACCATGCTCGAAGCGGCGGGCAGCCTGCACGAAGGTCTGATTTATGGCCTCAGCCTCGTCCAACTCGCTGAGGGACTCGATGCTCCTGTGATCCTTGTGCATCTTTGGCAAGACAGCCGCAGTGTTGATGCCCTACTCGCAGCGCAGCATCAGCTCGGCGAGCGACTAGCCGGTGTTGTTTTGAATGCTGTGACACCCGATGAAGTCGAGGAGTTGAACCAACACGTTGTTCCGGCGCTACAGGCACTGGGATTGAAGGTTTTCGGAGTAATGCCCCGATCTCCACTTCTGCGCAGCGTCACTGTTGGAGAGCTGGTGAGACGTCTTGATGCCCGAGTGATTTGTTGCAAAGAACGCCTCGAACTCCTGGTTGAGACCCTCAGTATCGGAGCCATGAATGTGAATTCAGCGATGGAATTCTTCAGGCGGCGGCGCAACATGGCGGTGGTCACAGGAGCCGATCGCACCGATATTCAGCTCGCGGCACTTGAGGCCTCAACGCAGTGCCTGATCCTCACTGGCGCTGGAGAGCCTCTCCCCCAACTGGTCAATCGTGCCGATGAATTAGAGGTCCCACTGCTGAAGGTTGAGCAGGACACCCTGGCCACCGTTGAAGTGATTGAACAGGCCTTTGGACACGTACGTCTCCACGAAACAGTGAAGGCCACCTACGCCTTCCGACTCGTCGAAGAGCATTGCAACCTAAGTGAATTATTTCGTGCCATTAGCTGAGCGTTTCCGCGACGTTCCACGGAGCACGCTTCTCTCGAGGGGCGCTGCTAGCGTTTGCAATCGCCAGTGGGATGTCATTGAGCCGCTCTCTTGATCTTCCTGCACTCGACAGGGTCGACACGCTTGCCCAAGAACTTGCCCTTCTTCAGGACAAGGGGAAGCGGAGAATTGCCATTCTTGGCAGCCGCCACGTGCCGGTCGTCGCGATTCACTTAGTAGAACTGATCGCTCGGTCCTTGGCACAAGAGGGACATACGTTGCTGACCTCTGGCTCTCAGGGTGTGAATGCAGCCGTGATTCGGGGTGTCTTAGCCGTTGATCGAGAGCGACTCACCGTGCTGCTCCCACAGAGTCTCGATCGACAAGTCCCTGAAATTCGTGACCAGCTGGATCAGGTTCTCCATCTAATCGAAAAGCCTGAGCATGATGATCTGCCATTGCCCATTGCCAGCAGTCTTTGCAACCAAGAAATCATTAACCGTTGTGATCAATTGATCTGTTTGGCGTTTCATGACAGCGAAACGCTGTTGGCCAGTTGTAGAAACGCAGAAGACATGGGGAAAGTAGTCAGTCTTCTGTTTTTCGACTAATGATTGTGATCCATTCAGTGGAGCACGTCCAGCTGAGTGTCTTCCAGTCTCATCATTCAGATGCCGTTGTTCAAGATCAAGGCTGAGTTTGAAGCAGGCAATGTTCAAACAAAAACGGCACTTTGAGTGGAGGGGTACCTCCCAGCATCACCTTCACACTGCCCACCGTGCCAACGAGGATTGATCACTTGGCCGGTTAAGCCGATTGAAGAAGAACCTTCAGGCCTTCCAAATACAAAATGCCCGTACAGAAAAGCGCCGAAGCCCAGCACAAACCCCTCAAGGGTGCAATGTTGCTCACGTAAGCACCGATATAAATCAGACGCAGGACCGGTTGAATGAGCGCAACAGCCGCTGCGATGGCTGGCAAAGGACCAGTTTGAAGAGCAGCGATTAAAGCCAGTAATGCTGCGGGAGCATGCAGGCCAAACGATTCAAAACTGTTCTGATGGGCCCAGCTAGCCCGCTTGCCCCAGGCGGGTAGACGATCAAACATCGCCCTTGGCGCATCCATGTCAGCCATGGTGAAATCAGCCTGGGAGCGCGCCGCACCTAGAGGAACAATGCTGACAATCACAACCGCGCCAGCCAGCACAAGCGACCAGGCATAGGGGGCCGCTGGAGCAGCTGTGAACAACGCGATTAAATCCATGGGAATGCCAAAAGCAAATCCTTTCTAAACACCAATCTTCTTGATTGTGATGTCGATCCACCACCCAAGTCTTCTCATCCCTTTCATTGAGAGGCTTAAAAGACTGGCCAGCCATCAACGGTTCGACGCAACGCCTCAGCTCGAGCCACGGGCCAGACCACGAAAACGAGACAGATCTGCACGCGAGATGCGTCAGGAGGTGAGGTTTCGAGAAACTTACAACACAAGATGCCAAGCCAAATCAATCATCGAGGCCTATCAATTATCAAATTTCAAAACATCAACGAACCAACTAAAATAGTGGCAATCAATACTAGCCTATTCAATAATTATCAGGAATGCGCATCAATCAGCAGCAGCACTTTTGCAAATCATTCTTTACTTTTAAAAAGAACAAACAAAGAATGTCATCAAGTTATGCTTGCAATCATCAGAGAGCTTCCGAATCACTAACATCGGATCCAGAGCCAACCTCATCACTGAGACTTTGACCTGGGCGCCAACCGCTTTCCCAGATCTCCCTGCATTGAGTATTGAGAGTGTCCCGAGTTAAGCCCCAGCCAGCAACAACTTTCTCTAAGTCTGTCTTGATGTCATCAGCCCCAGGAAACTCTCCATAACGCGTCACAAGTCTGGCTGCGGAGGTGAGCTGGTCGGGCCCCGGAGCACCCTCAAAACCAAGCAAGGAATCCAAAATATCCCGATCCGACGCATAGAGAGGATGGGTTTGCTGAATGTCTTCTGCCATAAAAATTGGATCTAAAAGCGACGACGCACGAACGATCAGACATTCCTGAAATCACTCAAGCGCATTGAGATCAACACGGCAAAGCACTCAACCGCCACGCCTCCCTACCTGAAAGAAACCCCACTCAGGGGAACCCATTGTGGGCTAAGGCACGTCATCGCGAGAACAGTGCCCGAAAGCGATCTCAAAGTGCTGGGTATGCACTCATGACGCCCCAGCCAATCAGAGCAGCGATACTGCCCCAAACAAAAAGGGAGGTTCCAAGCAAACGAAATCTGTTTTCATTCTTTGGAAGTAGAAGCTGGCGATTCATTCAATAAGACCCTCAACCCCTTTACTGACAACGCCCGTCACTTGTGGCAAGCAATTCACAGGATTAGCTGACAATGATGTCAAGCTGAAACAGTGTGTCTAAATTGCATGAAAAGCGAGATTTAGATGGGCTTCGACAAAGGAGATAAATTCATCGACGACGCGAAGCAACGCGCCCATGATGCAATTGGTGAATCCAATCCAAAACTCACCTCCCTTGAAAAGGGGTTTTTGCACGCCATGAAGCGACGTCAGGCCCGCGAAAAGCATGCCAGGAAAGGAAGCTGAAACGCCTCCCAACAGCTCCGTGTTTCTAAGAGAAAAGCCTTCTTAACGCAGGAGATATCCGTCAAGGATTATTCCCGTGAATTAGAAGCAATTAGCATTAAGTCAACTCTTCAAAAATAGATCCTCCAGACAGCAAAAGGAATTAATAATTTCAAAAAATCATCATTAGCTCAGCAAACTTGATTTAAGATTTTTAATTGTCGGATCAATTGCCCGATTGAAGCTACTGATCCATCAATTGAAGATCGCCCGAAACCACAACCCAGTTTCCTCATCGATCACACCCCGATCACAGGTTTAGCTCAACCCCTCTGAGCGGACTCCCTAGGCCATCGGCTTTTCCAATAGAAGATCTGCAGGCCAAAACGACTGCGGCGACTGGTTTTAAATGCGGTTGGATTCCTGCGGGCACCATCCAAACGTTCAGAATTCACAAAACTATATTAAGATATGAGTCCAGGCAGGAACGAGATGTTCAGATCGATTTTTTCACTGTTGTTCGCTGCAGTGATGTGGGTTCAGGTCCCACAATGGTCAAACGATTGGTCGAAATGTTCCGTAGACGTCCCCGATACGGCTTGTCATTGGTATGTCGTTGCACCTGACAACACCTTCGGTGAAGGATTTAGCTGGGCCAACGCTCCTTGGTTTAGTGCCGAAGGGCTCCTTGATATTGGTGAGCTCACTGACACCATGAGCAGCATCCATCTCGGAGCGGTCGAGAACGCTTAAAACGAACGCAAAAGAGGTTCTTTCTCAGCCTTGCTCCTTAAAACTTACTCACAAAAACTTCGATCATTCCTTTGATTAGAAGCTGATCAAGCCCAAATCGTGATCAAACCAAATTGAATTAATGGCGAATTTTTGCACGGATTTGCCTTTTTATTTTCAGCCAAGCAGGAGCTCTTATGGTGCAGCATCAGAAATTTTTTGCCGGATACATATTCCATTAAAGACATACCGCCTCATTATTTATAGACTATCTATCAATGGTTCATTGCAATGGCAAAATTCCAACTAAAATCCTTCGAAAGCAGTCGGATACTGTGTTTTGGCTTATTTCAATGACAGATTGCATGACGCCTGTCCTATCCCAAAACAATCAGACTCATAAGCCATAAGCAAAGGGGACATCCTCGAACGATCCAGACAAAAGGCCGAACCCGAGCTCCAGGGTTATACAAATATCTATAGATAAAACTATTTTTTCTTCAAATAGGGCAAGTCACTTGGTTGTGAGAGGGTGTAAGCAACTGCTGCTGTAATTAATGCACCCACAGCCAGCATTGCGTAAATCCAAACGGAATAATCAGTCATCAATTAATTCCTAAAACGCCAAAAGTGAATTGACTCAGAATGCCATGACCTGTCAAGGCTTCCGTGAACAAACCAATCACAAAGCCGAGCATGGCTAAGCGGCCGTTGAGAAGCTCAGCAGCAACAAGACGCTCAGACTTGCTTTGCGCCGAAGCATCATCCTTGAACCAATCACCCTGGGACTGAGCGGAGGAATTCATCAGCTTCAGATAAGTTTAAGTATCTTACCTGCTTTGCAACGTTTTGCGAAGCGATGCCATGCGGCCCATCCAACCCGCTGACTCCCCGTTGCTGCGCGAAATTTACGTGGATGCCATTCAAACGCAGGCCACTCAGACTTACAGCCCTGAACAAATAAGGGCTTGGACAAACCTCGCTTGGCTACCAGGACTTTTGGATCGCACCTTTGAAGAAGGCCAAGGCTGGGTCAGTGGAGTCGACGAAGGGTTCGCGATTCGCCATCCCGCCAACCGACTATCAATGCTGTATTGCCGAGGTCGATCTTCCAGGCAGGGGCATGGATCAGCCCTTCTTAAAGCCATTGAATGCGATGCCCAACAAATGGGAATCCAACGGTTGCACACAGAGGCCAGCCTCCTCAGTCGGCCCATGCTTGAACAAAGGGGCTGGAAAGTGATCGCTCCTGAGCCATTCACGATCGCCGGTGTGCCTTTCGTGCGCTTCAAGATGGAAAAAACATTGAGCTGAGTCATACCCATCCCGCGAACCGCAAAAGAGAGGATCAAGCCACTCAGGCAAGCCAATATCGTCGTTGACCTCACCCCAGGCGTTGAAAATCGCCCCAAGCAATGGCGAGATCATCCAAACCTTCCGCCTTGGCCAAAACAAAACAATTTGCGTGTTGATGCTTCCTGATTCGCCACGCACCTCTCTTCACATTTGTTTTTCCACACGATTTTCAATGGAGACAGAGCTTTTCTCGAGAGATTGCTCCTCCCAAGCCTCATCAGGCAATTGAAGAAAGATCAGTCATGAAATGTCGCAACTTCGGCGTTGCAACCATGAGACGTCTTCATAGTCGCAATAAACCCTTTCTATGACAGGATTGCAAACCAAATAAGCTTGATTAAATCAAAAGGGACAACGAAATAACTCACGTTGAACAGATGAGAAGGCCTCTTGATACAAGGCCTGAAAGCTGAACTCTTACTCCAGGCCAGCCGCCATCAGCGTCTGTGGAAAAGTTGTGGAAAATCACGAAAAATGTTGAGATCGCCGACTTTCCACCTCTTTTTCAAGGGTGATCCTTGCCCACAGCATGCCGTTCTAGACCTTCTACAGACTGCCTATCAGTTAGCAACAAAGAACTAGGAATTTTCACTTATCAGGCCACATCTTCTCGTCGATCGATCGAGTCAGGTCTGGTTGCCACCAAACATGTCTTCATACCCTTCATAGGGGTCGTATTCAGCCCATCCAGGACTGGCTTGATTCATAAGTCCGTATTGGCCGTCAATCATCTGCGTTCTTGTGTTCCCGTAAGGAACCGTGTTGCAGGTCACTCCTCCCCCAGCAACAGGCTGGCAGTTATTGAAACGAACCTGGCCCTTCACTGAAACTCCGACAAGTGAAACGAAGCCGATAACAAGAGGAATCACTGCCTTGAAACGCGCATCAAAATGTCGATAGATCGGCATGAGCTGATGGACAACTGAAGCCAGTTTGACAGCCTCCACCATCAAAAGCCCTGACACTGAACATTGACAGCCGTCAAAAAATTGACAGCGTCTTTCCCACGTCCAGCACGGAGCTGCACCATGAGGAGATCGGATTGAAGGCCCAAAAGCATGGTTTGACACGGATACAGATCGCGTGCTGATGCACTGCGCTGCAACTGTTCAGCTCGAAGCAGGGCCTGCTGACAGCTGGCGATTCGCTCGAGTAGGAAACAGTCCAACGCCACAGGATTCACGCTCGTCAGCGAGGCAGCGGAGGCGGAACCCATGAAGGCACCACCAACGACCAACAGAATTGCCCCAGAAATCGCAATCTCCTGAGAGGATGCGGCAGCTATTTCTCGGATCGGATGTACACCGACTGGACTGCTGTCGCCCTTCTGCTGTTCACCACTGTGCCCTTGCTGGCTGTCGTGGTGACCGCCGCCTTCTTTATTTGGCAACAGAGGAAGAAAAAACTGCGTTAACGGGCTCAGAACGGACCGTGCAGTGCTGAAGTTGAAGTCCAAGTGCTGGCAGTGGCATGCCTAGCTCTTGATTTTGGCTGTTGATGAGCTCGCCTTGACCCAAACAGTCAAGACAGGTGCGAAAGCGCTTGTCATTGATCCTCTGAATTCCACTACCACCGCAGCTGCTGCAGGTCATCGTTCTTGTTGCCATTTCAAGACTTTCAGTTTGAGGCCTTTTTCCTGCTTTGATCCCGAACTTTTCCTGAAGAATCAGCCCCAACAATCAATGAGGTGAGCTTGTCCTGACGATTTCTCAGCTCCTCCAGTAATTCTTCAGCCGAAATCGCATTCGTGGGAGACACCAGACCAAGAGATGCTGCCAATTGGCCAATCACTTGTGCAGCCGCTTCTCCACGATCACGCAGCGAGCTCAAGCCTGCCGCATGATCGCGTTTTGACAGTTTTTGACCGGATGAGTCACAGAGCAACGGCACATGCCCGTAGCGCGGTGAGGCCATCCCCAAGGACGTGATGACAGCGCTCTGGGCAGCGCAGACCGACACCAGATCTTGCCCTCGCACGACCTCGTTGATGCCCAAAGCCAACTCGTCTATAGACGTCGCCAAGTGATACGCAATGACTCCATCAGTGCGACGGAGAATGACATCTCCTACTTTTTTGGCAAAAGGCTCAGCAACGCGCAGTCTCCAGGCCGGTAATCGCGCATCCCTCAAGCCCCAGTCTTGATCAAGCCGCCTGCACGTCCCCGGATAAATCGTTTCACCGTCAAGCTGACGGCGACTGCAGCGGCAGGGATAGAGATAACCCTGCTTCCTCAAGGTTGAAAGGAATGAGCCGTACAGTCCGCGTCGTCTGCTCTGCAGCAGGAGAGGTCCATCCCAATTAAGGCCTAGCCAGCGAAGGTCTTGTCGCACCGACTCAATGGCGCCAGAACGAATCCTTGGGGTATCGAGGTCATCAACCCGCAACAGCCATTGGCCGTTGTTGAGTCGGGCCCGTAGCCAAGACAGAAGGGCCGTCCTCACATTGCCCAGATGAAGCGGACCAGATGGAGTCGGCGCAAAGCGGCCCCTATAGCCCTGTTGGCTTAGTCGCTGGCCGTTCTGCAGGACTTGACTCAGGTGATCGGGAAGCTCGATAGCCATCGACAGTGCTAATCGTTCAGATCAACAAAAAAAGGTGGTCCGAAGACCACCCCATCATCATCGAAGGCTTTGTGATCTAGCCCTGGACACGGTCCTTAAACATTTTGCCAGCGGTAAACGCGGGAACACGCTTTGCAGGAATTTTGATCTTTTCACCGGTTTTAGGGTTCAAGCCCTGACGAGCAGAACGCTCGCGTGGTTCAAAGGAACCGAAACCAAGGATTGAAACTTTTTTTCCTTCGACAACGGAATCAATGATGGTGTCGATAGCGGCGTCAACGACGAGCGAGACGTCCGTTTTGGTGAGTTCGGTGCGAGCAGCAACGAGGTTGACGAGGTCAGCTTTGTTCATGGAAGAAGTGGTGTGGAGCGAGAGCGGGCTGGTTGACGTTGCGGAGGTCAACATCCGCACGGCTTCCTTGAGCGTGCCAATCGTATGGAGGTCAGCGCCTAGAGGCAACCGAAAAACGCTGTGCTGCAATGCATTCACCGAATCAGTCTTGAGGAAGCAGGTCTGATTGCGCAGGACTCCAGCTATCAAAAGGAGCCAGACGCCCACCTCGCAGCGCCCCAAGCCCTGCTCCAGAAGCCAGTGCTGGACTGGATTCTGGAGGAATCCAGTCACGAACACGCTGAAGACTGAGCTGCTGCCTCGGCCAATGAAATGTGCGTCGATGACGAAGAGGAGCCAGCTGACCTTCTTGAACCGGAATTAACAATCGTCCGCAAAACAGCACATCTAAAGGGGCTGGAGCATGCACAACACAGCTTCCAGGTGTGGGTCCTGGCGTCCAAAGCAGCTTCAAACCGGAGGCTGTGATGTGGGAATCAACAAAAGTTTCAAGGGGTTGAACTCCAGGCAATAGGTAGGCCTCTTGCTCCTGAACCAACACAGGCCATCGCAATCTTTCTTGCAAACGACGAATGCGTCCATGCCCCTCTCGACTCGTCAGAAGAATCCGAGCTGGACGATCAGAAGCCAGATCATGCAGGGCTTGAAGCGTGGCCTCGGTCAGCGGGGGGCAATCAATCAGTACGGGTTCTGGCTCCACATCGAGCCACCAAGACGACCCACCCCGACAGTCTCGATTGGGTGGAAACAACCAAAGGTTGCCCAAGATTTGCAGAGGGGGGCGGCCTGACTCCAAAGCCGAGGTCATCGTCATTTCGGTGGAGTTCCATCACACCCTCTACTTTGAGGGAAGTACGTCCTGCGATCTGCGGGCGGATCTTTGAGCACGATCCATCGCGGCAGTCCATGGCCACTAGGCAGCACGATCACATCCAGAGGTGTGAATTTTTCCGTTGCGGCGCCAACGGCCAATCGGCTCGAATTGCTGATCTTTTCTCATGCAGAAGCCAAAGCACCCGAGCAGGTGATTGAGCTGTGTGAGCAGCATCGCTCAGCAAATTATTGGCATGTTGAGGTCGAAGGTCTTGGTGCTGGTTGTTGCTACTGCTATCGGGTGTTTGGCCCCATTGAGCCAGGTGGCCATAGCTTTCAGCCCGCCAAAGTGCTTGTTGACCCCTGCGCCCGCGCCATTGATGGCTGGGACATTTATCAACGCGCAGCGGCGACCGGTGCATCACCCAACTCCGATAGATGTTTGAAATCGGTGGTTTGCGAGCGAGATCCGTTCGATTTCCAAGCCCACCCGCGGCCTCGCCATAGCTGGCAAGAGACCGTGATCTACGAACTCCACATCGGCGGGTTCACCAAACGCCCCGACAGCGGTGTGAGCCCAGATCGACGCGGAACTTACTTAGGAGTGATCGAAAAGATTCCCTACCTGAAGGAGCTCGGGGTCACCACGATCGAACTGCTGCCGATCCAAGCCTTCGATCCCAACGATGCCCCCGCTGGTAGGGACAACGTTTGGGGCTACAGCCCTCTCAGTTGGTTTGCACCGCATCACGAATACGCAGTGGGCTCGGATCCCCATTCAGCTCGAGACCAGGTCCGTGACCTCGTGGCGGCCTGCCATGACGCCGGCATTGAGGTCCTTTTGGATGTGGTTTATAACCACACCACTGAAGGGAATAGCAACGGTCCCACCTTGAGCTGGAGAGGGTTTGCCGATCGTAATTACTACCACCAGAGCGATGCGGGCGAATACATGGATGTGAGCGGTTGTGGCAACAGCATTGCTGCAAACGACCCACTCTCCAGACAACTCATCCTTGAATCACTCCGCTGCTGGGCCACTGAACTTGGCATCGACGGGTTCCGTTTCGATTTAGGGATTGCTCTCAGCCGCGGGGAGAAGCTGAAACCCCTGGAACACCCTCCCCTGTTTGAGGCGATGGAAGCTGATCCGCAGCTGAGTGAACTCAAACTGGTTAGCGAGCCCTGGGATTGTGGTGGGCTCTACCGGCTGAGTGATTTTCCGGCCAAACGGATTGGCACCTGGAACGGACACTTCCGTGATGCATTGCGCAGTTTCTGGAAAGGAGATGAGGGCAGCACCTGGCCTCTCGGACAACGCTTCCGTGGCAGCCCCGATTTGTACAACGGGAAAGCGGCAAGCCTTGGTAGCTCAGTGAACCTAATTACGGCCCATGACGGCTTCAGCCTCTTGGACCTGGTGAGCTTCAACAACAAACACAACTTGGCCAATGGTGAAAACAACAGAGATGGTGAGAACCAAAACAACAGCTGGAATCACGGCGTAGAAGGACCGAGCAGCGATCGCGCCATCGATGCACTGCGGCGCCGCCAACAACGCAATCTGCTCAGCACCTTGCTGCTCAGTCGTGGTGTTCCGATGCTGCTGATGGGCGATGAAGTGGGGCGGAGTCAGGGAGGGAATAACAACACCTGGTGCCAGGACAGCCCGCTCAGCTGGATGATTTGGGGAGATGATCACTGCGATCACGAGTTACAGACCTTCGTGCAGCGCCTGCTCGATGTGCGCCAACAACTTGCGGTTTTATTCAACCCAACCCGGCCTCACAACGAAAAGAAACCGCTGCGATCAAGCGACTCAGACGAGTTGTGGCGGCAGTGGCATGGCTTAGAGCTGAATAAACCTGACTGGGCTAATTGGTCCCACTGCTTGGCGATGAGCCTGCAACAAGGAAATCAAGGTGCCGTGTTGTGGATGGGCTTCAACGCCTATTTCAAATCTATGCACTTCGACCTACCGGAAGCGGCCTCGCCATGGTGTCGCTTGATTGACACAGCATTACCTGCTGGAGAAGATCTACCCACACGCATCGATCAATGGTCCTCATTCGGGGTTCAATTAGAGGCGCGCAGCCTCGTGGTGATGGTGGCTCAGGAGTACGCAGACCGACTGAGTTTTTAAATCAAGCGGGCGGCGGGAATCGAACCCGCATCATCAGCTTGGAAGGCTGAGGTTTTACCACTAAACTACGCCCGCACTAGTACGCCTGAACTGCCTATCCGAATTGATAGTTATTAAGTCGCGTGCCCAATCATTATGACGGTCCGCGTGCCCCCATGTTCCGGATTGACCTCTTCAACAGCTCGCCCCGAGGGCTCCCGTCGCCGTCTCATGCTCGCTTACGGGCTGGGGGATGCTGGTACCGGTCTAGCTGCTACGACGCTGGGGTTTTACCTATTTCCGTTTTTCACCTCTGCAGCAGGGTTGCCAGCTTTCATTGCCGGCTCCCTCCTCACCGTGATCAAGCTTTGGGATGCCATCAACGATCCCTTGATCGGCTGGATGAGCGATCACACCAGTAGTCGATGGGGTCCAAGACTTCCCTGGATGTTTGCAGCCGCACTGCCGTTAGGGATCAGCCTGGCAGCGATGTGGTGGGTTCCAGAGGGGAGCACCCTGCAGCGCACGGCGTATTACGTGCTGATGGCCATCCTGCTGATGACGGCCTATACAAGCGTGAATCTGCCCTATGCAGCGCTCTCCACAGAACTCACACCGGAGACGGCGATTCGCACGCGGCTGAATGCAGCTCGATTTACCGGATCGATTTTGGCGGGAACCATCGGGTTGCTCGTCGCGGTTTTCGTCTTGCGAGAGGGCAGTGGTGGGTACTTGTTGATGGGACAAATCACGGGGACCATCGCAGCGGTCGCAACACTGCTCTGCTGCTGGGGCCTTGCTCCTTATGCCAAAAAGGCTCAACGCCCGAGTGGCAACAAAGAACCCTTGCTGCAACAACTGAGGCGCATTCGCTCGAATTCACGATTTCTGATGGTGCTAGGGCTGTATTTGCTGTTGTGGTTTGGCCTACAACTGATGCAAGTGGTTGCCCTGATTTGGCTCGTTCAAGTCATCCACGTTCCAGCTGGAATTGCCACATTGCTGCTGCTTGCTTTCAATGTCGCTGCATTAGTAGGTCTCCAGCTTTGGAGCGTGTTGTCCAACCGTCACGGTCGAATCAAGGCACTTGGCTGGGGATCGAGCATTTGGATTGCCGCCTGCCTCCTCTCAATGACCCTTGCACCAATAACGGAGAGCAACGCGGTTGCCCTGATCCCGGTGATCGGCCTGATCATGCTGGTGGGATTGGGAGCCTCAACGGCTTACCTCATCCCCTGGTCGCTGCTCCCTGATGCCATCGACGCAGATCCCACCCGCCCAGCGGGCCTCTACACCGCTTGGATGGTGTTCGGACAAAAACTCATCATTGGCCTGAGCATGAGCGTTTTCGGAACATTGCTCTCGCTCACTGGATACATCTCCACGAAGACATCCGATGGCGCCTTGAGTTCTGTCCAACAGCCTGAAACAGCACTGATTGCCATTCGTCTCTGCATGGGTTTAATTCCAGCTGTGTTGGTGGTGCTCGGGCTTCTGTTGATGCGACGCTGGCCTGATCGCGGCGCTCATCTGCACAGCGCTTAAGTCTTTTCTCTGAATCTCCTCTTAATGAAGTCCCCTCGCTGGCTGAACCGACTTGGCAGCAGCCTGCTGATCGGCGGACAAGCTGTCACAGCCACAACCAAAGGCCGCATCAACACCATTGATTTGTTTGATCAGCTCCAGGAAGCAGGGCCTGGAAGCTTTTTGATCGTGATCATCACGGCCTTGGCAGCAGGCACCGTGTTCAACATTCAAATCACAGCGGAGCTCAACAGCATGGGCGCCGGATCCACCGTGGGGGGTGTTCTCGCCATTGGCCTAGCCAGGGAGATTGCTCCCCTACTCACCGCCACGCTGCTGACTGGAAAGGTTGCTACTGCCTATGCCGCCCAATTGGGAACGATGAAGGTCACCGAGCAGATCGATGCAATCACGATGCTGCGCACTGATCCTGTGGAGTATTTGGTAGTGCCACGCCTTATCGCCATGGTGGTGATGGCGCCGGTGCAATGCCTGTTGTTTTTTGGGGTTGCGATCTGGAGTGCTCAAATCAGCAGCACCAACATCTACAGCATTCCTCCAGCCGTGTTTTGGACAGCCGTCAGGACATGGCTACAGCCTGATGACCTGCCCTTCATGCTGATCAAAGCTCTGGTCTTTGGTCTTCAGATTGGCGTCATTGCCTGTGGATGGGGCATGACCACCAAAGGCGGTGCCAAAGAGGTTGGCACCAGTACCACCGGAGCTGTAGTCATGATCCTTGTCACCGTGGCGCTGATGGATGTACTGCTCACCCAGGTTTTATTCGGCTGATTGCGCAATCCCATGACATCCTCCCCACAAACCAACAACGTGATCATTCGCCCAAGCCCGAGGCTGCCGTTCGTGATTCTTTTACTGAGCGCAAGCCTTTGGCCCTTACCCCTCAGCCCCTGGCCCACCCTGGTGTTGGGGCTGTTCAGTGTTTTTCTTCTGGTGCAGACCTACATCCTGAAGCTTGAATTCAGCGAAGACGATTTGGTGGTGTGGCGCGGGCAGGAGGAGTTACGCCGCTTCCCATTTAGTGAGTGGATGTCTTGGCGCCTCTTCGCTCCTTGGCTACCCGGACTGTTTTACTTCCGTGAAACCAAAAGCATTCACTTCCTTCCCATCCTGTTCAATCGAAAGGAACTTCAAGAGCAACTGGAACAGCGCGTGGGGCACCTACAACAAGCCAAGCCCTGAGCAAGATTGGATGACCTCTCTTTTTGCGATCTGGCGTAACGAAAACGAAATGCTTTTCACACGTTTGGACAGAAGATTCGACTTGCGTCGCGCAATCAGCTGAAATACCCCAAGGACGAGCGGACCATGCCTGACGACACCGATCTGACGCCCCAGGAACATTCCGGCGAGACAGCCGAATCGTCGCCACCGGAACCCGAAGCACCACAGCGCGACGATTCCGCAGCGGAAACACCTGCAGACCCAAGTAAAGATGCCTTGATCAGCCTCGCCCTGACCGAGCTGCAGCAACGCCGTGATGCCTTGCAGCAAGACATCGACAGCCTCAACCAACGCAAACTGCAGCTTGAACAGGAGATTGCAGGAAGCTTCGTCGGCCAATCCGATGCCATTGCTCGGCGAGTGAAGGGCTTCCAGGAGTATCTGAGCGGTGCGCTTCAAGGCATGGCTCAGTCAGTCGAGCAGCTGGAGCTGGTGTCCCAGCCGGTGGTGGTGCAGCCTTCCCCTCTTGATCAACAGCCGTCTAGCACCCAGGAAGGGGCCAGCACTGCAGATCCAACACCAGCGGTTGCCGACACCTTCCGGCTCGATGAGGCGCTGATTCGCGCCAGCCTCGAGCGTTTCGCCGAGCAGCCAGACTTTTATGCCGATCCTTGGAAGCTGCGCCGCAGCCTTGACCACAGCGATATCGCCCTACTGGAAGACTGGTTCTTCAATCAGGGCGGACGTGGAGCCCAGTCCAGTCGTGGTAATCGCCCGCGCAACGTTTTAGTCGGCAGTGCCCTGATCGCCATCCTTAGCGATCTTTATGGCGATCAATTCCAGACCCTTGTTTTGGCAGGGCAACCAGAGCGACTCGGCGAATGGCGGCGCGGATTGCAAGATGCCCTTGGCCTTGGCCGGGAAGACTTTGGTCCAAACAGCGGCATCGTGCTGTTTGAACGGGGTGATGCCTTAGTGGAGCGCGCCGACCGCCTGGAAGAACGCGGTGAAGTTCCTTTGATTGTGATCGATGCCGCCGAACGCGTCGTGGACATCCCCGTGCTTCAGTTTCCGCTGTGGATGGCCTTTGCGGCTGGCCCCGGTGAGATCTACGACGACGAGGACGAACTGCTCTGATGGCTTTCTTTTCTCTTCTCCTCGGCTACCTACTTGGATCCATCCCCAGTGGCTGGCTTGCAGGTCGCTGGCTCAAAGACATTGACTTACGCGAACTCGGTTCGGGCTCCACGGGAGCCACCAATGTGCTCAGGCAAGTGGGCAAAGGTCCCGCGTTGGTTGTCTTTTTGATCGATGTGGGGAAGGGAGCCGCCGCTGTTTTAATCGCCCGCGCGCTTGGCCTCGGTGATTGGATTCAGGTGCTGGCAGGTCTGACCGCCCTAGCTGGTCATATTTGGCCTGTTTGGCTGGGCTTCAAGGGCGGCAAAGCCGTCGCGACTGGATTAGGGATGTTTCTCGGCTTGGCCTGGCCCGTGGGTCTGGCCAGTTTTGGCGTGTTCATGGCGGTGTTCAGCCTGAGTCGACTCGTGTCACTGGCGAGCGTATTAGCGGCGATCACCCTGCCGCTGCTGATGGCCGCCGGTTCTGGCAGCAAGGCCAATCTGGTGGTAGCCCTGGTGGCGATGCTGCTGGTGCTCTGGCGTCACCGCAGCAACATCCAAAGACTGCTCAATGGCACCGAGCCGAAGCTGGGCCAGAAGGACTGAAGTGGAGCTGAGCGAATAAGAGGGGTGCACGGAACGGATACCCGGATCACACCATCAACGCAGCACAGCACGTCGCAAACGCTCCACTTGAATTCTCAGCCTGAGTGATCGGCCGGCCGATCACCAGCTTGCTGGCGCCAGCAGCCATCGCTTCAGCAGGCCCCATCACCCGGGCTTGATCGCCCACTGCAGCACCTTTGGGGCGGATCCCAGGCGTTACCAAGGCAAAGGGCTCCGGATGTTGAGCCCGTAGCGCCGCGACTTCCAACGGTGAACACACGCAGCCGCCGATGCCAGCACTCGCCGACAGCTGGGCCAACCTCGGCACCCGTTCAGCGATGCCCTGGCTGATGTCAAGTTCCCTTTGCAGCTGCTGTTCCTCCCAACTGGTGAGCACCGTGACTGCCAACAAAGTGGGAACCCGCTGCCCGGTGCTTTGCGCTCCTTCCACCGCACCAGCCTGCGCAGCCTTGAGAGCATCGCTTCCAGCGCAAGCATGCACGGTGATCAGCTCCGCCCCCAGCGCCGCTGCCCGCCTGCAGGCTCCGGCCATCGTGGCCGGGATGTCATGAAATTTGAGATCGAGAAACACCCGCAATCCCTGGTCCCGCAGCTGAGCCACCACCTCCGGCCCGGCCTGCACAAACAGCTCCAATCCCACCTTCACCCAGCACAACCCTTCCACTTGAGCGCTGAAGGCCAAAGCCTGATCAGGCGCCATCCCATCGAGAGCCACGATGATCCGTTCCGCTGCTTCAGCCGAGAAAGAAGTAGCCACAATCCGTCTCCGCACGACCCTCATCGTGATGGGTCATGGGCAACCCAACAGATCACAGATCAAGCGGCCACTTCAAAGCAATCGGCCGGCAACCCTTTCACACCCACATCGGCCTGAAACAGGCCACCGGCCAAGGGCTCGGCCTTGATTGCAGCAGCATCCATCTCTTGTCTGGCGGTCGTCATAAACAACTGATCCAAGTGGGGGCCGCCAAAACAACAGGAAGTGACCTGACGGCAAGGCAAGGCCAGCCGTTCGAGCAGCTGGCCGCTGATGGGATCCCATCGCGTGACCGCCCCACCACCAAATAGGGCGATCCAAAGCATTCCCTCCCCATCGATGCACATGCCATCCGGGACGGCATCCCAAGCTTCTGGAATCTGCACACAGATTCTCGGTTCTCCGGCGATCTCACCGGCGCTGGTGAGCGGGAAGGCCATCACATTCAGCGTTGGCGAATCAATCACATAGAGCGTCCCTCGGTCTTGGCTCCAAGCCAGTCCGTTGGAAATCGTGAGCTGGCTGCGTTGGCGAGTGATTCTTCCATCGCCATCCAGCCGCCATAGGGCTCCAGCCAGCGGCTCAAAGTCATAGGCCATCGTGCCGGCCCAAAAGCGCCCCCAAGGATCACATTTACCGTCGTTGAAGCGATTACCAGGGCGATCGAGCTCCGGATCAGACAACAAGGTCACAGCCCGGGTGCTCGGATCCATCCTCAGAAACCCCGCCGCGGTTGCCAGGAGCAAGTCCCCTACAGATGTGGGAACAACCGCACCCACATGGGCAGGAAGAGGCAAAAAATCATTCCTCCCTGTTTGAGGATCAAACAGTCCAATTCTTGATGCCTCAATATCCACCCAAAGAAGAACTTGCTTCTCAGCCCACCAACAAGGGCCCTCTGCCAACCCTGCCGCAACCGGCAACACACAACGACAATCCATCAATACAAAACTGGCCTTTCGATGCGTTTTCTTCCCAAAATCACTCGTTCTACAACCCCTTTTTTCTTTGCATAGTGAATCAATTTATCGTTTTCAATCGTATTCAAACTCATCACTCCAGCTTGGCGATATTCACGATCAAAAGGCAAGGCCCATGACTTACCACTTCGCATCACATAAACAAGAAAGCGACGATCTTCACTAATGCAAAATCGCACTTTTACCTCATCGAACACACCAACATCACTTCCATATTCAGCCTTGCTGTAGTCACACTCCTGCGCTCGCTCATATTCCTCCTTAATCCCAGCATTGGCCGGTACTGACATTCCCACACCCACTAAAACGCTAAGCACCGCTCCCAGGATTGAGCACGAAGATTTCATAGCAAGCATATTTCTCCGAATTTCGAGCTGTGGCAGTCATAGCAGCACATCAAGGAACCAATCGCCTAAATGTCTTTTTACCGAGCTGAAGGACCTTCCCTTCCAATTCGGATACCGAACCAAATTCCTGATTGGGATCCATGATTTTCTCTCCCTCAAGGCGTGCTGCACCCCCTTTGATCTGCCGGCGCGCCTCACTACTACTGGCACAAATCCCCACCGCACTGAGGAGGTAAAACGCCTTGGCTGGAAAATTCACGGCAGAAAGGGATGCCTCTGGCACATCTGCAGCGGCGGCACCCGATCCAGCCACCAACGTGGCAGCATCCGCTTGCGCTTTTTGGGCCACGTGCATTCCATAGCGGCTTGCCGTCACCGCCAGAGCCATAGCTTTTTGCTTTTCACGGGGATTAGCCGGCAATGCTTCATTCGCTAAATCGGTGAGCAACATCACGTAGTCGTTGATGGCCGCATCACCAACTTTCTCGAGTTTGGAGTACATCGACAACGGATCTTCCTCCAGACCAACCGTATTGCCGAGGCTCTTGCTCATCTTCTGGACCCCATCAAGACCGACGAGGATTGGCAAGAGAAGGCCGAACTGCGTTCTTTGGCTGAACTGACGTTGCAAGTCACGTCCCATCGCCACATTGAATTTCTGATCCGTCCCCCCCAACTCCACATCAGCATCCACAGCCACAGAGTCGTAGCCCTGAAGCAAGGGATAAAGGAACTCATGCAAAGCGATGGGGGTGCCGCCTCCATAACGCTTAGCGAAGTCATCCTTGGCGAGCATTTGACCCACCGTGGCCGTTCCCAGCAAGCCAATCACCTGGGGCAGATCGAGGCCTTCAAGCCATTCACTATTGCGTCGCACCTCCAGCCGTCCGGGAGTCTCAAAATCAAGAAGCGCCTTCTCCTTGGGCTGTCCTTGGCCTAGCTGGCGCAAATACGTGGTCGCATTGGCCTCCACCTGTTCAGTTGTGAGCTGCACGCGCGTGGCGCTCTTGCCCGTTGGATCGCCGATCCGGGCCGTGAAATCACCAATGATCAGCACGGCTGTATGGCCCGCATCCTGAAAAGCGCGCAGCTTGCGAAACAAAATGCTGTGGCCCAGGTGAATATCACTTCCCGTTGGGTCAATGCCCAACTTCACCCGCAGAGGACGGCCCTCCAACTCAGCCGCGGCCAAGCGAGCAGCTAACGCCTGATCCACATCGTCAGGATTGCCGTCCGGAAATAAATCGGCCATCCCCCGCGCCAACCAGTTCGGCAGTGAATGGGGGGGGACTGTCATTAGAAAAGGACGGTGCTGTGCGACGGATCGTACGGCTCACTGACGTTCTGATTGCTCGAGCTGACTCTTCATCCGCTCCAAGGTTTGATTCATCTGTTCGAACATTTGCTCCGGGGTGATCCCAAACTGCCCAAGCTGCGTCCGCAACTGCTCCACCGTGAGCTTGGCTTGAAAGTCTTCCGAGAGCTCAAAGCGTTTCATAAAAACGCGATAACGCTCCATCAGATTTTCCATCGTGTCGATGAACTTCTTCTTCCCTTCTCTGTCGAACTTTCCATAATCCGATCCCAGTTGCATCAACTGTTGATAGTCGCCAAAAAGATGCTTGGCCTCCTCCTGCACGATTTCAGAATCGAAGAAGGCCATGGTCTTGGAAAAGAGTCGATCACATTTTGAACAATTCACGGAATCCCTCACAGTGCGGATCCACGCCCCCTCACCAAAGTCAACATGTGGAGAGTTTCAAAATGGCGTGGATCTCACCTCCCAGATCCCCAGACTTCAGACCCGCAGCAAGCAGGGTCACAGTCTTCTGCGCAGGAGTCGCACAGCGATTGCGACTGGCGATCGTATGTTGTTAGCCAGCTGGATGGGCTGGTTTCAGAATCTTGGGCAACTCGTTGCTGCCGCCACCACAGAGGAAGAATGTCTTCAGAGGTTGCAAAAGGATGATGTCAACCTCTTGATCTGCACAGACCAACTCGAGGGGGGCAACGGCCCAAGCCTCGTTCGGCAGGCAAAAAAAGACAATCCTGGCTTGATAGCGTTGCTGATCGTGCAACGTCCAATTTTGCGCACCATTCTCCAGGCGATCGACGCGCCTTGTGATGGATTGTGCTCCCATCAAAATGTCGGAATGGGGGGCGTCTCTGCAGCGCTGACCGCGATGGAATCCGATGGGATGTATCACGATTCAGTGATTGCCAACATCCTTCGGCACGGTCGACTGGGACGCACAGCATCTGGTTCCATTCCACCAGAACTGAGCCTCAAGGAAGAGGACGTGCTGCGTGGACTTTGCAAAGGAATGAGCAATCAGGAGATCGCAGACAGCCTTGTCGTCTCGATCGACACGGTCAAATCCCACATCGGCAGCCTGCTGCGCAAACTACAAGCCAACAACCGCACCCACGCCGTGGTGGTTGCCTTTCAACAGGGACTGATTGAGCTCCCAACCCTGCCTCCGCGCTGGAACCCCTAACACCTGAGTCTTGGGCTCGGTATGGTCCTGGCCAAGAAGCAAGTTCCTAAAGCAATGGCTCGCCAGCACTGGCTTGACCCCCTGGCTCGCAAGCTCTTGCAGGCCACCGGCGATCTGCCACCAGACTCTGTCCAAATAAAACAACAGCCGAGGGCTACCCCTACCCCAGCAGAAACTTGGAGCCTGGATGTCAACAGGGCGACCCCTGAGCAATGGCAAAAATTGCCTGGTTGCAGTGAAGCGATGGTCGATGTGCTGATGCGACTCCAACGCGGTGGGGTGCAATTCAGCCAGCTGGATGATCTCGCTCTGCTGCTGAACCTTCCTGCTGATCTCGTCAAGCTCTGGACACCCCACCTGGTGTTTCGCTGGCATGGGGATGCTCCAGTCCTGCCTAAGCAGGCTCCACTGGATGTCAATGCCGCAGCCCCCACCTTGTTAGAGCAGACCCTCAACTGGCCAAAACCCCGACTCCAACGTCTCATTCAGGAGCGTCGGCTGAAGCCGTTCGAACATCTCGCCGATCTCCAAGAACGCGTGTGCTTACCCCCTGATGCTGTGGAGCAGCTGATTGGCCGCGTGAGTTTTGGGGCACGGCCATCAGGCCCAAGCCTGCCGCCAAGGAGCTAAATCCATGGCCACTCCCCCAGGGCAGGGCAACCTTTTCGAGCAACCATTGGCAGAATCCAGTGGGCTGATCGAACGTTCCCTGCCTCTGAGCGCAGAGCTTTTACGGGGCTGGCAAGAGCGCATCCATCAGTTCCAGGAACCTCTATTCGCCCCTCAGATGGCTCATGAGCTCGGGCATCGCAATGAGCCAGCAGAACAACAGCACCTGTTTCCCAGCGATAACACCAATCCGCTGAGCAGCTTCCAGCCTCTGCAGCTCAGGCCCTTACCTTTGAGCTTCTGGCGCTGGCCAAAAAGTCCCCATCAAGGGGCGGCCATCTATCTCGTGATGGATCGCCCAAAAGAGCTCGAACAACCCATCCTTCTCTACATCGGAGAAACAAAGGCGGCTGATCGGCGCTGGAAAGGCGAGCACGATTGCAAGGCCTACTTGGCGAGTTACCAAGAGGCCTGTATGAGCACGGGCTTGTGCTGCAGCACAAGCATCCGTTTCTGGGCTGATGTCCCGCAAGAAACCCGTCCTCGTCGACATCTGGAACAAACCTTGATTCGCCTCTGGCAACCGCCGTTCAATAAGGAAACCCGTGAGCGATGGGCTACTCCGTTCCATGCCGATTAACGGTGCCCCGTAGCATCGGCTCACGCGCCCAATCTCCATGCAGATCTCCCTCTCGTCGGCCCAACCAAAGGCCTGGTCGGGAACCGTGTTGGCCCTAGGCATTGCAGAGGGAGATCCCAATGGCTTGATACCAGCGATGGAAGAACGCTTTTCCATCTCCCTAAGCGACTGGTTGGAACAACGCAAGTTCCAAGGGAAAAACGGAGAGAGCGCGAGCCTTCAACTCCTCAACCCAGACTGCGCAAGCCTCGTGCTCCTAGGCATGGGGCCTCTTGAAGCACTGGATGTGAATAGCTTTCGGCAGGCGGGCGCTGCTGCGGCCAGAGCGAGCAAGGACCAAACAGGCAGCCTCGGATTGTTACTGCCATGGAACGCCGTTGATCCTGCAGACGCGGTGACCGTTGCAGCCCAAGCGGTCAGGCTTGCTCTCTACAGCGATCAACGTTTTCGCAGCAAACCCGACCCCAGCGTCCAGCCCGAGCGGCTTGAACTGCTCGGCCCCCTTCCCGATACCCTCAGCAGCGCCCTCGAAGCGGTCCATCCCATTTGCGCAGGGGTTGAACTCGCAAGAGAGCTCGTTGCGGCACCTCCTAACAGTGTCACCCCATCCGCCCTTGCCGAAAGCGCCGCTCAGATAGCGCATGAGCATGGCTTGGATTTGAAGGTGCTCGAGCGCAGCGACTGTGAAGCCAGGGGGATGGGGTCGTTCCTTTCCGTCTGTCAAGGCTCGGATATGGATCCCAAGTTCATCCATCTCACCTACCGCCCCTCCGGTCCTGCCACAAGACGGGTGGTCTTGGTTGGCAAGGGCCTCACCTTTGATTCCGGTGGTTACAACCTGAAAGTGGGTGCTGCTCAGATCGACATGATGAAATTCGATATGGGAGGCAGTGCAGCGGTGCTTGGCGCGATGCGCTCGATCGCTGAGCTGCGCCCCCAGGGGGTGGAAGTGCACATGCTGGTGGCGTCATGCGAAAACATGATCAACGGTTCTGCCGTGCACCCAGGTGACATTGTCACCGCGTCCAATGGCACCACGATTGAAATCAACAACACAGATGCAGAAGGCCGGCTCACCCTCGCTGATGCCTTGGTTTACGCATCCGAGCTCGAACCCGATGCCATCGTCGACCTGGCCACATTGACCGGTGCCTGCGTGGTTGCCCTTGGCGACGAAATTGCTGGGCTGTGGACTGGAGACGACTCGCTTGCCAGCGCCTTAGAGGGCGCAGCAAAGGATGCAGGTGAGGGGCTCTGGCGTATGCCAATGCACCAGGCTTATCGCAAAGGCCTCAAGTCACTCCTTGCGGACTTGAAAAACACAGGTCCCCGTCCAGGTGGCTCTATTACCGCCGCTTTATTCCTCAAGGAATTTGTCAAAAGCTCCATCCCATGGGCCCACATCGATATCGCCGGAACAGTTTGGAGCGATAAAGGGAGAGGACTAGATCCGGCTGGAGCGACGGGCTACGGAGTCCGCACCTTGGTGCATTGGGTGTGCAAGCAATCGCAGCAGGCCGAGACCTAGGGTTTTCACAACTGTGAACCAACCCAAACCGATGGCTTCCAGACCCTTGCGCTGGTACGTGAGAGCTCAACTTGGAGTCCTGCTTTTGCCTGCAGGACTCTGCCTCTTTGGGGAAGCGATCAGTCGACGAATCATCCAGCTGCTCGGCCAGGACCGCGGTCCTTGGTTCTGGTATGGAACTCTGAGCCTGATCTGCATCAACGCAGGAATCGGCTTAATGATCGAAAGCGGTCTTCTCAGCGGCTATCCAGGCCGACGAGCGGATTAGGACGCAAGCGCAGCCACCGCACGTGGGCACTCAAGGGAATGTATTTGCCAGCGCGCCCGCTTAGAACAAGTCGACAACACACGATCCAAATCATCTGAGGCCTGCTTCGTCGACGGATAAGGACCAACGTGACGCGTCACCAGACCATCCTTGATCGTCAGCAGATACATACAGTCCCTCCGCAAATATTGGGTGAATGGTAAGGACAAAGCGCTAGAGCGTCGAGAGGGGAAAACCCGAATCTTCACTGAGAGACGTCTGAATGAAATCAAAGTTCAAATTACAGATTATCATCGGTTTTTGAAAAGGGGTCATGGCGCCACTGGAGTGGCCCAGGCTGTCCCCGATCGTGCACGCTCGCCCCACACGGCATCGAGGCGGCGATCTCGTCCACAACTGAAGCGGTAATAGCGATAACGAAGCTCATTATTATTGGCATAATCTTGGTGATAATCCTCTGCCGGCCAGAACTGAACTGCATCACGAATCTGCACTTTAATCTTAGATTTTGAGACCCCTAATTCACTTGCAGCAGAGGCAGCACTTGATTGAGCGGCGGTGGCTTGCTGCTCGCCAGCGGTGAAAATCACTGGCCGATACGAGTCGCCTCTGTCACAAAACTGGCCTTGGCCATCGAGAGGGTCAATATTCCGCCAATAATGCTGCAAAAGATTGGAATAACTAATTTTATCGGAATCAAATCGCACACTTACTACTTCTTGATGCCCACTTTTTTCACCACTAACTTGTTGATACGTGGGATTCTCCACATGACCACCGCTATAACCACTTTCAGCCGAAATCACACCTTCAATATCCTCTAAATCATGTTCAAGGCACCAAAAACAGCCACCCGCAAGAACCGCATCCTGGACAGATGCCAGGGCTGCCATTGGGCTCAACAACATGATGCTGGTCAAAACCAGCGGGATCAACGCACGCATGAGCTCAAGTGGGCTGTTTGATCTGGTCAAGAATGGCTTCGGCAGCACGATCGGTCACACCCGGTTCACCAAGGGTGTCACGCAAGCGCTGATAGCCATCCAAAACCCTTTGCCGATCCGCTTGGTTATCCAATAGAGGAATGGCCAATGCCACAAGCTGATCGGCGTTGAAATCCTCCTGCAACAGCTCCGGCACCAGACGCTCCTTCAGCAAAAGGTTGACCGGCGAGATGTGATCCACCTGGAAACGGAGAATTCTCCGCGCCACCCACGCTGTGACACGGCTGACGCGATAGCCAACCACTTGCGGAACACCCTGAAGAGCTAATTCCAAATTCACGGTGCCCGATTTACCCAATGCAAGGTCGGCAGCTGCAAACAGGTGGGGCTTCATGGCATCCGCCTGATCAGCTGGAATGACCGTCCCGCTAACCCCCGCTTGGTCAAGGGCCTGCTGCAATGGCTCCTCAAAGCGCTCCAATCCGGCTGGCACCATCACATGGAGTGATGGATCACGAGCCTGAAGGGTGGCTGCAGCCTGCACCAATTCGGGCATGAGATAACGCATTTCCTGAGGCCGTGATGCAGGCATCAACAACAACAGGGCTCCTTCTGCGGGCAAGCCCAAGGCACATCGAGCAGCCTGGCGATCGGAAGAAACCGGAACCATATCGAGGAGGGGATGTCCCACCCAGGTGACATCAGCGCCTCGACCGGAATAGAACTCGGCTTCTTCAGGAAAAATCGCCAGGATGCGATCTGTGAACTGCAGCAAACTTTTGGTGCCTCCTTCGCCAATGCGCCAAGCCCATTCCTGGGGAGCGATGTAATAAGTAATTGGCACATGCGGCAGACGGGATCTGAGGCTGTGGCCCAAACGCACGTTGGCGCCCATGTAATCGATCAACACCACACCATCGGGGGGGCGCTGCTTCAACACCCTGTCGACTCTGGCTTGCAATCGAATCGTGGGCACAACCAAAGGGAGGGCTTCCCACAGACCAATCGCGCCCATCGGAGAGGTATCAGCAAGCAACTCAGCTCCAGCAGCCTGCATCCGCTCACCCCCCAGAGCGAGGACTTCTAAATCAAGTCCCCGACGCTTCGCGACACGCCAAAGAGCCTGAATCAACAGGCTTCCCTGCAAATCTCCTGACACCTCGCCGGTGCTGATGAGCAGACGCACCATCAGCGACTCGATGGAGGAGGCATGGGGCCCCGTCGACCTGTCGACAAGGAACCCTCCAAAAATGTACAGAGATGGTTAGCGGCAGGCAGCAACGCCTGCTGCCTCGCAAGGTTTAAGCCATCAGAAATGACGTGATCAGAGCGATAAAGCAATGACCAAATCTCCTGCAGCTGTTTGAATTCCTTCCCCCCCTCAAGGCGATGCAGGCCCTGACGTTTCAAGCCAACACGATTAAGCCCCCGCACCCTGCCTGGATGACCTTCAACAAGACAGTACGGAGGAACATCACGATCCACACGTGTCATGCCGCCAACCATGGCCATGCCGCCGATGTGAACGAATTGATGAATCCCTAAACAACCACCGATCACTGCCCGATCTTCAATCAACACGTGGCCTGCCACTTGGATGCCATTCGACATCACAATGTTGTTTCCAAGCAAACAATTATGCCCAAGATGGCAATAAGCCATGAGCAAGTTGTTATCACCAATCCGAGTCTGCTCCCCTTCATCAGTGGCACGATTAATCGTGACGCATTCACGAATGGTGTTGTGATCACCAATAACAACCTCCGTCGGAGCACCTTTGTATTTCAAGTCCTGAGGTTCTTGCCCCAAACAAGCTCCGGGGTAAATGCGATTGTGAGCACCGATACGTAGTCGACCATCGAGCACCACATTGGGGCCAATCCAGGTATTAGCCCCAATGCTCACCTCAGGACCGATCACGGCTCCAGGACCGATCACAACGCCATGGGCGAGCTCTGCTCGGGGGTCGACCACCGCCATCGGATGGACCTGAGCGGGGCGATCGTCCGTGATCACTGATGTGGAGAGCTCATCACTCATCACGATCAATCCACCAGAGAAAACATCAGCTCACCGGAGCAGACCAGCTGTCCATCCACCGTGACCTCCGCCTTGACTTTGCCAAAACGCTTGCGTTTAAGGCTGAGCAACTCACAAGTAATCCTCAATTGATCTCCAGGGACCACCGGCCGACGAAAACGAACTCCATCAATTCCGGCGAACACGAACAAGCCCTTTGGGAGATCTGGCATCTGGGTCACAATTAAGCCCCCCACTTGAGCCATCGCTTCAACAATCAAGACTCCAGGCATTAAAGGGCGACCAGGGAAATGCCCCTGGAACTGTGGCTCATTCAAGGTGACGTTCTTGATCGCTACTGCGCGTTCACCTGGAACGTGCTCCAGCACCCGATCCACCAAAGCGAACGGATAACGATGCGGCAGCAACCCCATGATCTGCTCGGCATTCAGCACCGCAGAGGGCGTGTCGGTAGAGGCAAGAACGGTCAAGTGGCTCAGCGTTGGGGAACGAGTTGATCGGCAAGTGCCGCGGCCAACTCAGTATGAAGGCCGTGGGATCCTCGATAGACCAGCACCTGAGCTTGAGGAAAACCCACGAGAGCCAGATCTCCGATTAGATCCAAGATCTTATGGCGCACTGGTTCATCTGGGAAACGCAGCGGGGGATTCAACCAGGAATCTCCATCACAGACGAGGGCGTTATCCAAAGCGCCTCCACGAATGAGACCAGAGGAGCGAAGTTGTTCCACTTGCTCGCGAAAACCAAAGGTCCGAGCAGGGGCGATCTCATCAATAAACCGCTGAGGGGTGAGCTCGAGGGCCAATTGCTGACGACCTATGGCTTGTTGAGGGAAATCGATCACACCAACCAGCGTGAAGCGATCAGCAGGCGTCGCAACGATGGCGCTATTACCGCGATAAAAAGCCAGCGGGGCAGACAGCACCACCGGGGGACGACGTGGTGTCGACGCTGCAGTTAATCCGGCTTCTGCGATCGCCTCAACCCAGCCCAATGCGGAACCATCAAGAAGCGGAATTTCTGTACCCGAGACCTGGACCTCAACATGGGAAATCCCGCAGCCCGCAAGAGCGGCCAGCAGATGTTCAACTGTGGAAAGCCGTCTGTCTCCGAAGTCGAGGGTGGTACAGAGCTGGCTGTCGCGCACCTGAGAGGGGTCTAGACGGACAGGTTTTGACGTTTGATCAAGCCAGCGCACGTAGAACCCTTCCTGCTCAGAGGGAGCAAGGGTGACTAGACATTGCTGTCCGCTATGCAGGCCAATCCCTGAACGCGACACAGTGGATGCCAACGTCCATGGCCCGTCGTAATCCGCAGGCCAAGACACCATTAGAACTTCCAGCCCACACCTAAGTTGAATCTCCACTCACCGGTGAAATCCTGACTGGCAACCTCAAGACGAAGGGGTCCGACTGGCGTTGTCACGATCACACCTGTACCGATGGAGAAGCCTGATCCTGGTTTTTTGAGCAATTTGCCAGGTTTTCCGGGAACACTGCTCTGGGAACCAAAGTCAGTACCCGCATCAGCAAAAATCTCTCCAGCGAAAATACTGATAATCGGGAAACGATATTCCAAGGTTGCTTCTCCGTAACTACGTCCAACCGCTAGGTCGCAGTCGTGCCAACCACGCACTGAATTCGAACCACCCAAGCAAAAGGCTTCATAGGGAGGGAGATCTCCAACAATGGAACCAGTCTTGAGCTGAATACCAATGGCTTGCGGACAGTTTGCTTTTTCGCCTGGCTTTGGCCTGCAACCCTTAGCAATTTTCAGCCAATTCACCGGAAAGAATTGCGTATAGCTTGCCTTCACGCGGTTGAAGGTTGGAGAATTTTCCCCAACTGAAAGGAATTGCTCCGTTCCAAAACTAAAGAAATTACCCGAAGTGGGATTCCTAGTATCGTTCAGAGTGTTGTAGGTCGCAGCAAGTCTCAAGCCAGCAAGATTGTTTTCAGTGGCACAGTTGTAAGAGATACAAATAACATCTTCATTTGGAATATCTCCGTTGCCCTTGCTAGAGGTTCCATAAACACGCGAGGAGCCTTCAAAGTTGATTGGCCGAATACTCTGAACATTTAAACCTGCAAGAACCTGCCATGGAGCATTTTTATAGGGATTGCCTCCGTTAAGAGGCCTCGCGAAAATGATATTTCCACCAACCCTTTGCAAGGCAACAGAGTCACCCTCATAATCAAACCAACTGTCATCAGGAAAGAGGGCTGAAGCATCTCCAACATTGTCGAACTTCCTACCAGCAGGGTTGTTGGTTTTACTAATTGAGTAAGCGCGGGAAGATTTGTTGTCTTCGTAATCAGTGAGAGTAACAATGTCTCCATTGTTTTGGCTCCGAAACACCTGAGGCACTTCGCGACTCAAGAAAAGAGACGTACGGAACGATGTGCGATGTGCATCGCCCTTGATCCATGGATCAGTAAACGTGACATTAGCCAGACCGCCGTACTGTCCGTAGGTGAGGTTGAGAGCTACGTTCCATGCCCGTCCAAATAAATTGCTGTCTTGGAGTTGAACCTGTCCAAACACACCTTGACTTTGGCTGTAGCCCAAGCCACCTGAAAGAGAACCGGTTGACTGCTCAACGATTCCCAAAACAATGTTGACTTCGCCTGGATTTCCAGCAACAGGCTTCAGTGAGACTTTGATATCACTAAACAACGATGTTCCATATAGGCGCTTGATATCACCCTCAAGTTGATTTCGATTAAAGGCCTCACCTGGCTTGATCGAGATTTCTCTCGTAACGACCCAAGGTTTGGTTTTTCCGCGAATTGGCTCACCTTTCTCGTTGGTTGTTTCGCCTTCCTTGTTGAGGAACTGCACCTCAACGCCAGCAACAGTGCCGATCACAACTTTGAGCTGTACAACCCCAACTGGACTGACTCTCGTTGGACCGGTGACTCTCGCAAGGGCGTAACCCTCGCTGGAGTACCACGTCTGAAGCTCTTTCATCCGAAGCTGAAGTTCAGCGAGGTTGAGCGTGCGTCCGTAGTCAGAGCTGAAGGTGTCCTCAATGACCTGTGGAGGGATCTCATTGTTTTCAGGAAGGAGCTCAACCTTTGTGAGCACGGGATTGGGTACAACCTGAACGAAAAGTTGCACGCCAAGAGGGCCATTAACGGGTTCGATGCGTACATCCGAGAACCAGCCGGTGGCGTAGATCGCTTCCAAATCAATTTTGAGCTCATCCCTGGTGACGCGGCTACCAGGGCGAACGGTCATGGCGTCATAAGCAGCCAATTCCACACGCTCTTGCTCAGGGTGACCATCGATCCCATCGATCATCACCTCTGTAATCAGCACTCTGGGCTGCGCAGGTCTCTCGTCTTCTCCAGCAACAGTCGCTTCCTGTACGCCTTCAAACGCGTCCACCTCAACAGATTGAGGCTCGGAGTTATCCCCGTTATCCCCAGTTAACGCATCCTCGAGCTGGATCTGTTCCTCAGAGCTCTGATCGGAGTCAGCCTCAGCTTGCGCTCGAGCAGGAAGGCTGGTCAGAAGCGGCAGGGCCAGAGCAAGCCCCAATGCTCCCCGCCGAACGGCGTTCCTGGTTCGGTCTGAGGAGGGATTGACCATGAGGTGGTGCGGATACCGGCCGAAATGGCCGCAAATGTCCGGTGACCTTACCCGTAGTTGCGTGGTTTAGGGGTTGCCCCTTGGACCCGTTTGCAGACCTCCCCGTAGGCCTCGATCACTCCGCCAAGGTCTTGACGAAAGCGATCCTTATCCAAAATGCGCTCCTTTTCATCCAGACTGTTCATATCCCAAAGGCGGCAGGTGTCTGGGCTGATCTCATCAGCAACAAGTAATTCACCCACTGCATTGCGTCCCAGCTCGAGCTTGAAATCCACCAATTGCAGATTGAGACCAAAGAAGAAAGGGGTCAAAACAGCATTCACCCGCCTTGCCAACGTCTCGATTTCCTGACGACTTTCCGGACTGACTAGGTCAAGTAGAAACAAGCGAGACTCTGTCAAGAGAGGATCACCAAGATCATCATCTTTGTAGTAAAGATCCAGCAGTGCCGGATCCAACGCTGCTCCTTGAGAAATAGGGGTTTGACGGCAGAGTGATCCGGTTGCCACATTGCGCAGCACCACTTCAATCGGAATCACCTTGACCCGTTGGACCACCATCCAATGTTCCGACTTTAATCCGCAGTAATGGGTTGGTATTCCTTCCCGTTCCAGCAACTCGAACAGACACGCTGAGATCTGACAATTAAGACGGCCTTTGTCTTCCAGTTGTGCACGCTTTTGGGCGTTAAAAGCGGTTGCATCATTCTTGTATTCGACCAAAACCTCAGCCTCATTGCTAGAGGCATAGATGCGCTTGGCCTTGCCCTCATAGAGGAGCGGCCCATGGGTGCTGGTCATGGCGTGGCCAAAGGATTGGAAGCAGGAGCTTCGGATGAATCCGATTCTCCCAGGGAGGCATGGCCACCGGGAGATCGAGGAGAGCGGAGCTGATCCTCAAGGTCTTGCAAACGCTGTGGATCGAAGTCAGGGGAGATCTGTTCCAGCTCAAGCAGGGTGAAGAGGTCATCAACCCGGCTTGCCAAACGACGCAACCGTTCGCGAGGTCGGTCAGCATCACCCCCCTGCTGCAGCGCCAAACGCAACTGCAGGCGGAGCAAATCTTCCGCCAGACCCCAGGCTTGCTCAGCTGCAGCTTGATCCAAGGCCGCTTCCAGCAACAGATCACTGCGCTCTAGATCAAGCGGAGCCAGCAGTTCGGCAGCTTGGCCAAGCCTGCGCGATGCCACAACGCCTGGAGTACGACCCGCCAGGAGCACCGTGACGGCCTCCTCGGGCCGGCCAGCTGCCAACTCATGGTTCGCAAGCAGATCAAGAGCAGAGCGCGTGAGCGGCAAACCATCCTCCGATTGGCCCACGATCAACAGTTCAGTATCGAGACGCGTGAGATCGCCATCAGCCAAACGCCGCAGGGCAAGCACAGCGCGATCTTGATCGAGGGCTGCACTGGCGGCTTGCCATGAGAGCAGCAACCACTCCCTGCGCTGTGATCCTGGTCCAGGCCCAAATCGACTCAGCACAATCTGGGTGCTGTCGGGAGCCTTACAGGCCATCAGCGCCCGGGCATTCGCCATCACAACTGCCAACGGCTGCGGGGAAGGCGCCACCAGCATCAAACGATCGCGCAGTAAACGAAGGCGCTCTTGCAGTCCAAAACGATCCGCATCGGCACAAGCCGCCGACAACTGAGGAATGTCACCTTCTTGGAGGACTGTTTCAAAGGCCTTTAGGGACATCGGCAGAGCGACAGGAGGCACAGGAGCCGCGTCCAACGGCGGTGCTGCCGCCAACAAAAACAGCAGTGGCAGGGAGGAAAGCCCCATGGGCTGACAGTCGTTCAACAAAGATGGACAGGTCAGGGCAACGCGCCGAGCATTGCGTCTGAACTCCAAACCTAGGGGTCACCCCCCGTTTCGCACCCGCCCATGTCCATCTCCACCACCCGTCCCCTCTCGCTGCCACCGTTGCGCAATGTGCTCGTGGTCGGAGGTGGCGGACGAGAGCAGGCGCTGGCCTGGGCATTCAGGCGCTGCCCCGAGATCGAAGGCATATGGATCAGTCCTGGAAACGCTGGAACCAGCGATTTGGAAGGCTGCACTCCGCTGGCGATCGCAGAAACTGACCACGAAGGCATGGCTGCGGCGTGCAGCGACCATGCCATCGATCTGGTGGTGATCGGTCCAGAAGCCCCCTTGGCCGCTGGTCTGGCAGACACACTTCGAGGACAAGGCGTCGCAGTCTTCGGTCCGAGTGCGGAGGGTGCACAGCTCGAAGCGAGCAAAGCCTGGGCGAAGCAACTCATGCAAGAAGCCGGGATTCCAACGGCTGGCTACTGGACCGTGGCCAACGAACAGGATGGCCTCGCCCTTCTCCAACAACTGCAGCGCCCTTTAGTTGTGAAGGCGGATGGGCTCGCGGCGGGGAAAGGGGTCACGGTGGCGAACACCGTGGAGGAGACGGCCGCCGCCATTCAAGAGGCATTTGAAGGGCGCTTCGGACGAGCCGGTGAGCAGCTTGTCCTGGAAGAACGCCTAACCGGGCCAGAAGTCTCCGTGTTTGCCCTTTGCGATGGCGAGGACATGGTTTTGCTTCCGCCTGCGCAGGATCACAAACGACTTTTGGAGGGGGATCAAGGACCAAACACTGGGGGGATGGGGGCTTATGCACCGGCCCCCCTTCTCGATCAAGCGGGTCTAGAGCAGGCGCGCGAACAGATTCTGGAACCAACCCTTGCGGCTTTACGCAAGCGAGGAATCCTCTACCGGGGGGTGATTTATGCGGGTCTCATGCTGACTGACGAGGGGCCACAGGTGATCGAATTCAATTGCCGGTTTGGCGATCCTGAATGCCAAACCCTGATGCCTCTCATGGGGCCTGAACTCGCTCGAGTGCTCCAGGCCTGTGCGCTCGGACGTCTTGCAGATGCCCCAGCGCTCACACAGGTGAAGCGGTGCAGTGCCTGCGTGGTGGCGGCAGCAGCGGGATATCCCGTCAGCCCCCGCAAAGGCGATCCGATTGCGGTTGCGTTCAGCCCAGGTCCAACCAACACGGACCAACGTCAGTTGTTTCATGCAGGTACGCGACACAGCACTGAGGGGGTGCTGGAGACCTCCGGCGGCCGCGTTCTGGCGATGGTGGCTCAAGCAGCAGATTTCGATCAGGCCTTCGCAAAGGCCTACGAAGGATTAATGCAGGTCCGATACGACGGCATGCAATTCAGAACAGACATTGGCCATCAAGTGCGCACACCTAAGCTTTCTTAAGTTTTGATGCGCCATGAGTAGCGGTTCGGCACCAGCTTCTGCGAACTCGACTACGTCCTCATGGGCAGGGTCAGCCTCTTCTGATACTGCAGCAGAGCAGGAGGGCCTTTGGAGTGGCATCCGCCTCTGGTGGGCCGAATTCAGCCTTCAGACCAAACTTTTGGCCATCGCCACGCTGGTGGTGAGCCTGATGATGACCAGCATCACCTTTTTCGCGCTCAATGGCATCCAACGTGATGCGGTGATGAATGACACCCGTTACGCCCGCGATTTAGGGCTGCTGTTAGCGGGCAATGTCACAGAGCTGGTGGCAGAAGGACACGACCGAGAGCTGGCCAATGTGGCCGAACAGTTTTGGCGTTCAAGCCGCAGCCTTCGCTACATCTTTTTTGCAGATCCAGAAGGCGTTGTTTACCTCGGTATTCCCATCAGTGGGAATGACGCTGACACCAGAGGAGACCTACGTCTCAATCGACGCCTCGAACTCCCTAGTGAACTGAGATCGAGGCCTAAAAATCCCCTCGTCCGTCAACATCTAACGCCTGAAGGGCAGGTCACCAATGTTTTTGTGCCCTTGATTCATGAGGGTCGCTATCTCGGCGTTCTCGCCCTCGGAGTGAATCCCAATGACTCGGCTCTTGCCAGTGCCTCCCTCACCCGAGAGGTCACCGTGGCCGTCTTTATTTCAATCTGGGTCCTGGTGATTCTTGGGGCTGTCTTCAATGCGCTGACCATCACCCGACCCGTCAAGGAGCTGCTCCGCGGCGTTCGCTCGATTGCTGCTGGAGATTTCCAAGCCCGTATCGGCCTCCCTGTAGGCGGCGAACTTGGGGAGTTGTTGGATGGATTTAATGCGATGGCCTCGCAGCTCCAGGACTACGACGCAGCCAACATCGAAGAGTTGCAGGCTGCCCAGGTCAAGCAGGCCTCGCTGATCGCAACGATGGCGGACGGTGCGGTCTTGCTGGATGAGAAAGGTCAAATTGTGTTGGCCAATCCAACCGCTCGACGCTTGTTTCGCTGGGAGGGACGCAATCTTGAAGGACAGGATTTTCTCAATGCGATCCCTGACCTGTTAGCCATTGAGCTGCATGAGCCTCTCGATGGAGTCCTGAATCAAGGCCGTGACAGCAATGATTTACGAAGCAGCATCGGGGAGCCGCCACGCACCCTGCGTTTCGTGCTCCAAGCCGTACGCGAACCCAGCGGAGAAAATTTAAAAGGAATCGCGGTGACGATGCAGGACCTCACCCGCGAAGTGGAGCTCAACGCGGCCCAGAGCCGCTTCATCAGCAACGTGTCGCATGAACTGCGCACTCCGCTGTTCAACATCAAGAGCTACGTCGAAACCCTCTACGAAATGGGGGATCAACTCAGCGAGAAAGACAAGCAAGAGTTTCTCGGCGTTGCCAATGATGAAACAGATCGGCTCACACGACTCGTGAACGATGTACTGGATCTTTCCAGACTCGAAGCCCATCCCAGCGTTCAGTTTTCTGAACTCGATCTCAGGCCTGGCCTAGAGCAAACCCTGCGCAGCTATCAACTGAATGCATCCGACAAACAAGTGGAACTAGACCTGGAGGCATCGATCGATCTGCCAGACATTCTTGGCAATTGGGACCTGCTCCTCCAGGTGCTGGACAATCTCGTTGGGAATGCTCTCAAGTTCAGCCGTAGTGGCAGCCGCATCGTGTTACGCGCCTATGCCTGGCCCGACAGCTGCTGGATGGCACCTCTTCCTGAAGATTCGCTTGAGGCACCGCAATGCGAAATGATTTCACCCCTTCCAAAATTACGGGTGGAAGTGAGTGACACGGGTTATGGAATCAGCGAAGACAAACAACAACGAATTTTCGAACGGTTTTATCGCGTAGAAAATGCGGTCCATACGGAAGTGGGAACTGGCCTTGGTCTCTCCATCGTGAGAGGCATTTTAGAGAAACACAGCAGCGTAATTCGCATGGCAAGCGAACCAGATGTAGGGACAACATTTTGGTTTGACTTACCTCTAGCCCAATCAGACCAAGACGAAATCAAACTGCAAGCTGAGCGACAAAGTCGCTATGACCAAGATGAGATCGAACTGAATTGACGCAATTTCTGTTCAATTCAGTATCGAAATTTCGAGGCCAAATAATGCCTATTCTGGAGCAACTCCACGGGCAATACGCGACAATTCACTTCGCTCATCCATCGTTACTCGGTGAGGAACGCCGCTAATGATTCTCTCGAAATTCGAGAATGAATCCTGAATTTGTGGTCCATTACCAGTGATCAAGAATTCTCGAATACCGCGATCATGCCAGGATCCACGCATCTTGAAAACATTGATTGCTCGAGCCATCTCACCACGTATCTCGACATACTGAAGCAATAAAATTGTGTCAGTGATCGTTGAGATATGGGAGTCAGTGATCGAATGACTTCCCATAAATTCTTCAGAAGTATTTGTAAAAAAGCCTGCAATTTCTTCTTGCTTAGCATACCCAGTTAAGGCAATCACAAATTGCCTAAAGGCATTGCGGCTTACACCACGTGCCAACGCAGACAAGGAGTCAATCGCCATTCGCGTTGGCTTGAATTGACTGATTTCAGTTTTAATAATCTGCAAGTGGTCTTCTAGACCAGTGGACTCAGGGTAGGCGCAAATAATCTTCAGAAGGCCATCTTGCTCCATCTGCTCAAAATCAATGCCCCAGCTTGTGCCATTACGCATTAATTGAGCACGTGATTCTTCATAGGCAAACAAGATTGCTCGCTCTTTATTACTGCAGGCGTCCTCAATGAATTTTGAAACCAATAGCGTCTTTCCTGTACCCGTCGCTCCGGTCGCGAGGATGATTGAATCCTTGAAATAGCCGCCACCACACATCTCATCGAGCCGCGGAACGCCAGAACTCACGCGCACATTGGATGAACGCTGAGTGAGCCTCATCGCCCCAAGAGGGAAGATGCTGATCCCATGGGCACCCATCGTGAACGGAAACTCACCCTTCATGTGGGTGGTGCCTCGCAACTTGAGAATCTCAACAGTGCGTCGTCGGCGCTCGCCCTCAAGCACATTGCGGAGGATCACAACATTGTCAGAGACAAACTCTTCAACGCCATAACGCGCAATTGGCCCATATTCATCAATTCGCTCAGTGGTCATCACAGTGGTGACGCCGATCTCTTTCAAGCGTGCAATCAGACGGAAGATCTCCCGTCGAACAACAAACACTGCGTCGTACTGTTGAAAGACAGCCGTAATCGAATCGATTGCCACCCTTTTGGCTTTGTACTTTCGGATGGCGTAATTAATTCTTTCGATCAGGCCAGACAGATCGAAACTGCCCGCCACATCCTGACCATCCGGATCCGGTGAAGCATCAAGAATAAAAAGCTTGTCTTGCTCCACCATCTCCTGCAAGTTCCAGCCAAAACTTGCAGCATTACGCAAAATATCGAGTGGCGACTCCTCAAACGTGACAAAAATCCCGGGCTCATCGTAATCAGCAATTCCATTGTGTAAGAAATGCAAGGAAAAAACAGTTTTACCCGTTCCGGACGTTCCGCTTATCAGGGTGCTGCGTCCAATTGGCAAGCCGCCATGGCACACATCATCAAAGCCCTCGATTCCAGTCGGAAGCTTCTGGACCTGCATCTGAGGGGAACCACTTGAGCTAGAAATCTGCATAACCGCGACCTTGCTCTCCAACGTTAATAAGGAAAATCCACAGCACCCTCTAGATCACCCCGTGACTTAAGAATCTGCCTCCTCGACGTCCGGGACATCCAACGCATCCATCAGGGAAGAGCTGAGGTCGTTGTCAATAAGCTCATCGTAAAGAAGATCAAGTCCGATCAGCACTCGTTCGCGATCAGAAAGGTCACCAATAATCCGACGCACAGGAGGGGGAAGAATTTTGGACAACGTGGGCGTTGCCAGAATTTTGTCCTCTTCTGCAAGCTGAGGATTTTTCAAGACATCAATGACCTTCAAGGCATAGACACCCTTAAATTCCGTTTCAAGAATATTGCGAAGAGTCTTGAGTGCACGCATCGAATTCGGCGTATTGCCAGCCACATAAAGCTTGAGGATATAAGTCTTGCGCGGGCTCATAAGGTCACCTCAGAATCCTGAAGCTGACGGCGCTGAGATCCAGCAGGAACCAAGGGAATATCTCCAGGGACTGAGCGTCGGTACATTTCACAGAGGTGAGCCATGACATCCAACAGTGCAAGGCGGTAATCCTGAAGGAAGTCGTCTTTATGCCCTTCAAATCTGAGTTGTTTCCAAAAGTCGTCAATCAGAGTCATGTGGATCTCAACGGTTTGGGTAATGGGCAAGTCGCCAAAAAAAGCGGTATTGACAAAACTCTCTAAAGCCTGATTGGCAGCAGCTGGGTCACGGAAATAACCAATCAACAGATCTCGATAAGTGCGCTGCAGCGACTGCAGCAGCTCACGCTGCTCATGGGGCGGAAGATTGGCCAAGAATCGCGAGGGATCTCGCTTATAAAACACACCGAGGTATCCAAGCCTCTCCTGCAAGCGGCTCGTCAACTTCCAAACACGTCCCTCCGGCTGCACGCCCACCTGATCCGATTCAGCAGATCCCCCTTCTGGGCGAATATCTTTCTGACCGTGGCGAAGAAAGCGTGAAATCGCTGCATCAACGTTGTAACCAAGCTGCTCAACCTGATCGCCTGGCAGGTGAACTTCTTCGGGATGGTAATCAACACGCCCCATCAAGTCGCCCACCACAACGGCCGGGAAGAGCAAACCACGAGCTAACAAGTCCTCTCGTGTCTGCTCTTGGAGGAGAGATTGCTCAATTACTACAGCATCAACAGCCTCACGTTGTTGTTCCAAAGCGGAAACAACATCAACCGCTGAGTCCTCCAGTCCTAGATCCACCGGGGTGTAGCGATTGCCTGGCAACCACTGACAGCAAGCTGATTCGAGCTCAGGCGACCTCAATAACAACGCGATCGTGAGTGCCGGCCTGGTCATCCAAAACGAAAAGTGTTCAAGTGAATCTTGACGAAAGAGAGCATGAAGGTCGAGGATCTTTGTTTGTCTTTCGATTGCGGCACAGGCCAAATCGGTGGCTCCTAAGTCTCCGAGCCTGTTCGCGTCCCGTAGCCCATGGCAGAAACCAGCAGCAGCAGCTCACAAACCACTCCAGAGACAGGCTCGTACGCCATCGTCGAGGCCTCTGGTCAGCAATTTTGGGTGCAACCCAACCGTTATTACGACCTCGACAGGCTTCATGCCGACGTCGACGCCAAGATCACCCTCGATAAGGTGCTTCTGGTCAAGAACGGTGACGACGCCACCGTTGGCAAACCCTACGTCCAAGGCGCCAGTGTGGAACTCAAAGTGATGGCTCATCGTCGCGGTCAAAAAGTGATCGTCTACAAAATGCGCCCCAAAAAGAAAACACGCCGTAAGAATGGTCATAGACAGGAGCTCACACGAGTGATGGTCGAATCCATTTCCGTCGGCGGCAAAGCCATCAGCTGATTCCCTCAACCAGCTCCCTCACTCCATCTCTTTGATTTCCCATGGCCCACAAGAAAGGCACAGGCTCAACCCGTAACGGACGCGACTCCAACTCCAAACGTCTCGGCGTGAAGGCCTACGGCGGTGAAACCGTCACGGCTGGTTCCATTCTCATCCGCCAACGTGGCACCTCTGTGATGCCAGGCGTCAATGTTGGTCGTGGCAAGGATGACACCTTGTTTGCGTTGATCGACGGGATCGTCAAGTTTGAGTCGATCCGACGCGGACTTCGCAATCGCAAGCGCATCACTGTTGCTGCAGCTGCTCAGTAATCCAAACGGACCAAACAACAGAGAAAAGATAAAAAGTCTGTTCAAAAAAGAGCAATGGTCCTTGATGCGACCATTGCTCTTTTTTGTTGGGGAAGTCAAGAGGGGAGTTTGCAAGCCTGCACTGCAAGACGTTCCGTTCCATTCCATTCCATTCCATTCCATTCCATTCCATTCAAAGCCTGGAACAACTCAAAGAGAGATTCTCAACGGTGCCTGATGAGCGCATAGAGGAGAACTTTGCGGGCATCCCCCCGCTCCTCTGAAAAACACGAACCAAGACATTTGATGAAAATGCCAGCGTTAGCAGAAAGATTGGGAATCGATCGCAGATGACTGCAGCGTGAAGCCCAACCTTGAGTCCAATGCCCTAGATCAACAGAGCTGATTGGTATCAACAGAGTCGTTTTTTCAATCAAAACAATTTCGATGGACGCTGAGGCCACGGATAGCCGCAGGAAGCTTTAAGTTTTATGAACTTCTCAGTCAAGATTCTTCAGATGTCAACCGAAATCCGCAACTGGGACCTTGTTGCCAAAGCGATGGAAACAGCTGGGTCAACTTCAAGCCAAATGTATATCCGCGCCAAAGCCCTGGCGGAAGGGAAACCTGATCCAATGCCCACAAGCTTTCCTCAAGCACCTCACAGCATCTCCGCTGTTGCTGGCTGATCAAAAGCCTCAACACACAGAACAACAAATTCTCCTTTTCATTGAACCATGACCGATCAAACAACATCCCGATTCGGCTTCGTTGACTTTGCCGAGACATGGAATGGACGCCTCGCCATGATCGGGTTTGTCATAGGCCTTGGGACAGAATTGCTCACAGGTCAAGGAATTCTGAGCCAAATAGGTTTCTAAATCACAATCGACATGAAGGATTATCAGAGCCTTCCTAGCCAACATTGACATAGGCCTAGATTATATCGAAGCTTACTAAAAGAGTGCAAAATACGTGTCTACTAGAAACTAATTTCATCTTTCAAAATAGCCTCTTCGTCTTTAACGCAAGCTTACAATAACGTGATCATCTAGTATCATATTACCAACTTAGTCAGTGCTGATAATCAAGCTGTTGTTTTTCAATCAAACGTGCTAAAACTTGTTGGCACGTCCAGCGAAGTGGTCTCCAAAAAGCAGATTCAGAAAGTTCGTAGATTAGCTCCATTTGATCGTAGAGTTCAAGTTCAAGACAAGCCCAAGCTGCAGCTATTCTCGACTTTGTATATTGAGGAGTGGTTTCTGAAAGAGCAGCTCGCACCAAATCACTTTTTTGGTGAAATTTACGCAAACCAATAATGCATGTAAGGTAATAGTGTGTGACGTAATCAGACCAAAGTCTTTCTTGCATACTATCAACAATTTCAAGACAACTCTTAGAATCGATAGTCATTAGGCTTAATGCCGCCCCATATTGACGCGCTTCGTCCCTATGACTCAGATTCCTCTCTATTTCGGCAGCGTCCATATCACAATGCCATTCAGCTTTGAAATTTAGATATTGAGGATTGTCAGTCAAAAGTTGCTCTAAAAGCGAGTGATTCTTTGAAGTGGAAATTGAGTTATTAACATCAACGATATCAAAGAAACTTTTTGCCCTTAGGGACATAGAGACTGGTGCACGCACCAAATCTGGAAGTCTGCATTCATCACCAGCATCACCTAAGTCAATCACAGCCGAACGTCTTTTGCCGGCCACCAAATCGGTAAGTTGTGGAACTAGTGGATCTAAAAGATCAACTCTACCGTATATCCTTGCCTGATATGCACGTGCTGCACCAGAAACCAAGACACTCTCATGAGAACAAAGCTCATAGATAACGGATTGCGATTTTGGGTTCCTAATTTTCAGCCTGGTATGAGCTTGAACAACTGCACGCATCTGCGTAACCTCACCATTCAAAAGTGCTAAGAGTAGATCAATATCAATAGGGAGTGGCTCCCAACCAATCCGGATCAAGGAGGTAATTGCATTAATAACAGCCTCGCTGTCAGTACATTTCAAAACACCAACTAAAGTTGGTATTGCTCGCACATCTTTTCTCCTTCCTAGTGCTTCAATAGATTTTCGACGCGTTATCCTGTCATACAATTCATCAATAGAAAGCTTCTCAACAGCATGCAGAAGCAACTCAAATGATTCCTCAGTGGCACTCAAGCCAAGCCTGGTGGCTGCAAAATAACGATCTGCAGGTCTTTGAACATTTAAGGTGTTCTCTAACAAGAGCTTTAACGCATCACTTTCACTCATCCCTTGGACAAGAACATCAAATCTTTCAGCCATAAGGATAAGATGAATAAAAAATTCTACTCAAGCAATCAATTGCAAACGTAAAAAATACATTTCATAAGGATTATATTGGCAATTTTTATTTACATAAGCTCAGAATGCACATTACGGAAACGCAGTGTTTCGGTTTTCATAGTTCAACAAAGCGTGCCGAGTGTGTTGAGCAAAAGCCCCCAAGAGGAGTGGCAAACAGCCTTAGCTAACTAGCTATTAAAAGAGATCAGGACAAATCAATTATGAAAAATTGGCGAAAAAGATGAAGTTATCAACTTTCTTCAAAAGTCTAATAATTTATTTGGATCGCTTATCAATCAATTCAATCAAATGAGCATCATGCTTATCGCAAAATTCAGAAACACACTGCCTAAGGATATGCCCTATAGATAAAGACTCTGTATAGCAAAGAAGCTTGAGCTTTTTATGTAGCTCATCATTCAACTCAAAAGTAATTCGCTTCATTCTTGATGACGATAGATTTCCCAGAAACTCGTAAAATAAATCTCTAGATTCATCCTATTCTAGTCTTTTTGGTAAGAATCGGATACCAATAGAACGATCTTAATATTTCTGTTGGCTTCAGGCTTGGGGGAAAAACCCTACTGTCTTTAGGCCAAATCAATCTGTCTTGCGATGCTAGGTCAATACTTGCAAGTCCGTTCACAAAAGGGTGGCGCGTTTAAGCGTTTGACTTGGCAACTCTCCAAAACTAGTAAAATATCTTCTCGAAAATCTACCTTGATGCTTAAAGCCAAAACGAATCGCTATTTCCCGAATAGTATTATTATCACAAGTTGAGGTCGTAGTGTGATAAATCATCGACCTTCTAGCCTCCTCAAGCCTTACCTGTGTCATCATCTCAATAATTCCCATGCCAAAGGTATCTTGGCATGCCCTATATAAAGAAGCTTGGCCTACATTCAAGTGCTGGCAAACTTCTGACAAAGACATTGGAGAACTCATCTTATAAGGATCATGAGAAAGATCAACAATCTCACCAAGCAAACGCTGATTCTTTGCCTGTTTCTTTTTAAACAATCTACGACTTCCTTCTTCGAGACATATAGTCATCAAATCATAGTATTTAGAAGGATTTGAAATTTCTTTAGCAAGGTCCCTTCGAGTAAGTCTACGCAATTGGGAGAATGCTTCATGATCGATCGCTAAGCCCATAGCATGATTTAAATTCTCAATGGCATGACTTGCTTTACATTCTTGAAGTTTATCAAGCAATATTTTCTTGTCTAACATGCATGCCGTAGAGGAACATGACTCAGAATATTTCCCCCATGAATCACCTGGTTTTGAATTAAAAGTATTAAAACCTCCAAGGCTATTATCGTTCATACTAAAACCTTCGCAGTAACCAAAAGGATAATTTGCCTTCCTCATTGGTGTTATCCAATTAAAATCAACAGACCAACTTGTGCCCCATCCCTCATATAAAAGGGGTTTTGATGCACTGATCTCGGCTATAGCCATAGAAGAAGAATTTTTATGCGCCATAGAATAACTACCTTCACCACTTTCAAGCTGAGTAATTCTTGTAACTTGACCATATTCCTGAAGAGTCTCAGATAATTGCAATGGATCTGTATAGGCGAATTTGATTTTCATGACATACTTCCTCTACGCAAGTCAGAAACAAGAACACTCATCTTGCTTGCTTTATCAATTGTGTCTTCAGGACTCTCTAGGAAAGTCCTAAAATAAAGACGTTGAAAAGAATCCCAATTTTTGAAGCCATAATATAAAGCATTATGCTGTTTGGTAAATTGCTTTAAGCCACGGGGAACGTGTGGATTTAGATAGGACTTCTTGACTTGTTCTAGACGTATACTTTTAATCAGATCAAGAATATTCATATTAAAGGTCGATCTACATGCTTGACCTACAGATTCCTGCTCAGAATTCAAGTATTTGGTAATTTCTCCAATCGTCAAGGGTGGCAAGCCTGGTCTATCTTCATGCAATAATTTAACAAGGTCCTCTATCAGTTCAGTCGAATCAGATCTCTCGGTGATCTGATTCTGTTGCTCACAAGAATCCTCCAAAGTCGCAATGGCTAAATCATAAAATCCACTAGCTGTGGTGATTCCCTTCGTAAAATGCTTTTCGAATAAATTCTTAAGCTGATAACTAGCAGTACTCTTTGAATCGATACCGATACATTCTTCAATCCTCGCATATGCATTATAAGCATTCATCTCATCAATTTTTTCTTTCAATATTTTCCACTTCAGACTCATGCAACAGAGGAGGGTATTGGCCCCGACAATATCCCATGTGTTACCTCCGGTTTTATTTAAGCGATTAAATCCAGCAATGCTCAAATCCTTCATCTTATGACCACTAATAATGGTATTACTGCTGGGCTTTATGCCTTGATTATTTATCCAACAAAATGCAATGGAATTTTGATTAGCTTCTTCTTCATAAAGCAATGTTTGATTTGACTTGAAAATTTCAAGGTGAACATTATTGATCGGAGCGCAGATCGAACTTGTTTGCAATTCACCTTTGCTTAGCTGGGTGATATTGCAAGAAAAATTTGAAGTGGAGTAATATTCATTATAATGATTCTTGCAATATGTTTCCATTCCAAGCAAGTTGCTGAAAACATATTCTTTTGCCTTCCTTGCCTTCATCTGATTGCTACCTTGGTGTGCTGTCTCTAAAAATCAAGCAGGTGTAAACTATAATCTCTATTCGTTTCTCGCTGAGATATTGTGAGGATCTATGACATTTAAAATTTAACGCTCTGATCTTAGGCATCGACAATGCTAAGGCAATCAAGTATAGTGTGATAATTATTTACACAATGACGCCGAAAGGTCTCTTGCAGAATTCATAGAACCGAAAAGTCGTATTCCCGATATCTGCATTGTACTTAATATTATACGCAGTGAATACAATTTCGTCTCAATTTTGAGTTAATACAGTGTATATATCGAGTAGAGATGATTATGCCATGTCTAAGTCTCAATTACATGCATTTATTGATCGAGCACGTAGTGACGAACAATTTCGTTCTCGGCTCTCATCAATGAATCCAAAACAGATCATAGAGTTTGCAGCAGAGAGTGGATTTCAGTTTTCAGATGAAATCAAAGGGAGATTTATCAATCGATGGAAAGGAGTTTATTTTTGCCCTCAGGCTATTGAGGTTGGAATCCTATGTCCAGGATTAGTGCCACCTGGCTATAAAAATCTTCTTCACTATTCTCAATCTACGTGCAGTTCTTCAAACCTTAAGGAAGAAGAGCATGATTTCAGGGCCGGCGGTGTTTATTAGCCAAAACAATTGGATGGGCTTGTAAGACTATAAACTGGTAGATCTTTATCTTTCTTAAAAGGGGATAATTCAAATAACCAAATAGATTGTAATGTGATTGAATCAATATGCAGTTGATTTTTGATCAATGGTTAAGGTCAGGGCAAATCCCTGCATGCAAAGGCGTGGCATGAAAGTAGCTGCTATTAGCGAAATATATTAATCTTCCACTTAATCTCTCATGCAAGAGATCGTTCAAGAAGGTTTTCAATGCAATCGTCAATCTCCTAATGACTCAATCACAAGCAAGCATTGCGATATTCTATCGTGCCTAAACTAGCAACTAAAAGTCGCGGTCTTTTCCACGGGTTTATACACCCTTGTTGTAATCAATAGTGGGTGAAAGACTTCAAGGAAGTGCGACTGCAGCGTACGAAAAAAGCAATCAACAAGGTCGGGGGCGTCAAAGTGAAAAGGATATTCGCCGCTATGTCCTTTAAAGAAATACCAGTTTAATAAGGCCCGTCCGTCCTCATTCATGAATGAGTGGAATTGCATGAGCTGATCAGACGGATCAGGAAGGTGTTCTAAGACATCAAGACAAACAACCGTATCGAAACTTTGGCCACTGAGATCTGCAAGATCACGATGAACCGACATTTTTTGATCCAAACCAAGAGCAACAGCCCTGGACCAAACGAATGCCCTGTTCTCTGGATTCAGATCAACAAAATGAACCCGATCAACAGAGTCCAATGCCGCTGCAGCCAAGGCATGGGTCCCAATCCCTCCCCCAAAATCAAGAACGGTGCCTCGAGCAAAATCCTCCTGCAAACGAAGCGTGTCTGCGATGTAGTCAGAGCTGCTGAGATGCCATGCCGCCAATTCAAAGAGATGCCCCGTTCCCACGGTGGTCTCGTAAAAATCAGTGGCTTGATCCGCTTGAAAAGCACCCGGATGCAGTGCGGCTAAATCATCCTTCCCATCGGGTAAGCGCTGATCCACCTGCTCCAACGTGAGCTGCAGATATTCAGCCAAATGGTCACGAACAGAAAAGCCGCTGTGCAAGAAGGTCTCGATGTCCATGCGGGGAGAATTGCTCAGACTTTGCATCTTCTGCCGGTAGGACATCGTCAATGTAGGTGCAGGCCGGATGCCACATTCAGAACAACCGCCACTGGAACCCCTTGGATGCACCACTCGGCTTCGTGGTGATCGACAAGCCCTCAGGTCTCACCTCCCACGCCTGCGTGAGCCGTATGCGTCGCGTGCTCCAAACAAAAAGAGTCGGTCATGGAGGCACCCTGGACCCAGCCGTAACGGGCGTTCTGCCGATTGCCGTGGGCCAGGCCACGCGACTGCTTCCCTACCTGCCAGGGGAGAAAACATATCGCGGTGTGATTCAGCTGGGAACCAGCACCAGCACTGATGACCTGCAGGGAGAGGTCGTTGCGGTTCAGAACTGGCCGCGTTTAAGCCTGGAGGAGATGGATCAGGCCCTCAATCCATTCCGGGGCAGCATCGAGCAGTGTCCGCCGCAGGTTTCAGCGGTTCACGTCAACGGAGAACGCGCCCATACCAGGGCCCGCCGCGGCGAGGTGATGGACTTACCAGCCCGCAGTGTGACCATCCACTCCCTCTCTCTTAATCATTGGGATCCCGAGCAAGGCAAGCTCACCCTTGAAGTGCACTGCTCTGCTGGCACCTACATCCGTTCGTTGGCCAGAGATCTTGGCCAAGCCCTCGGATGCGGCGGTTGCCTGGACTGGCTGCGGCGCACCCAAGCGCTGGGATTCGTGGAGGCCAATGCGATTGCACTGCCAGTGCATCCCAATGAACAAAGCACTCCAACGATGGAGCCACTCACCCTCATCCCTCCCCAGCTCGCCCTAACCCACCTACCAATCCGAATGCTCTCCGAGCTCGAACGCAACGACTGGAGCTGCGGACGCACGATTCCCCATCAAAATGGAGAGGGGCCAACCGTTGTTCTCAGTGCTGACAACATCATGTTAGGAATTGGAATCGCCAATAGCGAAGACCAGCTCAAACCCAAGGTCGTTTTTGAAGCGCGCGGCTGATCCCTCTCCTGCTCCCTATGGCCGGCCACAGCAAATGGTCTCAAATCAAACGCACCAAGGCGGTGGTGGACGGGAAGCGGGGCGCGCTTTTTACCAGGCTTGGGCGCGAGATCACAGTGGCAGCACGCAACGGAGCTGACCCAAACGGCAATTTTCAGCTGCGAACAGCCATTGCAAAAGCGCGATCGGCAGGATTACCAGCAGGCAACATTGAGCGAGCGATTGCCAAAGGATCGGGCCAAGGAGAAGCAGGCTCCGGCCTTGAATTGATTCGCTACGAGGGATATGGCCCAGAAGGGATGGCAGTCCTGGTGGAAGCACTCAGCGACAACCGAAACCGCACGGCGGCCGAGGTACGCCTTGCCTTCAGCAAACACGAAGGCAAGCTCGGAGAAGCCGGTTGCGTGAGTTATCTCTTTGAACATCGCAGCCAGGTGCGACTCGAGGGCCATTGCGAAGAAGAGTCTCTCCTGGAGACCCTTCTCGAACTCGATGCAGAAGGGTATGTGTTGCAAAGCGATGGCAACACCATGGTTCATGGTGGCTTCGAAGCCCTCGAACAGCTTCAACAGGGGCTGCAGGATCGTGGCTGGTCCGTGATGACTTGGGAGCACTGCTGGCACCCCCTGGCGATTGTGGAGATCCAAGACCCACTCCTTTCAGAAACCTGCCAACGCTTACAAGAAGCCTTGGAGTCGCTGGATGATGTCTGCAGCGTGAGCACCAACCTTGCGTCAATCGAGGAAGCTATAAAATTGGAATAAACCTAGTTGTCAATAACCCTTAGCAATTAAGATCGATAATTCTTCTCTTAACAGAGACAAGATCAATGAGCTTGTTTGCCCACAGTGTCGTCATAGGCATCAAAGTTCACCAAAGCTTTGAGTTCAGGAAAACTGAGCATGGTCTCGGGAGTTTTTCCGTTCTGAAGATCCTTCACGGCTTGCCGCATGGCAAATGCTGCGGACGCAAGCAGAGTAAGGGGATAGGCCACTAGGTTGAAACCCATGGCTCCAAGTTGTTCGGGTGAAAGCAACGGAGTCACGCCCCCCTCCAACATGTTCGCCATACGCTTGCCAGGAACCTCATTGCAAAAGCGCTGCATCTCTTGTTCTGAACGTGGCGCTTCCAGAAACAGCACATCAGCACCAAGGTCGGCAAACGCTTTTAATCTCCAAAGCGCTTCATCCAGCGCACGCCGCTCTCCGTAGCGTTCCGCAAACGCCGATCGCGCATCGGTTCGAGCCACGATCACGAGATCAGCGCCCTGGCGGCGGGCTTCAACAGCAGCACTCATGCGCTCGACCGCATTATCACGGTCTACGACCTCCTTCACCCCGGCATGACCACAGCGTTTGGGAGAGATCTGATCTTCCAGCATGATCCCGGCAAAACCTGCCTGCTTGAACTGGTGCATGGTGCGCTGCACATTGGCTGCGTTGCCATGGCCCGTATCCCCATCACCAATCACTGGAATCGAGACGGCATTGCAGAGGTTACGGCCTTGATCCAGCATTTCTGTCACCGTGAGCAGGCCCGTATCAGGCAATCCAGCACGAGCTGCTGCCACGGAGAACCCACTCATGAATGTGAGCGGGCAGCCCGCTTGTTCCACAATCCTTGCCGATAGGGCATCAAAACAGCAGGGCATCACATGGCAGGACTCTTGCGACAACAACGCCCGTAAGTCCGAGGCGGTTCCTGCTATTGGGGTCATGAGTCAGGGGCCTCCATCTGCATCGTTGGGACAAGCAAGGAAGAAAAAAGCAAAGGAATCCTGGATAACCACCTCAGTTCGAGAAGCAAAAACCAAAAACAAGCTGCAAGCCACTCAATCTCACATTTTAGAAAGCGATGAATCCAAGGCTCATAATGAACAGGAAGGTCCAGGAAAGACCTAAGACATCAGAGACACCTCATCAAGAGATACAAACCAATCAAAAGCCAAGATCCAATCATGCAAAGAGGGGAAATAAGCAACACAGGGAGGCTGTACTTTTTAGATCAAATCAAAGCCGTAATGATCGCCATGGTCATTGCAACTCATACGATATTAGTGGGCACACTTTTCACAACTGACATCAAGAACACGATTGAATTAGCACCTACTTATGAAGCAGTAAGTTTTTGGTTTGGCTGGATCTGCAATACATTTTATATGAATATCCTATTCCTAATCTCAGGCTACCTCGTACCGAATTCAGTGCACAAAAGAGGAATTAAACATTACGTCAAACACCGTTTACTACGCCTTGGAATTCCTCTAATAATTGCAATTTTACTACTTAACAATATAACACCATTAGCAGGCCTACTCATTCCAGGTAGTACTGTATTTGGGCAGGGAATAAACAAGCTTCCACTCAATAGGATTGGCCCACAATGGTTCCTTTTAGTACTCATCTTATTCAATGCAATATACTGCTGCTGGGCTTTTGCCAGAAAAAGCACATTTCTAGTTGACAATACAAAACCTGTACCCGGCTGGCGATCCTGGCTGATCAGCGCTGCAACTCTTGGAGCACTGGAGCTAGCAATGGGTCATTTTTCTGGCTTTTGGACTGACTTAAAAGACTCCAATTTCGATGGACTTGGCTATCAGGGAATGCACCTCTGGACGTATGGCTTCTTGTTCTTTGTTGGTTGCAAGGCAGCATCACACCATTGGTTAGAACGTATTAACAAGCGCCTGGCATTGCGGTGGCTATATCTATCTCTGGTGGCTACACTTGCACTAATGACAGCAAACTATGCACCATTCATACTATCCCATAGCAAGGAATCCTTGGAGCTTATTACACCATTAATGGCATTTTCAACTCCATTCATCGGCTGGGGTTTTATCGCTGCAATTTTATCTTTGAGCCAAGCAAATGAACAGCTGGACAGCCATTGGCTAGCAAAAGCAGGCAAGGACAGTTTTGGCGCCTATTTGATTCACATACCGGTCCTTGCTGGGGCCATGCTCAGCTGTTATTCATTAGGAATAAAGAACATCTGGATACTTGGATTTGGGGCAACAGCGATAGCCATCTTCTTATCATTTTTAGCGAGCCACCAACTGCGTCGAATTCCTATGATTAGAAATATTATTTAACCACTCATCGTTCATGAGTAAAGCCATTAGCCACAAGCGCAGCAACAACACCATTTGTCGTATCACAGGCTACGTGACTTCTCGGAAAGCCATGCAAAATGGATAGGCCTTCATTGATCAGCATTAATGACCTTTTTGATGCATTGGACGTTCAAAACTGGTTATCACGCAATTGCGGCTAAAAAGTTTTTATCAACAGGTGCACCATTTCCGGAATGCAAATCATGGAAACGGTTTCACGGCCCTGGCTCGGTAGAAGGCTGGATTTTGGTTGAAGCAGATAATGCTGATGCCTGCTACGAGCACGCTGCTGAATGGGCTGAGTATTTGGATTGGGAGGTAACCCCTGTTCTTGCTGACGATCAGGCAGGTCCCTTCATGGCCAAGGTTTACAGCTGATCTCAGCCCTCAGGAAGGAACTCCCGCTAAAAGCTGAGTTTTTGCTGTGGGGGTTCCTTCCTTCAAAAGCACCACCTCTACATATTATTTGATTCGCAATAAGATTTGCATTAGCATAAGAAAATGTAGCGACAAGATTAAGCAATGAACCTAACCTCAGCGGCAAAAACATTGCAGGATAGTCGGATCAAACAAACATTTATCCCTGTATCTATAGTTCTTACGCTATCACTATTGTGGCCATTACTTGCAAAAAGCCACTACGAGCATTCCACAAGCCATGGAGTCAAGATTGAGGAGTTAGCAAACTCCAGCAAAATGTGGGATGGCAGTAAGTTGCCGAATTATCCCGATGGGCCGCCAAAGATCAAAGTCCTTAGGATCCAAGTAGCAAGCGGAGTGACCTTACCTTGGCACTACCATCCTGTGATCAATGCAGCAGTGATTTTACAAGGAACATTAGAACTGCAATTAAAAGATGGAAGCCATAAGATTTACCGAAAAGGCGATGCTTTGATTGAAGTCGTCAATACGATTCATACCGGTAAAGCATTAGGGCCTATCGACGTGGATCTGATTGTGTTCTATGCGGGAGAGGAAGCAATACCCACAACAGTTCTAGCTGAACACCAGATCAATCGATAGCAATACTGGTCAGCAACCGTTCACAGAAATCTGGATATGTACAGATAGAAAGAACCACCCCATTAAGAATAGACAGTCCATGGAACGAGCATATGGACTGGCATCATCCTTTGTAATTTCATTGGCTTCAATTGCTGCAAGTAATCGATACGCAGCGGCCCGTTGCTTTTGATCCACTGCCCCTTACCCCCTAATCATGGAGAGGGAGTGAAGCAGAGTTGGAGCTGCCATCTCAGACACAAACTTCTCGAAAGACAGCTTCGTTTGGAAATAGCTTGGTTCATATTTAAAGGGAATAGACATTAATTCAACGAGCTCTCTTCGCTCTTTCCTCATGGCAAAGACTGGAAGTACAAGCATCAAAGGTAGGTCTGAGTGATGAGATCACTATCAGCCACCAACATCCAAAAAGACTCCCCCAAACGGGTGATAGGAGACACCATATGCGTCACCCATTTAGGGGAGCTATAACAATTCCTGCATCAAAAGGAACTTCCATAAAGGACATTGAAAACGGGCTATTGAAACCGCTAAACTTTCAAGGAGTTCAAGACAAAATCATCTACAATTAAAGGGGACCCATGAAAATAAGACAACTAATACCGGCCAAGCTCACTGATCTGCTCGACAAAGTCAGACGAAGGATTGCCTACGTACCAGCGGTGAGCGATACGGTTTCAGCCATGAAAGATCTTGGCATCGACCTAAAAGAGGAGAAAAAGGGCAACAAGTAAGGCCCTTCAAGAGATCCAACCGATCAGTACGAGGGATAACGTTTTGGCCTTTCCATCCTCATTCCTGTTGTTCAGCAGTAGATCTTTGCTATTCAGCCCCCCCTATTCCATGCAGTTCCTTGAGGAACCAACAGTCGCAACCACCATGACCTGTTTGACCAAGGGGGCGTTCAATCTTTAGGAATCCCCAAGCCCGATAAAGCCGTTGAGCCGCCACCATTCCCGAAAGAGTTTCGAGATAAACCCAGCGATAGCCAAGCACACGAGCCTGTTTCAACAGGCTCCGCATAAGCCGCCAACCAATACCCTTCCCCCGCGCTGATGGAGCTAAGTACATCTTCTGCAATTCGCAAGTAGCCTCCACACCTCTTAAGGGTCCAAGTCCAGCTCCCCCAAGAATATTCCCACCCTCCACGGCCACGAGATAAATCGATCCAGACGCGGCGTAGGTCTTGCTCATGGCATCTAGCTCCGGATCTTGCCAAGCAAAACCGGGGCGATCAGCACCAAATTCCACAAGTGCCGCCCGAATCAGTCTGGACAAGTCCGTTTCATCCAAAGGGTGGAGCGGCCGAAGATTTACCTCTCGTCCTTTACTCAAAAGGATGACCGCCAAAAAAGTTAACTCCTCGAGGTTCAATCAAGACAACCCCTGTCAACAAGCTCTGATGACAGACATCTTCACCAAACAAAGCGCGAAAGGAAATTCAATCTCAACATTAATCAACTAAGCTAAAGAACGCGAAAATCAATCATGTATTCCATGCATTCAGTATCTTTGGTGTGACAAGTGCTTCCAAAGCAACAACAGTAAGAACACTAGGCCATAAGCGCTTTCATGCTATATTTAAGAAAACATAATCTACATGCTAGATATTTTACCTGGATATTATATTATCTTCTTAGCGCTAGGACTGGCAGCGGTTCTTGTGGTCTTTTTTTATTCCTTTACGCGAAATTCCAACTACGAAGTGCAGCAGCGAGCTAAAAAGCTTCAGCAAAAGAGGCAAAAAGAGAATCAAATCACATCAGACGATGGATGATCTCCAAGGGATGGGTGGGCCAGAACACCTTCTTGGCGCTCAAAACGGGAGTAGCCGTTCCATCCCCGGTCTATGACTGCCTGTGCTGGCTCCGTGGGAAGAACGCTTTCCAAGCGATGGTTTGACCTGATTCCGGACGCTAGGCAATGCCATAACAGCATTGAAGCGAGAGCAACAATCACGCCATTCCTAATCTCGTCGGTTTTGCTTCTGATAGCAATGCGCCATTGCACCGATGTGCTTTTCGCTCGCCTGCGCCACAGTTTGTGTATCGAAATCGGAGGAGCCATGACGGCCGATACTCCACCTCAGCAGATCAAAGAAGCAGCCTGACCACTTGGCCCCTGCTCCAACAGTTTTTCACCCAACGGCGAGTTCCGTCCTTCGGTAGGCAATCTCTTGAACGCCACGTCGATCGACACTCCATCTGCACCGAAACAGGTGCCCTAAGGAGTTCAACCACTCACCACTTAGGAACCAGGCCCCAGGCGCCAAACGCCAAACGCCAAACGCTTCGCACTCCTCTTTCCGTTCACTGTTGTCGTTTCGAGGTTCACGCTTCTCCGATACAGATTCACTGGATCTTGGTTAGCGATATGCATAAACGAGCGAGCTAGGCCGTCTCTTCCATCCGGGAGGGGCGGCCTCTCTTCTTTTACAGCTCAAATCAAAGTCATAGACGAAGATTTGGCGTATTTTTATGATTCGCTATCAACTGCAAATCAAAACCAACAAAGGACAAGGTAGATTTTGTCAGGGATAAGCACGCAACACACTGATCAGCAGTAGATAGATATTGACCCCCAGCCCTAGACGTGTAGACGACTAGATGGAATAGCAAAGATCAGCATAGACTCCTAAAATCACAATTCTCTCCTAAGAAGCTATCAAAGAAACGGAGAAACAATTGTAATATTTAATAGGGCGAAGCAGGATTTTTATCCTTCATTCTCATCTCACTTCCTTTCTCTTTAGGGATATGAATTATCCGGCCCTCCGCGTGCAAGGCTTTTACTTTCTTCCCGTCAGATCATCCCAGCTAACCGCAGTATCAACACCCTCAATACATTGATTCAATCGATGACGAGGAATCTGGTAACCATCATAAAGGGAATGCTGCTCAATGGCTTTAGAGTGGCTCAATCTGAGCCTCATTAGAGGCTCCTGTTTTGCATCAATAGAATCAGACTTATCAGTACATTCATCGGGAGCCATAAGTTTAGACGCAAAACATAGTGTTGAGATAAATGGTGCGCGGTAATTATTTGGACGACTCAATTCCATCGTGATAGTCATCTAATAGCAATGAAACTCCATTAAAGTAAGCGCACAATTCGCCACGCAGCTGTGCGTAATAGCTCAAAGCTTCCTTGCTATAGGCATGGCCCATTTCCTTCAAAAGATTGTCAGTAAGCCTATCCAATGCCTGGTGGGCGACAACCAGATCCACATGGATCAGATCCCTCCTTTCATTCGAAGTGATTGGGTCATTACTGCCAGAAGCACAGCGCGGATTAGCCTCTATCAATTGCTGTCGAAATGCTTCAATTTCGCTCATCGGATCATGAACCCGTTGCTCTAGAAAAATATGATATCCGTTTCTATCATCCTGGTTAATCCAGATACATGACAACGTGTTAGAGAACACGCATCATGAAATACCTTGAAGTCTGCAGCTGCAGCAGTGGCTGGCCATGCCTTATGTAGCAAATCAACCAACTCTGCAGCGGGCTCATCGACCGAACTCTTGATAAGGAAAGCCAAAGGAGTCAAGCACATTATTTTCATCTAAATCCATTGGCATGACAAGGATTACCACTTTATTCAGCAATGACAAGATCTCTCTTGAAGGCAGGTCTCGCTTTTCAAGTGAGGGGAATAAGTTCCACTCCACTACACAAATCAATTTCCAAAGAGCAGCACACATTTGCATCAATGGCTACAAAATCTCTGAAGGTCAAAATACTCATTGCAGGCATTTAGCATCAGATTTAACAAGAAAAGATTGTCCAGGTAACAATCAATACGCCCCCTTATGACGACCGCGATTCATGGTGAATGGACAACAGGCTTAACCTCTATGGAATTATTCGTTGGCATCTGCATCATCCCATTTCTGAGCGCTCTATTTATTCAAGCCGGCCAAGATGAACACTCTGAAGACCATGATTTCCTTTGACTAATAAGGTTCAAGCTCTTTTCAAGTTGGTCTGAGCAATAAGCTTCAATCCCATTAAAAACTACAAAACAGGAGATTACTACTTAGCAATTCGAAGAAATTTAACCTTTAATTCATCGCGTAGGTTCCGCCTTTCCCCAGCCACCACCGCCAGGCGTTGCAATCCAAAGCCGATCACCGGCTTGAACCCTCTGCTCGAAGCAGCCTGGTTGTTCTTGCCAGGGGCCTTCACCTTCACTCAACCAAGTCATCCCCAGAGCACCTGCCTGCCCACCAGCCAAACCAAATGGCGCAACGCGGCGAGACCCAGACAGCAGAGCCACCGTCATAGGTGAAAGAAAACGAATCTCACGCTCAAGTCCATCACCACCTGACCAGCGTCCTTTTCCCCCACTGCCCCGGCGCAGCTGAAACCGTTCCAAACGCACAGGAAATCGTTGCTCGAGGATTTCCGGATCTGTGAGTCTGGAGTTGGTCATGTGGGTTTGTACACCGGATGACCCCTGAAAACCCGGACCTGCCCCACCACCTCCGGCAATCGTTTCGTAGTACTGAGAGCGTTCATCTCCAAACGTGAGGTTGTTCATCGTTCCCTGCCCCGCCGCCATCACCCCCATCGCTGCGAATAACAGGTTGCAGAGCGCCTGAGAGGTCTCCACATTGCCTGCCACCACTGCAGCTGGGGGGTGTGGATTCAACAGTGATCCCTGGGGGACCACCAAAGTAAGCGGCTCAAAGCAACCCGCATTGAGGGGGATTGATTCATCCACCAAGCAGCGCAGCACATACAAGACAGCAGCTTTGGTGACTGCTAGCGGAGCATGAAAGTTGTGCTCTCCCTGGGGGCTCGTCCCCGTGAAATCCAGGCAAGCTGCTCGCGCTTTGTGGTCCAGATACAAAGCAAGCTCCAAACGGCCGCCATGGTCTAACTCCACGCTGAACTGCTGATCCGCCAAACGACTGATCACACGACGCACCGTTTCCGCAGCATGGGTTTGAACAAAATGCATGTAGCGATTGACGCGCCTGGGGCCCTCACGCAGCATCAACTGTTCGAGCTGGTCCACGCCGAGGCGGTTGGCCGCCACCTGAGCCTGTAAATCCGCCCAAAGCACATCGGGAGAGCGCGGCGACTGCCGCTCTGCCCTCAAAATCGCCTTCCAGCCATCCACATCCAAGACTCCACCTCGCAGGAGTGGCCAGTTGCGGAGCCGTAGGCCTTCCTCTCCGATCTCACGACTGAAAGGAGGCATGGAACCAGGCGTGAGCCCCCCGACATCAGCGTGGTGTCCGCGACAAGCAACGTAGTAACTCGGGCGTTCCCCCTCTCCGAAGACAGGGGTCATCGCCGTGATGTCTGGGAGATGGGTGCCTCCGTGATACGGGTCGTTGCTGAGCACTGTTTCGCCCGGTTCCAGAGGCGGGCGTTCTCCGCGTTGGATCTGGTGCAGCAGGTCCACCACCGCCTCACCCATGGAGCCCAAATGCACGGGGATATGGGGAGCATTGGCAACCAATGCCCCGTTGTGGTCGAACAACGCACAGGAAAAGTCCAACCGCTCGCGGATATTCACAGAGCGGCTCGTCTGCCGAAGCCGCTCCCCCATCTGCTCAGCAATCACCATGAAGCGGTGATGAAACAGGCTCAAGTCCACCGGATCTGGAACATCAACAAGCTGATCCCGAGCTGACCGTTGAAACGGCAGCTCAGCAGCAGTGAGCAGCAAGCTGCCAGCGGAGTCGCAGCGGGCCCACCAGCCAGGCTCCAGCACGGTGCAGCCCGTGGCATCAAGAATCAAGGCTGGGCCCTGCAATGGCTCACGCAACAAAGCATCGCAGCGCTGCACCACAGGAACCTCCAGCCAACCCAGCCCAGCCCAGTGAATGGTGGCTGTTGTTCTGAGAGCTCCAGACACCGACTGGGGCGCTGATGCCATCTGGGTGTCGTCGTGAATGCGGGCTGGTGCCGCAACAACCTCAACCTCCAACCGCTCCAACATCAAGGCTGTGGTGCGGGAAGGCTTGTAGCCAAAGCGCTGATGGTGAGCTTGGTCAAACTCACTTTCCAACTCTGAAAGTTGCAGGGTGGAGGTGAGATCAGTGATCGGGATTAGCAATCCCTGTTCGGACGAAGCATCCCGAAGTTCAAGCCGAATGCGCTGCTCAAAGTGGGACGCATGGCCTGCTCCAGCTGCCTGCAGCTTCTCCTCAGCAAAGCCCAACTCCTTGCGAATCCTTCCAGGAAGGGACGCCAACAAGTCCGCTTCAAGAGCACGCCTCACAACGACCTGACGCCATTCCCGCAGGCGCGCCTGACCCAGGCCAAAAGCCGACAACACTCCAGCGAGTGGATGGATCAAAACTTGGCGGAGACCCAGCACTCCCGCGACTCGGCATGCCAGTTGTCCGGCCGCTCCTCCATAGGCCACAAGCGCGCCTGCACGAATGTCGTGACCACGAAGCAACGACACCTGCTGAATGGCATTAGCCATCGTTTCCACCGCGAGATCAAGCGCTCCCTCCGCAAGCGACTCAGGATCGCGTCCCAATCGGCAAGCAAGCTCCCCAAAGCGCTGCCGTACCACCTCCAGATCCGGACGCAAATCCTCCGCTGGGCCGAACACTGGGGGAAAGGCCTCCACCTGCAATCGACCTAGAAAAAGGTGAGCGTCGGTGATTGTTAAGGGGCCGCCACAGCGATAGCAAGCTGGTCCAGGGCTAGCGCCTGCAGAGCGAGGACCAACCTGCAAACGATCGCCGTCACTACGAATGATCGAGCCCCCACCTGCGGCGACGGTATGGATCGGAAGGCGTGCAGCAGAAAGCTCGAGGCCGGCAATTTTGGTCTCAGCACTGCGCTCCCAGTCCTTGTCAGAGGCTCCTGCTGGCAAACAAAACACATCGGTGCTGGTGCCACCCATGTCCACACCTACGAGCGCCTGACCTCCTAGGCCAGCATCCACTGCTGCTGCAACCGCCCCGACCATTCCGCCAGCAGGCCCAGACAGGATTGTGTCCTTCGCCAACAGTTGCTCAAGACCTTGCAAACCACCACTCGAGGTCATCACCCGCAGTCGTGTCTGCCCTCCAAGTGACTGCATCACCTGTTGGAGATAGCGAAAGAGCAGCTGTTCCACCGCTGCCTCAACGACGGTGGTCTGAGACCGGGGGACCAGGCGCGGCAGTGGGCTCACCTGGTGGGAGCAAACCACCGTGGTGAAACCGATCGCTTGCGCCAACTCAGCCAGTCGCCTCTCATGGCACGGCTCACGCCACGCATGCATCAGGGCAATGGCGCAGGCGTTGATACCGGCACTGCGATGAACGCTAAGCGTCTTCTCCAGCTCTGGATCAAGGCAAAGCGGTTCCACCTCTTTCCCATCGGCATTCAATCGCCCCCCGGATTCAACAACCGCCACTGCAAGCGACTTCGGAGCAGGAATCTCCAGTGCGAACAGATCAGGGCGATGTTGATCACCAATCAACAACAACTCCGCCAGACCCTGGTTGGTGATCAAAACAACAGGCTCCCCTGCCCCCTCAAGCAGGGCATTGGTGGCGACTGTTGTTCCCAATCGCACCTCCTGGATCAAGCCCGGCGGAATGTGGGCCGCCGGAGGCAAACCCATCACCTCTCGGATGGCACGAACAGCGGGATCACCACGATCGATCGTTGGCTCTGAGAGCACTTTGCGAACCACAAGCTCACCACTGGGAGCGCGACCCACCAGATCCGTGAAGGTTCCGCCACGGTCAATCCAAAAGTGCCATTGGGGCATCGTCATGGATTCAATGCCCTTCCTCACCCCATGCCGCATCGTCCACCCACAACCAAAGTTTTGGGTGACGCCGTAGCCAGCTGGCAGGCACCTCTGGATCACCATCCAGATCCAACGCCTTGCGCAGGATCCCCGCCTTAGGCGCACCGGTCACGATCAAGTGAAGTTCATTCGCCGCCAGGATCTCGTGCAGGCCCAGGGTGATCGCTTGCTCCGGAACCAACCCTGGACTGCCCTGGAACGCAGGGGCATTTTGTGATCGCGTAGCGGGGCTGAGTCTGACCACACGACAGCGCATATCTGGACCACATGGGGGCTCGTTAAATCCCACATGCCCATTACTGCCCAATCCCAACAGCTGCGAGCCAATCCCACCAGCGCTGCGGATCTCAGCTGCAAAATGATCAGCGGCCGCCTCAGGGTCGGCAGCAGCTCCATCTGGCAACAACACCTGCGCCGGATGAAGCCCGAGTGGCCGCACCAGGTGATGCCCCATAAAGGCAGAGAAGGAGCTGGGATGCTCCGGTGACAAACCCACATATTCATCAAGATTGAAACTGAGCCAGCGCTGACGCAACAGCTGCAGACGGTCCGTAGGCCAATCCCTTAAACGTGAGACCAATGCGGCATAAAGCGGCTCCATGGTGCGTCCCGTCGCCAAACCAAGGGGCCGAAATGCCTGTTGCTCAAGAGAGTCCCGCACTCCTTGTTCAAGCTGATCAACCACAGCCTCCATGAGCTGCAGCGGATTGCGCCTGCGCACGATGGTGATCGTGTCTGGAATCTTGAACACGAAGAGCTGCCACTGACATCAACCCCACCAGGCTGACTCTGAACGGAGCCGAAGCGCCACAGTTGGGTCATCACTGGAGCGATAGGGGCGAATCTCTGCACCGCGGTAATAGTGCAAAAGAATCTGACGAAAATCAGCACCCTGAAGCGCCAGTCCATGGGCTCCCCACTGACTCATGCCAACCCCATGCCCAAAGCCTTGACCACGCGCTTCGAGAACGATCTCACCCACCCTGAGGTGAGGACGTGGCTGATTAAAGGCTGACGGGTTGAGAGGGGGGAGCGGCGGTGGTGGCAGTAGAGACGCCAGTCGACCTGAGGTGCTGGAAGAGGTATCAGGAGCACTCGCAGAGTCTTGCCAAAGACCAATCAAAGGAGGGGCTGCTTGATGGGCTGTCTCAGCAGATGCGATTAAAGACTCGGTGGAACCATTGATGAGCTCGAATTGAACCATCGTGCTTTTGAGGCCGAGACGCTGGCGAAGCTCCCTGCCGGTCAACACCAAAGAGCCACGTGGGCCCTGCACACGCGCCGTACGCACCCGACCGGTTGAGCTTGTCTTGAGAACCTGCAAGCGCTTGACGCCTCCGGTTTCTCGAAAGAGCTCACGCAGCGCATCATCATCAAAACGTTTGTTCCAGCGATGCGCCGGACTGTGCTGATCGTGATCCGCAACGCTGACCAAGTAGGGAAGTTGATTGCGCCAAACCTCACCACTGGGTTCCGTTGCACCACCAGAGCTGCTGTGAAACACAGCATTGATCATCCGGCCAGCGTGAACTAAGACCAACGAGCGCGTGCTTTGAACGGCTTCGATCGTGCTGGGGGTTTCGGATTCAACCCCGCGGTACACCTGGCTAGACACGCTGGCCTTCACATCGAAGTCTCCAGCCTTCCCGAGCTGTCTGAGGGCATAGGTGCGCGCCGCGACGGCCTGAGCTTGCAAGGCCGGCAACGGCCAACGATGGGGCATTTCACTCCCCACCACACTGGCCAGATAGGTCTCAACCCCAAGGTGGTTCACCACCTGCACCTGGCCGCGACGCACTAAAAACTGCAACCGCCCGCGATAACGCCGTGAGCCGAGCCAGATCCCTCGGGGATCGTCGCTTTGCACCTCGATCGCAGAGCGAGCTGAAAGTGAGCGAGACGACCCGTCGCTCATTTGACCTCTGATCTTGAGGCGCCCCGCTCGCAGACGCACCTCGATCGCGCGCATGCGTTGGTTGCCGCCGCCCAGACCCCTCACCTGCAATGGCTGCTGGCCATCAGCGCGAAGCCTCACCACCGGAGCTTGAGACAGCAACACCCGCATGGACGGCTCCTGTGCCGCTTGCGCAACCCGCTGATCAAAGCTGACCGCCATCACAGCGATCGGCATGGTCAAAGCAGCAGCCAGCACAGGAAAGAACGCTGACGTACGAGTGAGCACTACAAGCGGAACCAGGCAGCTCAGTGTGACCTGATGATTCGGACGCGGCTAGGTCCCCATGGCAGATTTGATGCGTCAGCGCGTTGTGACGTGCAGGTCACCTTTCTTGGAACCAGTTCAGGCGTGCCCACCCGTGGGCGCAATGTTTCGTCTGTGGCGCTGCGTTTGCCACAGCGATCAGAACTGTGGTTATTCGACTGCGGAGAAGGAACCCAACATCAATTTTTGCGCTGCGACTTGCGCCTCTCCCAACTGAGAAGAGTGTTCATCACCCACATGCATGGTGACCATGTCTTTGGCCTGCCAGGGCTGTTGGCGAGTTTGGGGCTCGGCGGCACAAGCAATGGGGTGGACCTCTACGGCCCTGACCCCTTGGATGCGTATCTCCAAGGGGTTCTGCGCACGAGTTCCACCCGCATCGGCTATCCGCTTGCGATCCATCGCGTACACGAAGCAGCCGAACAGAACAGCGTTGTGTTCGAAGACGACGATCTGATCGTGACCGCGGCCCCCCTCAACCATCGCGTTCCGGCTTACGCCTATCGAGTCGAACAAAAACCAAGAGCAGGTCGCTTTGACATCGATAAGGCCCGAGAGCTACAGATCCCGCCGGGGCCGGTCTATGCAGCTCTGAAGCGCGGCGAATCGGTCAAGTTGGACGACGGTCGAACCATCGATGGCCGGACCTTATGCGGGCCAGACCAGCCTGGTGTGAGCGTTGTGTATTGCACAGATACCGTCTTCTGCGAAGCAGCGGTGCAGTTGGCTCAGGGAGCCGACCTGCTGATCCATGAATCAACCTTCTCCCATGCCGAAGCCGACATGGCTTTCAAGAGGCAACACTCCACAAGCACCATGGCGGCCCAGACCGCTGCGGAAGCCGGCGTTAAGCAGTTGGCGTTGACCCACCTCAGCCCTCGCTATGCCCCTGGAAACGCAGTCACCGCCGACGATTTAGTTGCCGAGGCCCGTGCCATTTTCCCGAACACAATTTTGGCCAAGGATTTCCTCAATGTGGACGTGAATCACTCTTGATGAGCGTGCCCGCGCTGCAACAGTTCGTGATCACTAGACCCTCTAGGGCCTCATCCGCATCCCACCCCGTGATACAAGGACTTGGTGCGCTGTCTACGTCAGTCTCTGACATCTTTCATGGCCTCTTTTTTCTCCACATTGCGTCGATCCTTGAATCGACTGCTGATCGCACTGCCGGTGCTGCTTGGACTATTGATCAGTGCCCCCGCCCAGGCCGCCCAGTGGGATGCCGAGACCCTCACGGTGCCAGCTGACGGCGATGGCGCCCTGGTCACCTTCAGTGAGCAGGAAATCAAGACAGGACGGAAGGTGTTCAACGTCAGCTGCGGCACCTGCCACGCCGGCGGTATCACCAAAACCAACCAGAATGTAGGCCTAGATACTGAAACGCTTGCGCTGGCCACTCCAGTCCGTGACAACGTTGCGGCTCTCGTGGATTACATCCAAGACCCCACGTCCTATGACGGGGAGTACAGCATTGCCGATCTGCATCCCAGCATGCGCAGTCGAGATCTTTACCCCGCCATGCGCGATCTCACCGATGAAGATCTTCGCCTGATGTCTGGGTACATCCTGGTAGCTCCCAAAGTCTTGGGTGTCGAATGGGGCGGCGGAAAAATTTACTTCTAATCCTTTGATTAGATAATTCCGCCACAAAAAGTGTGAATAAAGGGCCTCAAGCAATCTTGGGGCCCTTTATTTATGCATAGAAGACGCATAAAAAGCCAGCGATAAAGCATGTCCAGAGATTCAGGCTGAATCCCTCAAGACGAGATCCAGCAAAGGCCAAAACAACAAGGCAACAAACGTCTATTAACTTAATTTAAATAAAATGTTGGCACCTTGCGAAACAAAAAATTTCAACCAGACCACGTAATATTTTCAACCAATTCAAGATATATTCTACGTAAAGAAATCTGGAGTCTCTTCAACAATGCTCTCCTCAACATCAGTCATCACAAGCTTTGGCGGTGAACGCGAAGCTACGCCCTCTATCTCATATAAGAGTGCACAGAATAAATCTTCCCAGTCCGCGGCACTACGCAATAGCGAATTCAAGCGAAGACAGTGCGAGGGAATGAAACTCGCCATAGGCCCTCGCCTTCACAATCAATGCGGGAGCAAAGTCACTTTCGAGGACTATCCGGACCTGTCTGCAGAGGCACTAGAGAAGGCTCTAAGCGCTGCCTACCAACATGTCTATGGCAATGCACATGTCATGGACAATGAGAGATCCGCTTCTCTTGAAGCACAATTAAGAGATGGGCGCATTTCGATTCAAGATTTTGTACGGGGGCTCGCTAAATCTGACTTCTACAAGAAAAACTTCTACGACAAATGTTCTCCAGAAAGAACAATTGAGCTCGATTTCAAACATATTTTAGGGAGGACACCTCATGATCAAAGCGAGATCAGCAAATACATTGAAATCCAAGCGTTAAAAGGGCATCATGCTGTGATTGATGCAATGGTGGACTCAGCCGAATATTCAGAAACATTCGGACGATATACAGTTCCTTATATGAGGTCTTGGCTTTCACAAGCAGGATCAGCTCAATCAGCATTCAATAGAACGGCTGCGGTTTGCCTTGGATATGCATATAGCGACAAAGCTATCGGAATCAACTCAAGGCTTAGTCAAGGCTTAAAAACAGGGCAAGCAGACAGCATTGTCTTCCCACATGCATCAAAACTGAATTTCTCTGGACCAAACCTGATTCTTAAGAGAGGAAAGCCAGCAGCATGGGTCACAAAATCAGCAACTGTTCTAACAATCGCCGGAACAATCGAAGTAACCCGAATCATTCTCACGATTGCCTTTAGCGCCTTCGCTTCTTGACGAAGAGATTGAGGCGAATGCATCCTGACCATAAAAATGCAGGATACGTTTGTCTCCAGACAAGATCATCTCTCGACCAAAAGATCGGAGAGTTGTGAAATCCTTGGACCTAATTGCGTAATATTATTCTTTTCATTGCATAGTGCTCAGCTCCACTTGATTCGTCTATAGGAACTGAGCCGCAATCATGCTCTTCTAATCTTTAAATTCATGACAAAAGGCTATTGGGTTGTGACTGGCAATATTCACACCCCCCTAGGGATGGTTCCTTATATCAAAAAATTCACCGCTTGGCTTCCAACAGTCGGCGCGCGTTTACTAATACGTGACCTTCAGGCTGATGTAAGGGAAGGCACTCCTGGCTCAGTCAATATCATTGTTGAATTTGATTCAAAAGAGAAAGCAGTCACTGCGTATGAATCAACAGAATACCAAGAATTAATTAATCTCAGGCTTCAGCATTCAGATCTCAGCCTCACCATCACAGAAAAATTGTTAGACTAACATCCCAATAAGTCAACACTCTGCTGACAAATCCTGCCTCTTTGCATTGACTTCAAAGCGAGATGTTGTTTTTTCACAATGGCCATAGGCGCAGCATTAGAGCAGTAAGTTCTATGCCACAGAGAAAATATTAGCTCAACTGATCAGTGAAAAGCCTGAAGATTCAAGACACTTTTGAAGAACAATAAGGATCAAGCCCATCTCTCCTCACAACAACTAATCCGAAGAATGCAGTCTGCCTAGCAAAGTGCTTTCAATGTTGCTCTTCAGCAAATGACTGCGAAGGAGTGTGATTCAAAGCGAGCATTGATTTTGGTAGCCGGCTGTACCACCATTCCTGCAACTCAGGCGTCAAACGCATCGAAAAGAGCGTTAGGAGAGTAGCTGTAGGGCGAGAGCCCGGCTGGAGCAACTCAACCGAATATGAGGGGCAGCGCCTGGAAGCAAGATCTGGCACAAATCGGCGCCCCACCCGGCGCCAACTTGGCTCCTTGCTGCGCCAAGCCAAGCGACAACAGGGCCAGGGGAGCTCCTCCCGATCAAACAAACGACAACAGGGTCCAATCACCCGAAAGCTGTACTGCCCCCCTGGACTGGCATGCACCGATCCATGCTCTAGCAGTGCCTGAACATCCGAACGCAATGCAGAAACAGGTGTCACGGGAATGACCAAAGCCTAAGAGCCGTATTCACATTAAAAAGCCACCCGCGAGGGTGGCCAAACGATCGCTTTGATGACGACCTCAGCTCAGGGCTGAAGGACTCAATAAAGCTCTTCTTCAGCGTGAGTTTTGATGGTGCAATCCGAGGTGGGGTAAGCCACACAGGTCAGAACGAAACCAGCTTCGATCTGGTCGTCGTCCAGGAAGCTCTGGTCGGACTGATCAACGGTGCCGGCAGTGATTTTGCCTGCGCAAGTGGAACATGCGCCTGCACGGCAGGAGTAGGGAAGATCGACGCCTTGCTCTTCAGCAGCATCGAGGATGTACTGATCGTCAGGAACTTCGATGGTATTGTTAAGACCTTCGCTCTCGCTGACCAGGGTGACCTTATAAGAAGCCATGGATGGAAGTAATGCGCAGAGATCGGATCGATCTGAATCTGCTGGACGGAACCATTCTACATCGGACAGACGCCTTGATACGGGATTCATCAGGGTTTTCTGTTGAAGCCCAATCAAAGAAGGGGCATTAATAAGAAGGGCTTATCGAAAAATGCGCTTGATTTCGAGCAGGCCCCAGCGACCCTGTTCCCCGATTGGCCTTGCCTGCCAGCCATATTCAGCCAAAACCTCAATCAGCCGAGGTGCCTGATCCACCAAAAGGCCACTCAAAAGTCCGCGACCTGTGGACTTCAGCACAGAAGAGAACTGCGGGGCTAGAGCTTCGATCACCGGAGCCAGGATGTTGCAGAGGAGCAAATCGGCCTCCTCTCCGTTCAACAAGGTCGCAAGCGTGTCGATCGATCCATGGCTAACGCGAAGTTGCTCGGCCTTCAAACCGTTGAGGGCAGCGTTGTCTGTCGTCGCACGAACCGCCAGTGAGTCGGTATCTGCAGCGAGAACCTCGCTGGCGCCAAGAGCCAAAGAAGCCAAGCCCAAGACTCCACTCCCGCAGCCCAAATCGGCCACCCGCTGATGGTGGGGCGGCATCGCCTCGAGAGCTTCCAGGCAGAGGCGAGTGGTGGGATGACTTCCGGTCCCAAAAGCGCTGCCAGGGTCCATCTTCAAAACCAAACGGTGGGCGTACTCCTCAGGGACCTGCAGCCATGCCGGAAGGATCAACAAGCGCTGACCCACCGGATCTGGTTGCCAGTGCTTCTTCCAACTAAGACTCCAGTCTTCATCGGCCAACTCCTCCCAAAGCGGCTCTGCCAAGGCGAGTCCAAAAGTATCCGCCATCGGGCGAAGGCTGTTCAGCAACTGATCCCGTTGATCCTGCGGCCACTCCGACGCTGGAAGCCATGCCAGCAGTGTGCGCTGATCCGGCGACTCTGGGGCATGTTGAACAGCCAAGCGATGCAGCCCTAGGGACTCCAACTTCCAGAGAAGAGACTCCTCAAGGTCAGGAGGCAAGGGCAAGGAGAGGCGCCACCACATCACAGCGTGACCGGATGGGCTTCCTGAATGCCGTTAATGCCATGAATGGTGGTCAACAGGGCGGGTGGAATCGGGTCATCAATACTGAGAACCATCACGGCATCGCCACGAACGATGCGACGCCCCACCTGCATTGATGCGATGTTGACATTGTGCTCTCCGAGAAGAGAGCCAAGGTGACCAATGATGCCTGGCATGTCGCGGTGCCTGGTGAACAGCATGTGACGGCTGGGCGGAACATTCACCGGAAATTCATCAATGCTGGTTACGCGCAAATCACCGTCGGCGAACACCGCACCGGTGACGCTGTGACCTCCCTGACCACCGCGAGTGGTGAGCTGCAGCGAGCCACCTGCAAAATCGCGACTGGCATCGTCTTTAATTTCCAGCACATGAATGCCTCGGCCCTTGGCCTCTAGCGATGCATTCACATAGTTGATCCGATCTCCCAGCGCAGTACTGAGCAAGCCCTTAAGGGCTGCTACCACAAGGGGCTGTGAAGGGTGGCTGGCGAATTCACCTTGCAAGCGCACCTCCAACTCCTGAATCTGACCGCCACTGAGTTGGCTCACCAACAAACCGAGGGTTTCCGCCAACTGGAGATGGGGCTTGAGGCGCTCCATGATCTCAGCACTGAGCCCTGGAATATTCACGGCGCTGCGGGCAGGCAGCCCCAGCAACACATCACGAATTTGTTCAGCGACATCGACCGCCACATTTTCTTGGGCCTCTTCCGTCGATGCTCCGAGATGAGGGGTCAAGACAAGTCCTCGTTCAACGGCGCGCAGAGGGGAGTCCTGAGCCAACGGTTCAGAGGCAAATACATCCAGACCGGCCCCAGCGATCACCCCGGATTCAATCGCTTCCGCGATCGCAGGCTCATCAACAATTCCACCGCGCGCACAATTCACAATCCGTGCCGTACTTTTCATCGTGCGCAAAAGCTCGGCATTCACCAGATTTTCCGTATCAGGTGTGCGAGGAATATGCAGAGTGATGTAATCGGCCTGCTGGAAGAGTGCTTCCAGAGTGGTGAGACGCACCTGCATCTGCTGGGCACGTTCTGCAGAGATGAACGGATCAAACGCGATCACATCCATGCCCATCGCTTTCGCGACGCGAGCGACGTGGGAGCCAATTTTGCCTAACCCCACCACGCCGAGAACTTTTTTATAGAGCTCATTTCCCACATATTTTTTGCGATCCCACGCCCCAGACCGCATCGAACCATGGGCTTGCGGCACATGACGAGACACCGACAGCAACATCGCAAGCGCATGCTCTGCCGCTGCGATCGTGTTGCCCTCTGGTGAATTCACCACCAACACACCGCGTTGAGTAGCCGCAGGTACATCCACGTTGTCGACCCCCACGCCGGCACGACCGATGATCCGCAACCGATCAGCAGCCTCAATCACATCGGCTGTGACCTGGGTCCCTGAACGGATCATTAGGGCGTCGTAATCACCAATGATCGATTTGAGCTCTTCCGGTGACAACCCAATGCGCTCATCGACTTGAGCCACTTGGCCAAGGATGTCGAGCCCCGCCTGATCAATGGGGTCTGAAACAAGAACTTTTGTCATCCAGCGGCGGGAGAGAGCCACCATGAACTGTAGGGATCAGCCCGAAGCTTCTCCTCTAAGTGTCTTCCAGCCCAAACAGTTCCAAGAGAATCGGCTCCAGGGGAAACAGTTCCGAGAGAGAATGATCATTCGGCTGCTGTTTTTTCATGCCCGTTTGCGTTCTGGTTCTCAATGAGCGCATTGCTGCCGACCGTCTTCGCCTCTCGCTCCAAGACTTAGGCACGCCATTGCTTCGCGTCGCCCTCGTGGCACCCGCCCCCGGGAAAGGGTCCGAACCACAGGAACAACAACCCATCTCTGATTCTGATTTGCCCGCTGAGGCGATGGACGATGTTGACCTGCTCAACCCAAGCCTGGCGCGCCGTCGACGTCAGAAATCGATGGCGCGCTGGTTGATGCCCTTCGGATTTTTTGCCGGCTGCACCTTCACCCAGATCACCACGCTCGACACTTTTGCAATCTTTGGTCCCTGGGGAGAAGCCTTGATTGGAGGACTTCTGGGCATGGGCTCAGGCCTCATGGGTAGCTATGCGGCCGCCGCCAGCGTGCCGTCTGAAAACGAAGACGGCGTCAGGATCCTGCGCAATCGGAACATCGAAGGCTGCTGGCTGCTGCTCTTAGAAACGAGGCCAGGGATGGAATTGCCTTGGCAAACCGTCCAAAAGGCACGTCCCCAGCAAGTGGTTCGCCTCAGCGAACTATGAGTCTTCCTCGCGATGCTCTGCTTCGGACCTGCAGGCATCCCACAACGATGGGCGCATTGATCGACCTTGCGGAAGACGTTCAGCGGACCAGACAACCGCGATGGAGTCCCTTCTTATCAGCCTTGGTGCTGGAAGATGCCAATCAGCTTGAGTCACTGGCAGAACTAAAGATCAGCCGTGATGGCGGCTATCCCGGAGCAGAACGCAAGCGGTTGCTGATCCAACACGCAGCCTCCCCAGAGCCTGAGCCCCCTTGCCCTTTAGCTGGTCTGAATGTGGAGGGGAATTTCCTGTTCGATCCAACCTCTCCCGAAGAGATGCGTCTGGCCCTGCAACGCATCGGCATAGCTGACGAGTCTCTCGGTGACCTATGGATTCGTGGAGATAGGGGAGCCCAGGCCATTTGCACTCCGGAAGCCGCGGCCCTGCTGCAGGGACAACGAGGCAGCCTTCGCGAGGTGATCATCGCCTGCGAATCCTTGCCACTCGAAGCACTGCAATGGCCTGTTCAGAGAGTTGCTCGCCGGTTGAGCAGCGTTGAGGCCTCATGCCGTCTTGATGCCATTGTCTCTGCAGGCTTTGGCATCTCCCGCTCAAAAGTCGTCAAACAAATCAAAGAAGGGCGTTTGCGGCTCAATTGGGAACCCGTGCGGCTGGCAAGTAGGGATTTAAAAGTTGGAGACCGCCTGCAGCTTCAAGAGAGAGGCAGCATCGAGGTCATGAACATCGAACGCACGAAACGCGAGAGATGGCGCGTTGACATCCTCCGCCAGTGAGTGGAGTGGATTTAAACGGCACTCCAACTGCTAACTTCAGTGCCTGGTTGAGCCATTCATCAACCACCCATCTCAAAGGACAAACTTGAGAGCTGGGGGCGATTAGCTCAGAGGTAGAGCACTACCTTGACACGGTAGGGGTCACTGGTTCGATTCCAGTATCGCCCACTTCCCTTTAGGGACAGGAGTTGGACAATGGCATGCAGCTTGATCGTGGGGCTTGGCCGCTCCGGGGTCGGCGCAGCGCGCCTCCTTCATGCTCAAGGCCATCACGTCATAGTGCTCGAAAGGGACGATGGTCCCCAACAACAATCCAAGGCACAACAACTAAGAGATCAAGGCATCCAAACCGAGCTGGGATGCCCTCTTGAGTTCTCCAGCTTTCAAGCCTGGTTGGATCAAGTTGAGCAAGTCGTGATCAGTCCAGGGATCCCCTGGGACCATCCCACCTTGATGCAGCTGCGCGATCACGGCGTCACCGTGAGAGGTGAAATGGCCGTGGCATGGCAAGCCCTCCGCGAGTGCCCTTGGATTGGGATTACAGGCACGAACGGCAAAACCACCGTGACGCATTTGCTGCATCACGTTCTCAACCAAGCGGGACTGCATGCCCCGATGGCAGGAAATGTGGGCGATTCCGCCGCAGAATTAGGGCTGCAGTGCATGGATCCAGCCCAGACCCAACCGGATTGGATCGTGATGGAGATGAGTAGTTACCAAATTGAATCAGCGGTTGAAGTAAGACCAACCATTGGCATTTGGACCACGCTGACTCCCGACCATTTGGAGCGCCACAAAACGATCGATGCCTATCGCGCGATCAAACAAGGACTTCTGGAGCGCTCTGAACACGCAATTTTGAATGCTGATGACGCACACCTCAGCAGCCAACGCCTCTCATGGCCCCAGGCAGCCTGGGTAAGCGCTTCGAGCACAAAAGCTGGTGAAAAAGGTCTTGCCCTTTGGATTGATGAGAAAGGGATGGTGTGTCGTCACGAAGGCCCCCTATTCCCAGCGAACGCAATCGGCATGCCTGGTCAACACAATCAGCAAAACATGCTGATGGTTGCGGCAGCAGCGCTGGAAGCCGGAGTGTCTCCTGAATTGATCGAGGCCGGGCTACGCAGCTTTTCGGGAGTTCCCCATCGACTAGAAGCTCTCGGCATAACCCATGGCATGAACATCTTCAACGACAGCAAAGCCACCAACTACGACGCCGCAGCCGTAGCCCTCGAAGCCGTGCCAGGTCCAATTGCCCTGCTTGCTGGTGGGCAAACGAAAGAAGGTGATGCGCATGGATGGCTTGAGCTTCTGCGAAAGAGGGCTTCCTCCATCACCCTTTTCGGGCGCGATCGAGAGATGCTGAGAACACTGATTCTTGATTCAGGCTTTACAGGACCTGTGAGTTGTCACATTGATCTCGTTGATGCGGTTCCTTCCGCCATACAAGCTGGGAAGCAACTCAACGCCGTCAGCCTTTTGCTTTCACCAGCTTGCGCCAGTTTCGACCAATACCAAGACTTTGAGGCTAGGGGCGATCACTTCAGAAAAATTGTCAACCAATATCCCCAATGAATAGTTAAGGACGTGCCATCTTCCTCCGAGGTCCTTAGACATTCACTGATAGGGACACCATCGAGGCCCTTAAAGCCGATCTGACTTAGTTTTCAGTTTTCCTTCGCAAACTAAAGGCACAGGGCAATTGCGAAGGCCCCATTTCCGCAAATCCATCACCATGACTGACATCTCATATTGGTTAATGAAAAGTGAACCTGATGTTTATGGAATTGAGCATCTGCGAAAAGAGAAGAGCACCCTTTGGGATGGCATTCGCAACTACCAAGCTCGTAACTTCATGCGCACCATGAACGTTGGAGACCAGGCCTTCTTTTATCACTCGAACTGCAAGCCGCCAGGAATCATCGGCCTAATGGAGGTGACGGAGACCGGACTCGTGGATCCAACTCAATTTGATCCAAACTCCAAGTACCACGATTCCGCTTCCAAACCAGACTCACCGCGCTGGGATTGCGTACGACTCGCCTATCGCGGTCAGTTCGCTGACATGTTGACCCTTGATGATCTTCGCGAGTCGTACCAAGCAGACCAACTGACTGTTGTGCGTCGCGGAAATCGACTTTCCATTCTTCCGGTTGACACAGAAATCGCGATGGATTTATTAAAGAGGCTTGGACCACTTCAATGATTCGCTCGCAAGTATTTCTGCTGAGCGACTGCCGATTGCCACCATTATTCCAAGGGCCTGGATCGGCTTCAGGAAAGCTCCTTGGTCCTTCATCGGCCTCACTGCATTGATGCTGTGCTGCCTGATGGGCTTAGGTGTGGTCGCACGAGATCTCCAGCTCAGCAGCAATCGCTTGCTTCAATACACCGGCGATTTTGTGCTCGTGATGGCGGCACTTGTGCCGCTAGCTCCCTTGTTGGCTCTGCTGCAGCTGGCAGACGAACACCTGCCCGGAGGACTGGATCGAAACCCAGAGCAACCCACGGCAAGACGCCGATTTCTTTGGTTGCTGAAGCAGACCTGCGGCCTTACGGTTTTAGAGGTCCTCATCGGCATTGGCGGAATCAGTTCGATTCGTCTTTTGAGTCAATTTTTGGCACCACACAGTGGTGTTCTCGCCAGCTTGGTTGTCGTGTTGGGTGGTGTCGCCATCGCCATCTGGTTGGTTGGCCAGCTTCTCTCCATTCCGTTGCTGATCCATCACGGCTATCGGCCACTCCGAGCCATGGAGCACAGTCGCAAACTTGTTCAAGCCAATCGCCTCAAAGTAATGGCCTTGATTGGACTTCTTCTAGGAATCAACTTGCTTGGGCTCATGGCAGCGAGCCTCGGACTGCTCTTCAGCGTTCCGTTTAGCGCCCTTCTATTGATGGCCAGCTGCCGGACTCAAACATCGTGGCGAAGAGAGTCGCGACGGAACATGTTGCCAACGTAAAGGCGGGTGAGCTCTCGGGAGTCGGCACCGTTCTGAACAAGAAATCCCGCCAAAGCAGCCTGAACGAGTCGGTACTGATCCCAATTCGGGCAACGCTCAATAAAGTCCGCCATGGCCTGGTGCAAGGGCAAGGGCATGTCGGATTGAAAACTAACGATGTCCTCTTCCTGGACGGGCTCAGGCGTTGCTTGGCCTGCAACAACAGCTTCGGAATCAACAACCTGATCGGTCAACAATTGGCCTTGAACCACTCCAGACTCCTTCGTCACCTGGCCCAGAATCTATGGCCTGTTCTCCACAAGCACAAGGGGCTAGCGAGAGAGGCAAATCAACCCATCGGCAACCAATCTCTCCATGAGACTGAGGCCATAAACGCAGTACTGAACTGGGATTAGTCCTTCCCCAGGGGACCCGCAGGCCGCACTCGTATATACCACATGAGACCCAAAAGATATGTTTTTTCCACGGGGTGCAGCCCGCAACTCAAAAACGACGCATCAGCCTGTGGAAAAGCTGTGCGGTTTGCCCTGCATCTCCGTGGAGAAATCAATAAAGACTGATTGATCAGACCAACTAATCCGATGTTTAATCCCACACTGTTCTCAAAGCAGCCAAGAACGCTTGAGCGGCTGTAGCAGGCCAAGCGCCTTCCAGTCCTCGCCGTTGCATCCCATTGCCTTGAAGCACCACCTGCAGCCCCCAGCGATCACGGGTGCCATCGAAACACCCCCACCACTCCTGCTGTTCCAACTCCAGGGTGATGGATTCCTCCTCCATCAGCTGATCACGGATCAGCATGTATTGGTGCTCGAGCTCTACAAGAAGGGCATACAGCCCCTTCACTTCCATCTCAGTGAGCTCTACTGCCCAAGACTCCCCTCCGATGAGGAAGGGAAAGTCCTTACGGCTCAAGTCACGGGCGAGACGCCAGCCAGGCCCCTCCTGCTGGATCATCCAGGCAGGAGATCAGGCTGATCCTGCTCATCGGAGAGCTCAACGATGGCGCGATGAACCGGCTTCACGCTGGATTCCTCAAGGAGACCATCAAAGTCATCAAAACGACGCTGCTTTGCGCGAAAAGCGATCTTGACTGTTGTTAGATAACGGTTGGTGGACTGACGAATCAAGCTCTCGCCACGCTTCGCGAGGTCTTTTGAGTCCACACCTGCAGAAATCATCTCTGTCTAATCATCGACACTTCACTCTAGGTGAGCAAATCGCTGTGAAACGGAACCTGCATGAGATAAGCGCGCTGGGGACGACCCGGCACACGCAAAACGATCTGGCGACCTAAGCCCATCGCGAGGAGTGGACGTCTGAGGTGAGACATCAAACCACTCACCTCTTCAAGGTGTTTGCCATCCATGCACTCAATCCGAATGCATCCCCAACCACGGGACATGCGGCAATCACGCAGCGGTTCCAACTCAGCCTCAATCTCTGGATCCTCCCTGTAGAAGGAAAACACCAGGCGTCTCAACCGATCCATCGCTGGGCCCCGTAGCCTTGACTCCTTATCAAGATGACCATGGCTGAGGTTCAGCCCCCAAAGGACGAACAAAACCTTCATCTTTCCGCTCAAGGAACTCTTGCCATCGACCTTGGGAGCACCAATACGGTGGTGGCCTTTCAGGACGGCAGCGCCGCCACCCCTCAACTTCTAGACCTCCCACCGATCAGTCAGCGCTTAGGTGAAGTCCCGAGCCTTATCTGGAGCAACGCTCGTCCCAACCATCAACCTCTTGTAGGCCGGCAAGTCCTCGATAGCGGACTCTCCGATGGGACATCCCTAGAACTTCATCGTGACTTCAAACGCTGGATCGGAGTTTTAGACAAATCCGACCTGCCATCCCATCCCCTCAGCCCTGAGCAAGCTGGCGAAATTCTGTTGCACCAGATCTGGAAATGCCTCCCAAAGACAGTGTCGGTGAAGCGGCTGGTGCTCACAGCTCCGGTTGATCAGGCCCTTGGTTATCGCCAATGGCTGTTGCAGGCCTGCAGGAGCCTTCCGGTTGACGAGGTGGCGCTCGTAGATGAGCCAACAGCCGCAGCCATAGGCGCAGGACTGCCTGCAGGCTCCAAGTTGTTAGTAGTGGATCTTGGCGGGGGCACGTTGGACCTCTCCCTTGTCGCTTTAGAAGGAGGAGAGGGAAGGGCAGCTCCACTGGCGCAGCTGCTGCGCTTTCGGGGACTAGACCTCAAAAACAGCAAACAAACCCTGCGCTCGGCAAGGGTCTTAGGGAAAGCCGGCATCGCCCTGGGCGGCAGGGATCTTGATCACTGGATCCTGGATCACCTTCTCCCCAACGATCCCGACCTGATTCTGAGAAGTCAGACGAGCCTTTTAAATGCGGCTGAACGTTTGAAATGCCGCCTCAGCAACCCCGATGTCGGCGAGGGACAGACCCTCAGTGAGTTGGCCAGCAGCACCGACCTCGCGCATCCCATCACCTTGTCGCTCAATCGCAACCAACTCAACGCGCTTCTTGAGCGCCGTGGATTGCTCAAGGTTCTTGAGGGACTGCTCGATCGCACATTGGCCTCGGCCCGCCAGCAGGGCTGCGGACCAGAAGACCTCAACGCCGTCGTCGCCGTTGGTGGTGGAGCTCATCTTCCGCTAATGCGCCAATGGTTATCAGAGACCATGCAGCCGGTGCCTTTGCTGACACCACCACCTGTTCAAGCCGTGGCCACCGGTGCGCTCCATCTCACCCCTGGGGTGAGGATCAGAGATCTCCTTCAAAAAGGTGTGTATTTGCGCTGCTGGGATCGTCGTAGTAACGCCCATCACTGGCATCCCTTATTTCTGAGCGGCCAGCCATGGCCCTCTCTTCAACCTTTAGTGCTGAAGCTAAGCGCAAGCCGCCTCAATCAAAAGGATCTTGAACTCGTGCTCGGTGAACCCCAAGGCGAACGGCGACACGAAGTGGTGTTCGTCGGAGGGCTCCCCACCGTTCGAGACAACAGCAACGCTCCAGACACCATTCGACCTCTTTTAAACAAGACCATTCACCTTGAGCTCAATCCACTTGGCCAACCAGGAGAAGATTGCCTGCGCCTCGCTTTTCACCTTGATGACGACGCTCAACTTGTCATGAGCGGGGAAGATTTAAGAACGGGTTTGGCCATCGAACCGTGCACTCTGATAACTGTGCAGTAAATGGTCCGTCCACACACCGTTGAGAGTCCTTTCTGCCCTCCATAGAAAGGAGTTGCCGCAAAGAGGCTTTGGACTTTGGCGCTGCGTCGCCACCTGCCCCATTTTTGGATCACCGCGACCCTTGGTGGAGTCGCAGCACTTTGTGCTGCGACTTATTTATGGGAGCAACAGCTGCCGCTGAAATTAACTCGGGCGCTCTCCAGGGATGACCTGCCAGCCTGCTTGCGCTATGGAGAGCAACTAGCCTCCTTGCGTTGGCTCGGACAGAAAGCGCCTGAAGAGCTTGCCATTTGTCGACGAAGGCTGGCTCAACAAACCTGGGGTCAAGCTGATCCAGGTCAAGCTCTACTCCTTCAAGAGCAGCTCGTGAATTCAGGCGTTGGCTCTCCACAGCAAAAAGAGCAAGATCAAAGGCAGCTAAAACTCTGGCGCGATGAGCTGCGCGACCAGGCTCTCACTCAATTTCGCGCTGGAAACTTAGACGAAGCAATGACCATGCTTCGTCCGCTGGAGAAGCACGATGGTCGACCCGGAAGCCGCTTAAGCGAAAGCCTCAAGGAAAGCTGGAATCGCAATCGCCTTCAGCTTGAACAGCTGAGAGAGTTTGTGAACCAAGATCAGTGGTGGGAAGCACTCAGCGCCCTCAACCAGCTCGATCATCCCTGGTGGCAACGCCAAGCCGAACCAATACGCCAGGAAGTAGAGCAGGCCATTGACGATTTAAGAGACCAGAAAGAACACCACAGCCATGGAGCCTTGCCGGCTCACACTGTGGCGAGAGATCTATTGAACGACGTAGTGGAAGCACACATCCGCGAAGGAATGCCTCCGTGGGAAGCATTCATGGCCGGTTGCAACGATCTAGGCGGCACCATCATTGAGGACGGCCCTGAGACGTTGTGTCAGGCCAAGAACTAAAGAAGGGCCTTGAACTGACTCTCCGTGAGACAATCGCCTGACTTGAACGGACGTCCATGCAGCCGGGTGACAAGGTTGTCGTCTCCACCAGTGTTGTTGTTTTCAATCACCCCCAACATCGTGGAGAAAGTTTCGATATGGAAGGAAGTGAGGGAGAGGTTTTCAAGGTGCTCGACGATTGGAAGGGACGTCCAATCAGCCCAACCCTTCCTGTCGTTGTGGCTTTTGGCCGTTATAAAGCCCACTTCCGAGCTGACGAGCTGACCCCGGCGAGTTAAGGCAAGCCTGATCATTCAGGGTTGTTTTCATTGACGCGTCGAAGGAAAACGCCCTCCTCCCCATCCAGGGCAAGCAGGCGCAGTTCGATGCTTTCCGATCGACGCGTCGGCACAACCCTGCCGCAGAAATCCGGCTGAATTGGCAATTCCCGATGGCCTCTGTCCACCATGACCAGCAAGGAAACTCGGCGTGGTCTGCCCCAGGCCTGGATTGCCTCCAGCGCGGCTCTCACAGTTCGCCCCGTAAAGACAACGTCATCGACGAGCACAACATCCCTTCCCTCCACGCTCACGGGAAGGTCGGTGGCCTGGACCATGCGCACACCCACTCGACCTAAATCGTCGCGATGGAAGGTGGGGTCGAGCGTGCCAGTGGCAACAGCGTGACCGCTCTGATCTTTCAATGAGCTAGCAATGACACCAGCCAATTGAACGCCGCGGGTTGGGATCCCCAGAAGCACCAGAGATTCAACGGTTGGCACAGACTCCAAAACCTGAGACGCCAGGCGCGTCACAGTTTTTCGCAAGTCATCCGCAGAGAGAATTTCAATCCGATCATCCCCAACGTCTCGATCTGCCATCGCTTTCTTTTAAGGCGATCAGTGTATGAACGATTTTCGCCAGCACGATCAGCTTTTGCAAACCTGAACAGTACGAATCAAAACCTTTTGGGCATCAAGGAGGTAACTTGCATCAGCAGAGGGACTTAAGAACTGAGATTGACGGAGTGAACGTACCGAACAACCTCGAAACGAATCTTCTCCGCAACGGTTCCGTTGCACCTGTGGTTCTTGCGATCCTGGATGGCTGGGGGATCTGTGACTCGACTGAGCACAATGCCATTCGCAGCGCGTCAACTCCTGTCATCGATGCGCTCTGGCATGCCTATCCCCATGCGCTTATTGAAGCGAGCGGATCTCATGTGGGTCTCCCCGACGGTCAGATGGGGAATTCAGAAGTAGGCCATCTCACCATTGGAGCCGGGCGGATCATCCGTCAAGAATTGGTGCGTATCAGTGAAACCGTGCGCGAGAAGCGGCTTGGCGGCACCTCAGCTCTTCAATCGGTCGCCGAACGTCTACGCAACACTGGTGGCACCCTCCATCTGCTCGGCCTCTGCTCCGATGGCGGCGTACATAGCCATGTAGACCACGTTTGTGGACTTCTCGAATGGGCAGAAGAAGAGGGTCTGAAGAACGTCGCTATCCACGCCATCACAGACGGTCGAGACACCCCGACCCAAAGCGCACCAACACACCTGAGCAAAATCCAAGCCGCGATCAGCAGTCATGGGATTGGCCGCATTGCCAGTCTGTGCGGCCGCTACTGGGCGATGGATCGAGACCATCGCTGGGAGAGAACAGAACGGGCTTTTGCCTTACTGACCGATCCTGATTTGGACCGTAACGACAATGAGCCCTCGTCCGTCTTGGCCAGCAGCTACGCCAAAGGCATCACCGACGAATTCTTAGAACCCGTTCGCTTCTCCGACGATCCACTTCGAGATGGTGATGCGTTGCTGATGTTTAACTTCCGTCCAGATCGAGCCAGACAGATTGTTCAGGCCCTCACACTCCCGGAGTTTGAAGGCTTCAAGCGCATTCATCAGCCAACGCTGGATGTCGTAACGTTTACGCAATATGAAACTGATCTGCCTGTCTCCGTTGTCTTTCCACCCGAATCACTCGATCAGCTTCTGGGGCAGGTGGTCGCAGATGCCGGCCTGAAGCAGTACCGCACAGCAGAAACTGAGAAATATCCCCATGTCACCTACTTCATGAATGGGGGAATAGAACAACCCCTTCAAGGAGAAAAGAGGCACCTCGTTCCCTCTCCCCGTGTCGCCACCTACGACCAAGCACCTGAGATGTCAGCCGACACTCTCACCGAAAGCTGTGTTGCTGCGATCCAGCAGGGTGAGCACTCCCTCGTTGTGATCAACTATGCCAACCCAGACATGGTGGGACATACCGGCATGATGGAAGCCGCGAAGCAAGCGATTGAGACTGTTGATCGCTGCATCGGCAAACTCCTGGATGCCGTGGGGCGAATGGGTGGCACGTTGCTGATCACTGCAGACCACGGAAACGCAGAGCGCATGCAAGGACCAGATGGTCAAGCCTGGACAGCACACACCACCAATCCAGTCCCAGTCATTTTGATCGAGGGCGAGAAACGCAAGGTCCAAGGATTGGGGAATTCCATTTGCCTCCGTGAGAATGGAGGGCTTGCCGACATTGCGCCAACGCTTCTTCAGCTGCTCAATCTGGACAAACCCAAAGCCATGACGGGAATCTCCTTGATTGAACCAATCGAAGCCTCAGCTCCAGCCAAGACCAAGCTGCCTCAACCCGTTTAAGTAAGATCAACTCATGCTTACGACTGTTCTCTCTTGGGTTTGGATCGGCAGTGGCGCCGTTCTGATTCTTCTTGTTCTCTTGCATAGTCCCAAAGGGAATGGAATGGGAGGGATTGCGGCAAGTGGAAGTTCATCGTTCACCAGCTCTAGTAGTGCAGAAGCAACCCTCAATCGCATTACCTGGACAACACTTTCATTTTTCCTAGCTTTAGCTGTCATTTTGAGCGCAGGCTGGCTCGGCTAAGTCAAGTTTCGTCCAGCCAATTCACCGTTCACAAACCCTTGAATGAAGGCTTATAAAAGCCATAGAGACAACAAAAGCAGCTGTTATACCGATTTGATGGGAACGAAGGAGATCTACCCATTCGGCATAGGCCTTTTCTCCATGGGACTGCACATTAATTCCCAGGTTTTCCGCTTCTTCTTCTACCCGGAGTCTCAGGCCCAGTCTTTGAGTTCTGTTCATTGCTTTCAGCAGCAAACACAGATGGATTGCTGGCAACCCATCCATTAAAAAAGCCCCCGCGTGAACGAAGGCTGAAAACACATTTGGGAAACTTGGTTTAGTAGTCGAAGTCGCCACCCATGCCACCGCCGCCAGCAGCAGCTTCTTTCTTCTCTGGCATATCAGCCACGATGCATTCTGTGGTCAGCACCATGCCAGCGATCGAAGCAGCATTTTGCAAACCAGAGCGAGTCACCTTGGCCGGATCAACAATGCCAGCAGCAAGCATGTCGACATACTCACCGTTGGCAGCGTTGTAGCCCTCGTTAAACGACTTGGACTTGACGTTTTCAGCAACGACAGCACCATTCACGCCAGCATTTTCAGCGATGCGCATCAGGGGAGCGGTCAGCGCTGAGGCCACGATGTTTGCACCGATCAACTCTTCGCCGGACAGGTTGGCGGCTGCCCACTCTTCCAAGATTGGTGCCATGTGAGCCAAGGTTGTACCGCCACCAGGAACGATGCCCTCCTCTACAGCGGCCTTAGTGGCATTGATGGCATCTTCCAGACGAAGTTTCTTGTCCTTCATCTCTGTTTCGGTTGCTGCTCCCACCTTCACAACAGCAACGCCACCGGCCAGCTTGGCTAAGCGCTCTTGGAGCTTCTCCTTGTCGTAGGTGGAATCGGTCTCATCCATCTGTTTCTTGATCTGCTCGCAACGCGTCTTCACCGCCACCTCATTGCCTTCGGCAACAATCGTGGTGGTGTCTTTATTGATGGTGACGCGACGGGCAGTACCCAACATCTCCAGCTTGGCATTTTCAAGCTTTAGACCTTGGTCTTCCGTAATCAACTGGCCGTTGGTCAACACCGCCATGTCTTCGATCATCGCTTTGCGGCGATCACCGAAACCGGGAGCCTTCACTGCAGCCACATTGAGCACGCCGCGCAAGCGGTTCACCACCAAGGTGGCGAGGGCTTCTTTCTCAATGTCCTCAGCAATAATCAGAAGAGGCTTACCAGTGCGAGCAATTTGCTCAAGAACAGGCACCAAATCTTGTACCAAGCCGATCTTCTTATCGGTTAAGAGGATGTAGGGCTCGTCCAGAACCGCTTCCATCCGCTCAGTATCTGTTGCGAAATAAGGGGAGATATAGCCCTTATCGAAACGCATGCCCTCAGTGACCTCAAGCTCGGTCTCCATGGATTTCCCTTCTTCAAGAGATATCACACCTTCTTTGCCAACTTTGTCCATGGCGTCGGCAATCATCTTGCCAACTTCTTCGTCATTACCGGCAGAGATCGTACCGACCTGAGCAATGGCGTTGCTATCTGCAATCGGTTTTGCATTTTCTTGAATCTTGCCAACCAAGAAATCGGAAGCCTTATCAATACCCTTCTTCAGGGTGATTGCGTTAGCGCCGGCTGCCACATTGCGAAGGCCTGCTTTCACCATGGCGTGAGCCAAAACGGTAGCCGTTGTGGTGCCGTCACCGGCAGCGTCATTGGTCTTAGATGCAGCCTGACGAATGAGAGCAACACCGGTGTTTTCGATGTGATCCTCAAGCTCGATCTCCTTGGCGATCGTGACTCCATCATTAATAATCTGAGGAGCGCCAAATTTCTTTTCAAGAACCACATTGCGACCTTTAGGGCCGAGGGTTACTGCAACAGCTTCGGTGAGAATGTCGATGCCTTTTTCGAGAGCACGGCGTGCATTCTCGCTATAAATAATTCGCTTAGCCATAGGAGGCAATTAAAAAAGATGTAAGAGGAAAATTCAGTCGTTTCTGAGATAAATCTCAGAGGGATTGCGGTCAGCCCACAACAGCGAGGATGTCTTTTTCAGACAGGAGCACGTACTCGTCGCTACCAAGCTTGATGTCCGTACCGGCGTACTTGCTGTACAGAACCTTGTCGCCGATACCGACTTCAGGCGCCTGACGACTGCCATCGTCATTCGACTTGCCAGGACCGACCTGGACAACTTCGCCCACTTGAGGCTTTTCTTTGGCTGTATCAGGAAGAAGGATGCCGCCTGCAGTCTTCTCCTCGGATTCAGAGATTTTTACGAAGACGCGGTCTCCAAGAGGCTTAACGGTGGAGACGCTGAGGGAAACAGCTGCCATGAGTAATTGAGGAGCAGGGACAGGGCGCTTGGCGCCACTCAAACGATGCGAGTTAGCACTCGAGGTCGTTGAGTGCCAAAGCTAGAGCCGCTAGTGGGTCCTGCACCAGCGGTGACCTGTGCGGGTGACCGAACAGGCGAAGCGACATCCCGACGGTGTTAAGGTTCTGCCGCTCAGGAAGGGATCGTCCTGTTGCGCGTCCCTCTCACTTCTCCTTACTTATGGCCGCTGCTGCTCCTGCCTCTACCGGTTCCAAGGGCGTTGTCCGTCAAGTAATCGGACCGGTTCTGGACGTGGAATTTCCAGCCGGCAAACTTCCAAAAATTCTGAACGCATTGCGAATCGAAGGCAAAAATCCTGCTGGAGAATCGATTGGCCTAACAGCGGAAGTCCAGCAATTGCTTGGTGATCACAGAGTCCGTGCGGTGGCCATGAGTGGCACCGACGGCTTGGTTCGTGGAATGGAAGCCTTGGATACAGGCTCACCAATTTCGGTCCCAGTTGGCGAAGCCACCTTGGGTCGGATTTTCAACGTGCTCGGTGAACCAGTTGACGAGCAAGGTCCTGTCACAACAAACGTCACTTCTCCTATTCACCGAGAAGCTCCAAAACTCACTGAGCTTGAAACCAAGCCCAAGGTGTTTGAGACCGGAATCAAAGTGATCGATCTCCTAGCCCCTTATCGCGAAGGAGGAAAGATCGGCCTCTTCGGCGGTGCTGGAGTCGGCAAAACGGTGTTGATTCAGGAGCTGATTAACAACATCGCTAAAGAGCATGGTGGTGTGTCTGTGTTCGGCGGTTTGGGCGAGCGCACGCGTGAAGGAAACGACCTCTACGAAGAATTCAAGGAATCCGGCGTGATCAACGCTGACGATCTCTCAAAGTCAAAAGTGGCCCTCTGCTACGGCCAGATGAATGAGCCTCCTGGTGCACGTATGCGCGTGGGGCTTTCCGCTCTGACCATGGCTGAGCACTTCCGCGACGTCAACAAGCAGGACGTGCTTCTGTTTGTCGACAACATTTTCCGATTCGTTCAAGCGGGATCTGAGGTTTCCGCTCTGTTGGGTCGTATGCCTTCAGCTGTGGGCTATCAACCCACTCTTGGTACTGACGTGGGAACTCTCCAAGAAAGAGTTGCCTCCACACTGGAAGGGTCGATCACATCGATTCAGGCCGTTTATGTCCCTGCTGACGACCTAACTGACCCAGCTCCAGCGACGACCTTTGCTCACCTCGACGCCACAACGGTGTTGAACCGTGCACTGGCTTCCAAGGGCATCTACCCCGCCGTGGATCCACTCGATTCAACGAGCACCATGCTTCAGCCAGCCGTGGTTGGCGACGAGCATTACCGCACAGCCCGTGCTGTTCAATCAACGCTTCAGCGTTACAAAGAACTTCAGGACATCATTGCCATTCTTGGCTTGGATGAACTGTCTGAAGATGATCGCCAAACAGTGGATCGTGCTCGCAAAATCGAGAAGTTCCTCTCTCAGCCCTTCTTCGTAGCTCAAATTTTCACCGGCATGCCTGGCAAGTATGTGAAGCTTGAGGAGACCATCAGTGGCTTCAATCAAATCCTCGCCGGTGAACTTGACAGCCTTCCAGAGCAGTCTTTCTATCTGGTCGGTAATATCGACGAAGTCAAAGCCAAAGCCGAGAAGATCGCGGCTGAAGCCAACTGATTATTTTCGGAGCGCTTGCGCTCCGATCATGACCAGCAATTCGCTTTCCCATTCTCCGCAGCCTTCTTTTCATGTCACTCACCCTCCGCGTTCTGGCACCAGACCAGAGTGTGTTCGATGGCTCGGCCGATGAGGTAATCCTCCCCAGCACAACCGGCCAAGTCGGCATTCTTCCAGGTCACGTCTCTCTGCTTGCTGCGCTAGACGTTGGGGTTCTCAGAGTGCGTACCAATAGCGATTGGCAATCCATTGCCTTGATGGGTGGCTTCGCAGAGATCGAATCCGATGACGTCACCGTTTTGGTGAATTCAGCTGAACTCGGCGTCAATATTGATTCCACATCCGCTGAAAACGATCTTTCAGCTGCTCGCACTGCCGTCACCAAGCTAGAGGGTCAGCCTTCTACTCCTGAAAAAGTGAAAGCACAGCAGCTTTTCGAGCGTGCAAGGGCTCGTGCTCAGGCAAGCAAATCAACCTAGGTCGTAAATGGCAACAATCGATTTCAAGCAAGCACCCTGTAAGGGTGCTTTTTTATGGATTGAATTTTGCTTCCGAAGCTGAACAACCTCAACTGCAACGTGCAAGATCCTCAAAAGAACATCCTCAAAAGCATTAAAAAGCCCCGTCGAAACGGGGCTAAAAACTTGATCAATGAACAACGAAAACCTTCGATCGATCAGGCGGTACCGCAGAAAGTAACGTCAGGGAACTTGAGCTTCGCGTCATCAAGGCTCTTGCCTTTGCCTTCTTCCTGCCAATAGTTAATGACTTCAGTGGCCTTATTCAAGACTTCAACACGCTCGTTATCAGTAATCCAACTTTTGCCTTCTAACTCTCCCTTGAGGGTCTCCCAAGCATCTTCACGAGGCCAGAAGAAATAGGCCGTGAGAGGACTTGGGCCACCGCCAACAATCTGATCAACGGCCAAAGCCACGTTGTCAGGAAGCCAAAGGATCTTCAGCAAGAAGCGTCCCTCATCGGCTTTTGGGGTGTAGCCAGAGGGGACTCCATCCGCATCGATGGTGGCAGAAGCCAGTGCGGCACTGCCGCCGCGCATCACTGGGCGGCCTTCTTTTGGCTCTTGCTGCTGCTCAGAGACTTCAACCTTTGGCGTTGCATCTTCACCCTTGGCAGCGGCATCACCCGCGGGTGTTGCGTCGACCTTGGGTGCTACATCAGCTGCTGCTGCCTCTGTTGCGACCTCCTGGTCGACGGCAGCGCCTTCGGAAACCGTCATGGTGTCAGGGCTCAAGGATGAAGGACAAAGAACTAACTTACCAGTTGCTGACGCCAAATCCCCCTGCAATCCTCAGGATCAAAGCCACAAGCAATCCTGCTTTTTGACATTGATGGCGTCATTCGGGATGTAGCAGGCAGTTATCGCCGTGCTCTCCAGGCCACCGTGCATCACTACTGCGGGTGGGAGCCTGGTCACGAGACCGTTGATGCATTGAAAGGAGAGGGACGCTGGAACAATGACTGGGACGCGAGCCTTGAACTTCTCCGTCGGCACTCTCTGACCGATCCCCCAACCGCCCGTTCCTCAAATTCAGCTGCCCTGCCAAGTCGCGCTGATCTGATCGATGTTTTCAGCCGTTTTTACTTCGGATCCGATCCAGAGGGAGATCCCTTCGCTTGGGATGGTTTCATTTGCGATGAACCCCTCCTCGTTGATCCAAACTTTTTTGCAGACCTGACGAATCGAGACATCCTTTGGGGGTTTGTAAGCGGTGCAGAGCCACCGTCCGCGCGCTTTCTTCTCGAGCAACGTCTCGGCTTGCAGAACCCTCCCCTGATTGCGATGGGGGATGCACCAGACAAACCCGATCCCGAAGGACTGATCAGGCTGGCAAGCACTCTTCTGGGTTACAGCCTCGGTTCCGATGCACCACTGATTGCCTATCTCGGTGACACCGTGGCGGACGTCAACACAGTGATGCGTGCCCGGGAGCAGGTCCCACAGCAACGTTGGATGAGCTTGGCTGTGGTTCCGCCCCACCTACAGAGCCCAGGGCAATCTGTGGCGCGAGCGCACTACGAAAAGAACTTACGAGCCGCAGGAGCAGAGGTGATCTTCAGCGATACCAAGGCGGCACTCAACTGGGATCCCAATCAAATTTGATCCGCAAAGACTGGCCCTTGCTTCTTAGAGCGATGGTCCTGATGATCTTGTCCGTCGATTTGGTCTGGATCTCCCTGCAAGTGGTGAGCTGAACGTCTTCAACGCTCCATCGAGGCAACGTCCTTCAAAGCCGTAGCCGTTAAGACCTCGTAGCCATCCTTGAGAACGGCCACATCATCTTCAATGCGAATACCAATTCCTTTCCAGCGTTCATCGATTTCAGGCTGACCATCCGGAACCGATAGCCGGTCGCTGACATACAGACCAGGTTCCACTGTGAGCACCATGCCTGGATCAAGCTCCACGTGGTGCTCACCAAGTCTGTAGGCGCCAACATCGTGCACATCCAAACCAAGCCAATGCCCGGTGCGGTGCATATAAAGATGGCGATAGGCACCCTGCTCGATGATTCCATCGGCTTCTCCAGCCAAAAGCCCGAGATCCAGCAAACCATCGACAAGCCGTCGTAACGCGGTTTGATGCACCTCCTCCGCAGTGCCTCCAGGCCTGACGGTGGCAATGGCCGACTCCTGAGCACTCAGAACAAGTTCATAGAGAGCTCGCTGTTCTCCACTGAAGCTGCCATTCACTGGAAAGGTGCGGGTGATATCACCGTTGTAGTAATCACCGATTGAGCAACCGGCGTCAATCAGCAGCAAATCACCGTCCTTGAGAAGGTCTTGATTATCGATGTAATGCAAGACGCAAGCGTTATCACCTCCTGCAACGATTGAGCCATAGGCCGGGCCCCGGGTCCCTTGATCGAGAAAGTGAAACTCGATGAGGGCCTGCACCTGCCGCTCACTCATCCCCGGCTTCACAGCGGCACGCGCCAACTCATGGGCCTCGGCTGAGATGCGACACGCTTCACGCATCCGATCGAGCTCCGCCGGATCTTTGCGCAAGCGAAGTTCATGCAACACCGGGCAGGGCGCGACCAAACCAAGCGCCGCTGCTCCCCGTCGCGAGGCGCGATCCAACTGTTCAGACCAAACCTCAAGCACCACAGACTCGACCGCCGGGTGATGTCCGGTGCGGAAGGCAATGCCCTCAGCATCTTTCAGGTAGCCACGCAGATGTGTGGCCAATTCAGAACGTGGATGGGCCACATCTGCACCGAACTTCTCAACAGCACCTTCCGTGCCCCACCGCCGTCCTGTCCAAACCTCGGCCGCTGGCTCGCGTGGGTTCACAAACAACACGTATTGCTCTCCCTTCGGTCTGTGCGGCAAAAACAGAGCGACGGCATCCGGCTCATCAAACCCTGTGAGATACCAAAAGTCGCTGTTCTGACGAAAGGGCCACTCACAGTCGGCATGGTGTGTCACCAAGGTTGCCGCTGGGATCACAGCAGCCGCACCGCCAAGATGGGCCATGAAGCGCTGACGTCGCTCTGCGTAACCCTGAGCATCAATTGGGAGCGAACTATGAACCACGACGGAGACAGTGCACCAGATAAACGTCAGGATGGCAGGGAAAGCATCTAGGCATGACTCACGACCTGCTGATTCTGATTCTGCTGGTGGTCGTGGTCCTCACCGGATCCGCCTTGTGTTCTGGCGTTGAGGCGGCTCTGCTCTCCGTCAACCCTGTTCGCGTTCTCGAACTCGCGGGTCAATCCAAACCAGTTGCCGGTGCGCGGAGATTGGCCCAACTCCGTCAGCGACTCGGCCGAACCCTGTCGGTGCTGGTGATTGCGAATAACGGCTTCAATATTTTCGGCAGTTTGATGCTCGGTGGCTACGCCGCTTGGCTGGTCGAAGACATGGGGATCAGCGCTGTGGCTCTCCCCCTCTTCTCCATTGGTCTCACCGTGCTGGTGATTCTTTTGGGGGAGATCCTCCCCAAGGCGATCGGCACCCGACTGGCGCTGCCTGTCTCCCTCGCTAGTGCACCGGTCTTGCACCTGCTTGGCGTTCTGATGCGTCCACTCGTCCTTCTGCTGGAGAGACTGCTGCCTGCCATTACTCAGGAAAGCGAACTCAACACCGACGAAGAGGAGATTCGAATGCTGGCACGGATGGGATCCCAAACCGGCCAAATCGAAGCGGATGAAGCGGCAATGATCGCCAAGGTGTTTCAGCTCAACGACCTCACCGCGAGGGATTTGATGACACCAAGGGTTACTGCTCCGAGCCTGGATGGCGCGAGCACATTGACGCAATTGAGGGCCGCCCTCCTTGAAAACGAGGCCCAATGGTGGGTGGTCCTAGGTGATGCCGTGGACAAGGTTTTGGGTGTCGCAAGTCGGGATCGATTGCTGGCGGCACTCGTCCAAAATCAAGGTCAACTCACCCCAGCAGATCTAAGCGAGCCCGTCGAATTTGTGCCTGAAATGATTCGTGCCGATCGACTGCTAACAGCCTTCCGGCGCGACAACAGCGGGGTCCGGGTTGTGGTGGATGAATTCGGAGGGTTTGTTGGTGTCATTGGCCCTGATGCGGTTCTAGCCGTGCTCGCTGGCTGGTGGCGCAAGTCAGCTGGAGCCAATGGGTCGTCATGACGGCGTCCTCGCCTCCATCCACCACGGAGCGGTGCCTCTCACTGCTGCAAACCTGGCGATCTCAGCTCCAGCTCAATCGCCGAGAACAAACCGTGTTGGCGGGTTCGCTCAGGAGCTTGGACCTGCAATTGGACCGCTTGTCGAATCGCAACCTGCGCGTCGCAGTGTTCGGCCGCGTGGGAGTGGGGAAATCAAGCCTCGTTAATGCCCTGATCGGCCAAGAGCTCCTGGCCACTGATGTAGCTCACGGCTGCACCAGACAGCAAAAGGCGTTGCCTTGGACGATCTCCATTCCCGGTCTGAACACGATCGAACTCGTCGACACGCCAGGAATCGATGAGGTGGCAGCAGCGGCGCGTGCGCGACTGGCAGCGCGGGTGGCCCTGCAGTCCGATCTTGTGCTGCTTGTGTTGGATGCCGACATCAGCAGGGTTGAGCTCGATGCCTTGGAGACGTTGATGAGCAGTGGTAAACCGGTCCTTCCCGTGCTTAACCGCAGTGATTGTTGTCCCCCAGAGCAACTCGACAGCCTCCGGCTAAGCATCAGCCAAAGGATCCAGGAGCGGTGTTATCGCAACCATCGCGCAAAGATTCCTCAACCGATTGCCGTTTCAGCAGCCCCTCGCAAAGCCTGCCAACGATCCGATGGCAAGGTTCGCAGCGAACGCCAACCAGCGGTCGTGAACCCGCTACGCACTGCTGTGACCAATCTGCTGCGAGAGCAAGGCCAAGCCCTCTTGGCCTTAAATGCGCTCCGCCAAGCAGAACGGCTCCAACAACAAATGGAGCAAGGGCGACTGGAGCGCCGACGACAAGATGCGCAAGGCCTCATCGGCCGCTACGCCGCTCTCAAGGCCACAGGGGTTGCGGCCAATCCTCTGGTGTTACTCGATCTGGCCGGGGGCTTGGCCTGCGATACCGCCCTAGTGGTGCAGCTCTGCAAGCTCTATGACCTGCCGATGGGAGGACCAGCAGCACGACGGCTCATGCAACGACTATCGGGGCATAACGCCATGTTGGGAGGCGTCCAACTGGGACTTCAGCTGGCGCTCTCGGGACTTCGACAGCTGTTGCTCATCGCCGCCCCCTTTTCTGGAGGCTTAAGCCTTGGTCCAGCGGCTCCCGTCGCCGTCGCCCAGGCGGCTCTCGCTGTGCACACAACGCGAAGGACTGGCCGGCTCACAGCACGCTGGCTGGTCGATCAACGCGGTCGAGGGCGGCGGAGCAATCCAGCCCCGACGACCCTCATGCGAAGTCTTATCCGCAGCGATACCAACATGCAACGCCTGCTTGCAGAGTGGCCACAGCCGCCAAACCGGCCCCGGCGCGACGGGCTCTTGCCATGACCGCAACCATCGCCCTGCTAGGCACCAGCGCCGATCCACCAACGCTCGGGCATCAGGCTCTCCTCGAGGGCCTTTTGAATCACTTTCAACGTGTCGCGACTTGGGCTAGCGACAACCCAATGAAACGCCACGATGCCTGCCTAGAGCTCCGCAGCGAGCTACTCCAGGCCTTGGTCATGGCCATCGACAACCCTCGGGTGAGCATTGACCAAACGCTCAGCAGCCCGTACACCATCACCACACTTGAACGAGCAGCACGTCTGTGGCCCGATGACGAGCTCTGCTTTGTTGTGGGCAGTGATCTGGCCACTCAGATCCCCCATTGGAAGCAAAGCGAGCTTTGGCTCAAGCGCTGCCGGCTGGGAGTCGTGCCGCGAAAGGGTTGGCCGCTGGAGCCCGAATACCTCGATCGACTCCGCCATCTCGGCGCACAGATCACCATCCTTCCCTTGCAGATTCCGGAAACAGCCAGCTCAAGCATTCGCAAGACGAGTGCCGCGGATCAAATCCCAAAACCGCTCTGGCCCCTCCTCTTGGAGCACAATCTTTACGGACTCCAAGACGCTCCCTTCTGAACTGCCATGCGCATCGCCCTGGCCCAGACCAATCCTCTGGTGGGCGATCTGTCCGGGAACGCCAAACGGCTCCTAGAGGCTTGCCTCAAACTCAGCCATCAGGCGCAGGGCACCCCCCCCGCCTTAGTGGTGAGCCCGGAACTATCCCTTTGGGGCTATCCACCTCGAGACCTGCTGTTAAGTCCTGAGCATCTTCAGCAGCAAAACGAGGCCCTCAATCTGCTGCAACAGGGACTCAGCCATGCCCTGCCGCAAACGGCCCTGCTGGTAGGGGTGGTTGAGCCTGCCCCAGACCAGCAACACCCACGACTCTTCAATGCGGCTGCCCTGGTGGAAGCAAAGGGTTGGCGCGTTGTAGCCCGCAAACAGCTCTTACCTACCTACGACGTCTTTGATGAATCGCGGTATTTCAGACCTGCTAATCAACCGAGTGTTCTGAGCTTTGAAGCCGAAGGACAGGATTGGCGTCTAGGGCTCACCATCTGCGAAGACCTCTGGGTTGAGGACGCACTTCAAGCCCAACGCCTGGTGGGACCGGATCCGATCGCCAACCTCATCCCAGAGAAAGTGGATGTGTTGTTGAACCTCTCCGCGTCCCCCTTCGGCAGAACCAAAGCATCGATCCGCCATCAGCTGGCCGCCCGCGCCGCCAACCGTCTTAATTGCCCCGTGATTTATGTGAACCAAGTCGGCGGCAACGACGAGTTGGTGTTCGATGGCGGCAGTTTCGTGATGGCAGCCACCGGTGAGGTGGAGTTGCAACTTCCTACCTGCCGTGAAGCCATCGCCTGCTGGGACAGTACCGACAGGAGTGCTGCAGCAACAGCAGGCACGATGGACTCCTCGGAAAGCACAGATCTCGAGCGACTGTTCCAAGCCCTTGTGCTCGGCGTGCGTGACTACGCCGATAAATGTGGTTTTCATCGCGCCCTTCTGGGTCTTAGTGGCGGCATCGACTCAGCGCTTGTGGCCGTGATTGCGGCAGCAGCACTCGGAGCAGACCGCGTGCAGGCGTTACTGATGCCCTCTCCCTGGAGCTCCATTGGGTCCATTGATGATGCAGAAGCACTTGCAAAACGCTTAGGAATTTCCACCACAACAGTGCCAATTCAAGACTTGATGCAGGGCTTTGAGGCCACCCTTACCCCAGCACTGGATCAAGCCCCATCGGGCGTTACGGCGGAAAATCTGCAGTCGCGCATTCGCGGCACCTTGCTCATGGCCGTTGCCAATCAGCAAGGGCAGCTCTTGCTCTCGACGGGCAACAAATCAGAACTTGCCGTGGGGTACTGCACCCTTTACGGCGACATGAATGGAGGGCTGGCGGTGATCGGTGATCTTTACAAATCAACGGTGTTTTCCCTCTGCCGCTGGTTAGACAGCCCTGATGCCATGGCCTGTCGCAAAGAGCTTGGACTTCCAGAGCACAACAACTTGATCGGACCGGAGATCCTGAACAAACCGCCTAGCGCGGAGCTACGTCCTGATCAACAGGACAGTGACTCCCTTCCCGACTACGCAACGCTCGACCCACTTCTGAATGACCTGATCGAAAAGCACAGCTCTGGCGCTCAATTGATCGCAGCTGGGCATCACCCGGCTGACGTGAAACGGATTGAGCAACTCTTTCGACGCGCAGAATTCAAACGCCGCCAAGCTCCTCCTGTCTTGAAAGTAAGCCGACAGGCCTTTGGGACCGGTTGGAGACTCCCAATCGCCGCCCGCTGATTTCAAGACGCTTAGACCAGTGGCCAATCCAGCTGACCAGGGTCAGATTGAAGGATCGTCTTCGGCAGCCATGGCCCAATCTGTACTGACGGCTCCAATGGCCACCATCGGAGTCCCCACAGAAATCAAGGTGGATGAGCAACGCGTCGCGCTCACACCAGATGCCGTCAAAGAGCTCGTGACCCATGGACTGGAGGTACGGATCCAGAGCGGTGCCGGTTCCGGCGCAGGAATTGATGACGAGGCCTTCGCCGCTGCAGGCGCTGAGATCGTGGATCAAGAACAAGCTTGGGGCGCTCACTTGGTCGTGAAGGTGAAGGAACCACAGCCTGAAGAGTTCCGCTTTTTGCGTGATGACATGGTGCTGTTCACCTACCTGCACTTAGCGGCTTACCCAGAGGTTGGGGAAGCCCTTCTCGCAGCTGGCACCACGGGCGTTGCCTACGAAACAGTGCAACTGGAAAACGGAACCCTGCCACTGCTGGCGCCAATGAGCGAAATCGCTGGGAGGCTTGCAGCACAAGTCGGGGCACGATTACTCGAGCGCCCGCAAGGAGGCCGAGGGGTACTGATTGGAGGTTGCACTGGTGTGCAGCCAGCCCGCGTTGTGGTTTTGGGTGCAGGCACCGTGGGTTGGAATGCGGCGCGTCTTGTGGCTGCCATGGATGCGGAAGTGATGCTGCTGGATCGCTCTCCCGAACGATTGCGCAGCCTGGAGGCCTATCGGAGCGGACGCCTGATGAGCGTTGTGAGCAGCCGCGGACTCCTCGAGAGACTGATACCCACCGCTGATCTTCTAATTGGAGCCGTTTTAACCCCTGGAGGCAGGGCACCAACCCTCGTGGATGAAGCCATGGTGAAAGGGATGAAGCCAGGTTCAGCGATCGTTGATGTCGCCATCGATCAAGGCGGCTGCATCGCCACCAGCCGCGAGACAACGCATACCAACCCCACCGTGACCATCCACGGTGTTCAGCATTACGCCGTAGGCAACATGCCTGGCGCCGTGCCGTTCACCTCTACCGAAGCCCTCGTCAGTGTGACCTTGCCCTACATCGTTGGCATCGCAGGACGGGGCCTGGAGGAAGCGGTCACAGAACGGCCTGAATTGCTTTCTGGTCTCAATACGGTGCAGGGCTCTGTTTGTCATCCAGGCGTTGCCAAAGCACTGGATGTGCCACCTCGTCATCCCATGGCCTGCTTGCGCTGATCAAGACCTGCTTCTTGCTGAACGAAAACTAGCTTCAGGAATCAATGCAAGGTTCCCATCGAGCAGACAAAGAGATCCGAAACAAATAGCCTCTAACTCATAGCTTCTAAGGTATAGATTCCAGCAGAAGGCTTCAAATCAAGGTCAAAAGGTCACAGACATGCCTAGATACTTATTTCGAGAAGGAGTAGACATCAGCGCAGATGGCAACGACATTATTATCACAACCCCTTATGCCACACGATCAGATCCCAGTCGGCAGACATTGCGCCTCAAAGAAGTAAAGGTGCCCATAAAAAAACTTCTCAAAGAGCTTTCTCAAGCAGGAGTAGAAAGCCATCAATATTTAGCAGTGCCAGAAGGAACAGAACGCAAAACTACGGATTCAGAACCAGAGATCCAACTCAAGACGCTCTACAAGAACGGATTACTGATTCACGAAATCGATGGATGCAATGGCATTGCCATGCGCCTCCTACCGATCAATCCCGGACTCAAACAACAAGCCTATCCAGAAGCTCAAAAAGAATTCAAACTCTCAATATTTGCAAGCATTGAGCCCTGCCTAGACGGACTTGATATCACAACACCGTTGTCACCTACAACATTACGCCTGCAAGATCATCGGCTTTACCCACTGATCCAGAAGCTCGTATCGCCTTGCACAACAGAAAGCATAAGGGCCTTCCTACCTGAAGATCTATGCATTCAATATCGAAACATCATTTCACTCTTACTATCATCTGGCGCGGTCGGAATCTGCAACGCCAATAACAACGCAGAGATCGATCAAGACGCCATCAATGCTGGCTGGAATAGGCAAGACCTGAGCTTCCATGAGCGTACGCGCGGCCATTTTGTTGATCGACATAAAGAAGAGTTGTTGCCAAGAGCAATCGACAGAAAGTCTGCACCAGCTAAGCATCAAAGAATCATTCTCAGCACAGTGTCACTACCCAAACCATCGATCAACAATCAAAACTCAAATTTCTACCAGATCATTCAAACACGGCAAACCATACGCGCCTACAACTCCGAACCTGTGACGGCTAAAGGATTAGGAAGTCTGCTCTGGTATTCAATGCATACCCGAGAAGAGATCACTTGCGATCCAACCTTACCGCGATCCTACGAAGGCCTACTGAGACCTGTCGCAAGTGCTGGAGGCCTCCATTCCATTGAGCTTTATCTATGCATTAAACAGTGCATCGGCATTAGCCCTGGCTTTTATCATTACGACTCTTTTGATCACACGCTCGGGAAGATGAGCGATCTCAACAAACCATGCCAAAGCATGCTGGAGATGGCAGTGAATACAACATGCCGAGCACCTCAAGCGGCTTCAGTATCACCTAGTCAAGGTCAGCAGCCTGATGTCTTGATCGTAATGGCCACGCGCTACGAAAGGAATGCAAACCTTCATTCTGAAACCGGTCTTGCCTATGCACTGATCCTAAAAGATGCAGGATCGATTTATCAGCAACTTTATCTTGTTGCTACAGCTCTCGGGCTCGCACCATGCGGGTTGAGTTTTGGGAGCAGTGAATTATTTGAACAGGTTTCCGGCATATCCGGCAAGGTCGAATGTTCTGTAGGCGAATTCATGATTGGCAATCCCAAGTAAATATCCATCGTTTTCAAACCAAAATCGATTAGGCAAAGACCTACCCCTTGTATTTAAGAGAACATCGACATACATCACAAAAAATACTCAGGAAAGCGAATGAAAGGGCATGGAACAAGAACCCTGATGAAGCTTTAGGCCAAGAGTGTTGTCAGCCAAAAGGACTCAATCCGAGCATGTCTATTAAGCTCCTCTTCACTGTGTACCGCTTGTCAGCGGATGGGGAAAGCACTACTTGATTGGCGATTGCTTGGCGCTGGCCTGTTGCGAGAAGCGCCGCGACAGGCCCGGCTTTGCCTTTAATCAGCCGCAAACCAGAAGCCATCGCGCCAACCCCGCCAGGTCGCGCAACAGTCTGTTACAGTGTGTTTAACTTTCTTAACAACAGATGAACGACACCAAATTTGGCTTTTCATCCTTCGCCGAGCAGTGGAACGGCCGACTTGCAATGATGGGCTTCGTGATCGGCCTCGGCACAGAACTTCTAACTGGTCAAGGAATTCTTTCCCAAATTGGTCTTGGCTGAAGCCGACTAATTCATCCCAGAACTTTGGGATAAAAAGAGCTGGCCATCGCCGGCTCTTTTTTTATGTATACCGCTGAAATTGGCTTGAGAGTACAGACTTTTACTTGGTCATTTTTTCTGCAAAGCCACTTCTTGCATTCATTGAGGAGTATTGGCTTTGATTTCAAGAGCGTCTCAAAAGATTAGGACCCAATGGATATAATAAAGGTAAATAATTGAGCGATGACTCATTATTTAGAATGATCTCTTTGGCTTTATAAAAGCGTCGTTTTTATGAATTCAAGCTGAAGAAAGGTCTAATAATCCTCTCGAGGGAATGGGATTTCCTTTTCACGTCAACAACCTCTTCAAGAGTTCAAAATCACTTCTAGCCAACGCCTTTCTGTTGAGAAAACCGGATGGAAGCAATCCACGGAGTGCACGCAGAAAGTTGAAAATACAGAGCTCGCCCTAAGCAATCATGAATTACAGAGGCTTGATATACAACCAGTGCCCCTTCAGATCCCCATCCCTCCGTTGGAAGAGCGACGTTTCGGTCATCACATTGCGTTGACCACCTGCCCCAAATGTTGCTTCAAATGTCACTGTGCCTTCAAGATCATCTACTCCCCCAGCCTCCACGGCCTTGATCTTCAGTCCCAACCAACGCACCTCACGACAATTCTTACGTAGCTCTTTGCGGCGTTGCAGCAAAGGTGTCAATGAATCCGGATGAGTTGCAATTAAGTAATCAACTTCTGCAAGCGCAAAAGCCGAATAACGCGATCGCATCAACTGCTCAGCAGTAGCCGCCCTTTGCTTCTCACGATGCAGAGGTTCGCAACAGCTTTCGTAGCTCATTCCGCTCAAACAAGGGCATGGTTCACTGCTTTTTGATGATCCAAAACCAGCAGCGCTTGCCATTACTCCAGCTCCTTCAAAGCAGATATGGGTCGCATCAATGCAGATAAAGCAACACCTTCTCGTAAGGCCAGCACCAATCCAGCCGCCTCGGCATAAGAGCCTGCTTGCAACACCTCCGAGCCCACACCAAGAGCTATTGATGTGACCTCCAGCACGGAAGGATTGGCCACACTGATCACAGGCACCCTGCGCTCCAGGCAAGCCAACGCGGCTTCTCCCCCCAAAGAGCCCTCTGGAACAACCAACACTCCCAAATCAGCGGCCACAAGATCACCAGAGTTGGCCGCTGAGCGCTGAACCAACGTTGGAGCCTGGCTTAAACCCACCAACACGCAAGCCAAAAAGGTGTAACCCAACTCTTCCCCTGCAGCACGAGGATCCAACTGCGGATCCAGCGGCAACGCCGACAAGGCCGGTGCATGGGCGCAGGGAATCTGCAAGTGGCGCACCAGTAGATGGCTGATCACTGCTTCGGCTCCCGCCATGGCATCCACACCGCTGCCGTGGCGGTAGGCCTCCAAAGCCTCACTTCCCTGATCGTCGGGGAAGCGGCCAACCACCGCAATCGCCGTTGCACCGTTGGCTTTTAAGCGTTCACCCGCCCGCAATAAGGCATCGGGGCGCTCAAGAGTGCCCCAACTCGCACCACTCTGGCCCAGGCCCAAATGAACTCCTAAGGGCACATCACTAGTCACCACAGGGCCGATTTCAATGCCCAGCGTTGCCCTGCAACCATCGGCCACCTGCAGGTGGCGCTGACGCAGCTCCGGTTCGAGATCAGCATCCAAAAGCAAACCAATCCGCTGCTGACGTACACATCGCAGAGCCCAGTCGCCGGCGGCAAAACGGTCAAGACCGTAGCCCTCCACGTAGTGAATGCGAGGGTCTTTCCAATACAAGGAAGCCCCATTCATCACGTTGGGATGGGTGATCAAACACCCGGAGGCCGCCGCCAGCAGCCTTGCACTCGGAAGCGCATCGCCTGCATACCCGCCGATCGCACAACCAATCCCCGTTGGGACCACCATCAACGTGGGCAGGGGAGATCCCAAAGCCAGCCCCTCCCTCACTCGATCAACACCGCTTCAACCTGCAAGACAGCACCATGATCTTGCGCTGAATGATGGACAGCGGTGATGGCCCAACGCAGGGGGTCACCATGAATGCACAATTGATCTTTCAGCCAACCACGCAAATCAGACGCCCTTAGATCTTTCGGCCAAGGCAACGTCAACGTTTTCGAGGTCAACCTCATTTCTGGTACTGACCAAACTGAGCCTCATAGAGCGCATCCTCTTGACCGGCTAGAAGCTGTAGATCGGAACAAGGAAGCGCAACGCAGAGCAAAGTAAAACCATCAGCGCGTAGGTCTTCTCTTACCCCCATCGCATCAGATTGCTCCACCGATCCACTTTTGAGACGGGCTGCACAGGTGGTGCAAACCCCAGAACAGCAAGAGCTGGGAAGCATCACCCCTGCGGCTTCCGCAGCCTCCAAAACGGTTTGATCTGAACGACAGGGAAAGCTGTGTTCAACAGAATCCACTTCGATGCTGACGTTGAAAGTAGCGGCAGCAATGGCGTTATCGCTCATCCTTAAAGAGAAGCCTTGGTCAATCATCTTCTCAGGGCAACAGGCCTTATGACGACAGATCTGAGCAGGGACTCCATTGCGAGGGATGGGGCGCTAGGTATTCCGGTGGATTGCCCTGCTCAGGAGCCGTGATCACAAAATCGAAACTGATCGAGCAGCGCAGCGATTCAGGATCGCCATTCGCCAACACGCTGTGATCAAGCCTGGAAGGAAACAGCACGAGTAAGCCAACCTCAGGAGCTAAATCCCAACGTTCAGAATTCAAAGGGTGATCAGAAGCAATTGGCCCGCCATGACCAGTAACGAGTCCTGGCACGAGCTCATTGCTTTGCTGAGGGGAATGCACGCGAAGCACACCCTCCTCCCCTGAACCATCTCCGGTGAGATAAAGCACGGCACTTAGATGGGCATTGGGATGGTGATGGCGGCCAACGAGCTGATCCCACTCGCTCAGCACAGGCCAGCAGCGCTGAAGATGCAAAGCCACTTGGCTGCGATCAAAGCCAACGGCCTCCAGATACCCCATGGCCTGCTCTGTCACCCTGCGCACCAAGGGAGCAAATTCGGCCAGGTGATGCAACTGCCAAACTCCGTTGATATCCCCCGTCCAAGCGCATCCCGCGCTGGGGTTGCCAACATCCCCACCCCTAAGAGCCAGCAGCGTCTGCAAATGTCCAGCAAGATCCAGCGGATCGATAACCAGCTTGGTTGTGGCCACAACCGTTGGGAACAGCTGGTGAAGAGTGAAAGTCATCACTCCATTAAAAAAGCCGGCCCCCAGGGCCGGCCACAATTGATGAGCAAAGGAGAGCTAGCCCCCTGCAGCCGCCGAACCACCAACAACTTCCAGGATTTCCTGGGTAATCGCTGCTTGACGAGCCTTGTTGTAATCAAGAGTGAGAGTTTTTGCTAACTCCTTGGCGTTGTCACTGGCATTGTTCATCGCAGTCATGCGACTTGCCAACTCAGATGCCGCCGACTCTTGCAATGAACGCAAAAGTTGATTCTGCAAATACAAAGGCAACAAAGCATTCAAAAGTTGATCAGGACTTTGATCGAAAACGATATCCGAAGGCAACTTTGGCTGTGAATTAGCCGGAGCATTACCTGATTCAACAGTGAGACGACCTTCCTTAGTTGTGAGACGGAAGATTTCATCTTCTGCCTCTGCAATCCCTTGGGGATCAAGGGGCAAAAGTGTCTGAACCACAGGCTTGCAGCTCACCAAATTAATGAATTTGGTATAGATGATCTCGACACGATCTGATGCGCCCGAAAGAAACTCAGCAAAAATTTCGCTGGCGATCGAACCGGCTTCATCAGCCGTAGGGACTTGCTCCAAACCAGTAAAGGTGGCTTGAATCGGATAATTCCGATTGGTGAAATAACCAATCGCTTTTCGTCCAATCAGAACGAGCATCACCTTGTAACCCTGGCCTTGAAGCTCAGCGAAACGCTTCTCAGTGCGCCTAATGATGTTGGAGTTGTAACCACCGCAAAGACCGCGATCGCCCGTGACGGCCATCAATGTGATCGTTTCAACGGGACGTTGCTCTAGCAAAGGAGCTTGTGCATCTTCAAAACGCATGCGTGATTGAAGATTTTCTAGAAGTCGCGCTAGTCGGTCCGCAAACGGCCGACTTCGCAGAACTTGTTCTTGGGCTCGACGGACTTTGGCCGCAGCCACGAGGCGCATGGCCTCTGTGATCTTGCGGGTGTTCTTGACCGATTTAATTCGGTCACGGATCGCTTTGAGATTTGCCATGGCTTAAGCCCTCAGTTGGCGGAGGCCGTCATGGTGGACACAACTTCAGCAATCGCCTCTTTCAAAGTGGTCTCGGCTTCAGGGCTCAAGACCTTCTCTGTTTGGATTTTGCTGATGAACTCAGGCTTATTGCTCTTGAGATACTCTCGCAATTCGCGAGAGAACTGAACAACCTGTTCAACAGGCACATCGTCGATCAGACCTTTCACGCCTGCATAAACGATCGCCACCTGCTCAGCCAAAATCAGAGGGCTGAACTGAGACTGCTTAAGAAGCTCACGAAGACGCTTGCCCCGGCTCAGCTGCTGCTGAGTAGCGGCATCAAGATCAGAAGCAAACTGCGAGAAAGCAGCCAGTTCGTCAAACTGCGCCAATTCAAGCTTCAGAGTTCCAGCAATCTTCTTAATCGCCTTGGTCTGGGCTGCACCACCAACACGACTCACAGAGATACCCACGTTGATCGCAGGACGTAGGCCGGAATTGAACAGGTCAGAGCTGAGGAAGACCTGACCGTCTGTGATCGAAATCACGTTTGTTGGGATATAGGCAGAAACGTCACCTGCTTGGGTCTCAATGATCGGCAGGGCGGTCATTGAACCCTTGCCCATGGCATCAGAAAGTTTTGCGGCGCGCTCAAGCAAGCGGCTGTGGCAATAGAACACGTCACCGGGATAAGCCTCACGACCGGGAGGGCGGCGGAGAAGCAGAGACATTTGGCGATAAGCCTGAGCCTGCTTGGTCAGATCGTCGTAAATCACCAAAGTGGCCTTGCCTTTGTACATGAAGTACTCAGCAATCGACGCTCCGGTGTAGGGAGCCAAATACTGAAGCGCAGCTGGATCAGATGCGTTTGCAGCCACCACCACGGTGTAATCAAGAGCTCCACGCTCGCGCAAGACTTCCGTGACTTGAGCGACAGAGGCCGCTTTCTGTCCGATTGCCACGTAAACACAGACGACGTCCTGATCCGCCTGGTTCAGGATCGTGTCGATGCAGATAGCTGTTTTGCCAGTCTGACGGTCACCAATGATCAGCTCGCGCTGGCCACGGCCGATTGGGATCATCGCGTCGATAGCGGTAATTCCCGTCTGCATGGGTTCATGCACAGACTTTCGCTGAATAATTCCTGGAGCTGGTGACTCAATCAGACGTGTTTCATTGGAAGGGAGCTCACCCTTGCCATCAATGGCTTCACCAAGAGGGTTCACCACCCGTCCAAGCAGTGCATCACCAACAGGGACTGAGGCAATCTTGCCGGTCGCACGCACAGTGCTCCCTTCCTGAATACCAAGGCCCTGACCCATCAGCACAATGCCAACGTTGTCGTCTTCGAGGTTGAGAGCAATGCCTTCGGTACCGTCTTCGAACTCAACCAGCTCTCCAGCCATCACCTGCTGTAGGCCATAAACGCGGGCGATTCCATCGCCTACTTGCAGGACGGAGCCGACGTTGCTGACCGATACGGACTTGTCATAGTCCTCGATCTGCTGCTTAAGGATGGCGCTGATCTCGTCGGGTCTGATGGAAACCATGGCGGGAAAACCCAGGGGCGGGTGGTGAGTGGAGGGGCGAGATAAAGGTGGGGCTTAGCTCAGCTCGACTTAGCGAGCGCAAGACCTAGGCGTCGAACCTGACCAGAGAGGCTGGCATCGATCACCTGTGAACCGAGATTGATGACGAAACCACCAATCAACGAAGGATCGACCTCTAGATCGATTTCGACGTCATTGGTTCCAGCCATTGACTGGACTTTGGTAGTCAATGCAGCCTGCTGCTCGTCTGAGAGAGGTTGCGCAGAGCGAACATGGGCCAAAGCAATATTTCGTGACTCTCTATAGAGTTCGAGATAGCGCAAAAGAACGGCTTCAAGCGCAGGAAGGCGCTGGCGGTCAGCCAAAACCTTGAGCAAATTCAATAACGAAGGAGTGATTTGCTCAGCAAGGAGGCTTGTCAAAGCTTTCTTCTTTGCTTCAGGCTCCAGAACAGGAGAGGTCATCGAGTTCCGAAGCGGCTCCGAACTCTCCCAAGCAGTAAGAAGAGTTTTGCATTGAGCTGCGACTTCTTCCGACTCTTTGCGACTATCGGTGACCTGAAGCAGGGCATCGGCGTAAGGAGTGGCCAGAGAATTGAGGAGAGGCATCAGGAATCCCCCAGATTTTTAATAGAGGAATTAATAAGCCTTTCTTGCGCCTTGCTATCGAGTCGTTTCGGCAGTTCAGTCATCGCCTGGTCAATAGCAGCTAAAGCTGCTTGACGACGAAGCTGTTCTGTCAAACGCGCACCTTCAGCATTGAGGTCGGCCAGAGCGTCTTGTTTGAGAGCAGCCATAGCAGAAATCGTGCGCTTCTCACCATCCAATCGAATGGCTTGAGCACGAGCAGTGCCGTCAACGCGAATCTTGTCCGCTTTTTGCTGAGCCACGGAAAGCTCTTGTTGTGCTTTAGCTAGCTCAGCAGTAGCAGTCTTAAGACGACTCTCGGCATCGTTGAGATCACGAAGAATGGTCTCGCGTCGGCTCTGAAGCATGCCGCCAAGAAATCCTTTTAGGAACCAATAGAGAACTCCGATCACAATGACCAGATTGATCAGATTGGTTTCAAAAAGATTGAGGTTGATTCCAAAACCACCCTCAGAAGCAATTAAAGGAAAGAAAACAGTCATCAGGCAGCCGTCAGTCGTTTGATGATCTGGGAGCTGAGCTGATCGACCTTACTCATCAAGCTGGATTGAGCAGCATCTCGCTGAGATTCGATCTCTCTGCGGGCTGTCTCGCGAGTGCGATTAGCCTCAGCTTCCGCTTCAGCCAATGCTTCTCGGTAAAGAGCATCAACTTCCGATTCAGCTTCGACAATCGCTGACTGGGCAGCTTGTCGGGCTCCGCGGAGTTGATCTTGAAGATCAGCCTCGAGCCGCTTGATTTGCTCAAGCTTCTGCTTGGCATCAGCACGACTCGTATTGATATATCCCTCACGATCTTCCACGACCTTGCCAACTGGCCGGAAGAACAGAGAATTAAGCAGAAAGGTTAGGAGAACCACCTGAAGCGCCATTAAAGGCAACGTGGCATCGAGGTCAAAGAGACCTCCCTCCGGAACCGCCGCTTCAGCGAACAGAAGCCAGGTCATGGAAGAGTTGAGCTGGAGAGGAGCGAGAAATTGCGTGGAGAGTTAAAGAGAGAGAGACCCTACAAAAAGGGACACTCCCCAACTCTGCATCATGCGAATGGGTTGGCGAACAGAAGCACCAGTGCCACCACAAGGCCATAAATCGTCAGAGACTCCATGAATGCAAGTGAAAGCAGCAGGGTGCCGCGGATCTTGCCCTCAGCTTCAGGCTGACGAGCAATGCCTTCAACAGCACCTTGGGAAGCGCTGCCCTGACCGATACCAGGACCGATGGCAGCCAGACCTACGGCCAGACCAGCAGCAACGACGGAGGCTGCAGAAGTGATGGAATCCATGTTGAGTGCGTTTGGGGGCGCGCCGGGAGGCGCTGAGAGTATGAAGTGGGAGTTAGATCACCCTGCGCAGGGACACCGTCTTAAAAGAAAGTGGGCCCGAAAACTAATGGTCGGACCTGCGCGCAGAAGTTTCTAGCAGACGAGCCTTCGAAAAGGCCGTGAATCAACTAGTGCGCTTCGTGGAGACCTTCGCCAATGTAGAAGGCCGCAAGAGTCGCAAAAATAAGAGCCTGAATAGCACTGGTGAAGAGGCCAAGCAACATCACCGGAAGAGGAACAATCAGGGGCACCAGATAAACCAGCACACCTACCGCCAATTCATCCGCAAGGATGTTTCCGAAAAGTCGGAAAGAAAGAGACAGCGGCTTAGTAAATTCCTCGATGATCTTGAACGGGAGCATGATCGGGGTCGGCTCCACGTAAAGCTCGAAGAATCTCCAACCCTTCTTGCTTAAACCGGCGTAGAAATAGGCCAGTGTCACAAGCAGAGCCATCGCCACCGTGGTGTTGATGTCTGCAGTTGGAGCACCGAGTTCTCCTTCGGGGAGTTCGATCACCTTCCAAGGGATCAGTGCGCCACCCCAGTTACTGACAAAGATGAACAGAAAGAGGGTGCCAATGAAGGGAAGCCATTCGCGGTAATACTTCTCTCCAATCTGATCACGGGATAGATCACGAATGTAATCCCACAGGAACTCAAGAAGATTCTGCGTACCTTTTGGATCGCGACTAAGATTTTTAGTACCTACAAGCACAAAGGCAAGCAGGACACCGATCAAAATCCAGGAGCTGAGGAAAACCTGGCCGTGAAGATTGAGGTTACCGATCTGCCAATACAGATGGTGGCCAACCTCCAGTTCGGCGAACGGCAGTGTGAAAGGCAGCAAAGCCATGAATGCAGAAGAGGGATGCGCGAGATCAGCCGTCGAGAACGGTCTGAAGAATCAAGGCGGGCTTGTACAGAAGAAAACCTACGAATGCAGGTAAGAGGTCGAGTTGGGGGAATCGAGCTGCCGAAACGATGAGAAGGATCGGAACAACGAGCTGAAAACGACCAACTTGACGGGAAGTTCCACCGAGCCGGGCCACGCTGCGGGCGAGTAGACGCAGGTAAAAAAGACCAGCGACAGCTCCAACAAGCAGGCTTCTGGCCACAAAAAGATCGAAGTAAAACGATGCGAATAAAACCGCAACGACAGACACGATCACTGTGGCCAGCATCAGGCGAACTTGAAGCCGAGCGAAAGACTCCATTCCATTTCCAGCCGGGTTTGACACCGCAGCTGAATCTGTGGAGGGCAAGGCTTGCAAATTGCGCCTGAGAAAGCGGCCGGAATCTATCACGCGATTCCGCTAAACAACGCATGATCGGCCTCGAGCAAAAGCAATTTTTTGCTCATCAGCTCTCTGGCCAGAGAAGCAATTGTGTTGTCTCCACTAAGGGTTCCGAGTGGAACGCCTGGTTTTTCATCCACGAGGCGGAGCAGGCTCAATTCCTCATCTGAAATAGAGATGGGTTCGAGATCTGGCCCCAACATGCTTTTAGATGGCCATCCCCACAGACATGACTGGCGTCGACCACACGCTTGGAGAAGCGTTTCGTCGTTCTCCCAGCGCAAAGGGTGAACAGGTTGAGCGCTCACAAAAAACTCAAAGTGACTGATATCAGGATCGAGCTGCTCTACCAGTGCCCATTGGTCCGATGGCGGTAAGGATTGAGCTCTTGATAGCAATTCACCCTTGAGCAATCGCGCTGGATCCCAGACAGACGGGTTCGAAAACCCAGCGAAGTAAAGGCCTGATGACTTGATTAAGGCCATCAACCTTTCGAGGTCATAACTGGTTTCTTGAGGATGCAAATACATGTCGGCAAAGTTGGCATCCGCATGGGTGTCAAGCGCCCAACGTTGTTCGTGGGTGCGGCGCAAACGATTGGTCTCAGGCAAGTCTGACAACAGCTCACGTCCCAACCTCAAGCCATCCGCACCTATGCCCGCTTCCAAAAGCTTCAGGGCTTGCTGGGTGCGATGAATCTCCCAGCGGCCAGCATCGGCATACAGAAACAGATGCAAAAGTCCTTGAGGGGCTAAACGCTGTCCAAGCGCTTTCAATCCAGCCAGCGGGTCGCGCAGGTGATGCAATACACCCACGGAGTTGATGTAATCAAAACAACCTTCATCCTCAAGATCCAACAGGCTTCGTTGTTCCTGACGTAGGGATCGGACCTGTTCAGCACCGCCTGAGCGACGCAAGCGCTCCCGTGCCACGTCGAGTGCTCCGGCACTGATGTCCACGGCCAAAACCTCGGCCCCTGGATTGAGATGGCAGAGATAGTCCGTACTGACACCTGTGCCACAGCCCGCATCAAGAATCCGAATCGAACCCAGGCTTGAGTCCTGCGATTGAAGTCCTCCTCGCACAACAGCGAGGACGCTGTCGTGGCACCAGCGCCAGTTGTATCCAGGGGGAGGGCCGTCTTGAAGGGGGTCGCCTGGATAGGGGAAGCGGTCATAAAAAGCGCTCACCACTGGGGTAGCGACATCCGAGGGGGAAGTGTTCATAAAGCCGCCAATGCTGGAAGGAGTCGTTCAAGGGAGCATTTCACGGGAGCTCGCCCTTGCACCCAAAACCTCATCAGAGCTGCAAACATTTGTTCATGGCTGGCCAGAACCCCCAGAGATGGGCCGTAACCTGACGGAATCCGGCTTGCTCTCGTTCATGACAGTGACCGCTAGTAGCGGCAGCCCAAGGGTTTCCCCTCAGCTGTACGACACCCTGCCGCTCTCCAGTGTCCGTCAGGCTGAGCAGCAAGACCGCTTTCCAGACGGTGGTGAGCTCGACACTCTGATCACGTTTTTCCGGAGTGGGAATGATCGACTTGAGGCAGCGCGCCTCCTAGCAAGCAATGCGGAATCAATCGTTGCGCGTGCCGCCAATCGAATTTTTGTAGGCGGCACACCTCTCTCGTTTTTGGAGGAGCCCCTCAGCACGGGAGAGGTGTCAGCCAAGGACGCCACTCCATTAGCCGCTGATCAGGTTGCATTCCAAGATTCAGTTCGCACCTTTACCGGCACTGAATCCAGCGGTAGCAAGGGCAATTTTCTCAGCAGACTGCTCCAGGGCAACGACGATGGTGATGTACGCATCGTTTTGCCCACAGGGTTTACAGCCATCAGTGTGGCGAAATACGGCCCAGGGAACATGCGCAAATCCGTGCGCGATCTTGGCTGGTTCCTTCGCTACGTGGGCTACGCCTTAGTAGCCGGAGACCCAAGCATTCTTGCTGTCAATACACGCGGCTTAAGGGACCTGCTTGAAAAGGGTTGCTCCCTTCTGGCAACGAACGTGGCCCTCCAAGAAATGCGTGCAGCTTCTGCCGCCTTACTAGGAGATCGCCCTGAGGCCCGTCGTCTCACCATTGAATGCTTTGACGTTCTGCTCAAAGAGCTTGCGGTTCCAACACCTTCGACACGTCAGAAGTTAGGAAGTTCCGTACGCCAGGGTCTTCAACTCCCTGCGATCTATGCGTTGGCGTCCGAAACAGCTCAGCGTTTTGAAATGCGTTCCGGACTTTCCGGCGCTGAAAAAGCGGAGATTGTTCGCGCTGCCTATAGGCAAGTGTTCGAACGGGACATCGCTAAGGGTTACTCGCAAACCCCTTGTGAGGTGGAAGCCAGCCAGCTCGTGCAGGGCAAATTATCCATGCGCGAATTCATTCGCGCACTGGGGAAAAGCAAGGAGTACAGGACCCAGTTTTATGGCCGATTCGTCAACAGCAGAGTCGTAGAACTTGCTTATAGACATTTTCTTGGCCGCGGAATCAGTTCCCTCGAAGAATTTCGAAAGGCCTTCTCGATCGTTAGCAATCAAGGCCTCAATGGTCTTGTCGATGTCTTGATTAATGGTGCGGAGTACGCCCAAACCTTTGGAGAAGAAACTGTTCCTTACCTACGTGATCTCGGCGAAGAGGCGCAGGAAAGTGCCGGATGGGGTTCAAATCGCCGCCTATTTCGATTTAGCGCTCCTTTTGAATCGGCACCTCAATACATCACCCTTTATGCGGCCTATCGCCAACCTTTAGGAGACCAGCACGTCTACGGCGGTGGGAATGATCCAATCGGTAATCAATACGGAGCGATTTTCCCGTCAGCCACTGCATCCGTATCTACACGCCCAGCCCCCTTCGGATACGACACCCGACGGCTACTGGTGAGCAATGGCCTGACCCAACCGGGTCAAATGGACAGCCCCCAATTCCGCAGTAGCCGTCCTCGCCGACTTGGACCCAAGATTGTGCGTCTCCAACAGATCGCAACTGGAGGGAACTCGATCCCACGCCGAGCTGGACAACCCAGCATCCGAGGGACTGAGTCGAGTACACAAGCGGTGATTAAAGCTGTTTATGTTCAAGTTCTTGGAAATACCGGTTACGCCACCAAGAGAGTTGAAAGCGCCGAAAACAGACTTGAGAACGGTGATATCAATCTGCGTGAATTCATTCGCCTAGTTGCACGGTCGAGTCCATTCCGCCGTCGCTACTGGGAAGGTCTCTACATCACCAAGGCCATCGAAGTCATGCACCGGCGTCTGCTTGGCCGCCCCACATTTGGCCGCTGGGAAATCGATGCTCTATTCGACACCGCGGCGCGTCAGGGTTTCTATGGCCTGGTCGATGCTCTTATCAATAGTCCAGAGTTTTCAGAATGCTTCGGTGATGACACCGTTCCCTATGAACGCTTCATCACTCCAAAGGATCTCACCAGTCGACGTGCGCCGACATGGAAAGAGCAACTCAATCTTGAAGCCCAGATAGAGTTCAACCTAAGAACACGCCCTGAACTCAAATCAGGGAACAGCTTTAAGACTCCTGGTGACATAACCCCAAGGAATCTTCAATCCAAAGCGAACAGCTCGATTGAGAACTGGGTGCGATCGGAGCCACTGCGCAAATCTGATTCACGTGAATCGTCCATTGCACTGACCAAACCTGGCAGCACTACAGACAATCAAAAGCAACCCACTTGGGCAGCCAAAGTTAGTTTCAAAGGCTCAGCATCTCCAGAGGTGCCAGGTGCACGACTGAGTCGCGCTCTTGATAGTCAGGCCGGAGCAGGCTTTGCCAGCAAAATAGGGATCACGTCTTGGGTCGAGCTCAAACCTCCTTTTACTGAAGACGAATTAAAATATGCTGTCGAAGAGACCTACCGACAACTACTTAATTTCATCCCCTTTGAAGGGGAGAGGCTTACAAGTGCTGAGTCAAAACTACGCAACCTAGATATTAATTTGTCGGAATTCATAGAAGCCGTCGCAATGAGCGATACATTCCAACAAAGGCTCTCTCGAATCGCCCCCCTACGGGTTGCACCTGCCGCAAGTCTTGCTCTCCTTGGGCGAACGGCTATCCCATCAGAGGTCGCAGAATTTCTGAAAACACGAGCTGAAGAAGGTCAACGTCAGGCCATCACCAACCTGATGAAACGTCGCAACCCTTCAGATTGCAATCGGCTTCTCCAGGTCAAGCTCAGCTCTTTCTCCGGAAGGACGCCCTTCAGCAGTTTGAAAAAGATGAGGGGAGAACAAATACTTGCCCCCACCCAGCTCACCACTGGTTCGCAACTTGAAGCGTTAGTTTTCCCCTCCTCTACAGAAAGCTCACGCTCCAAATTCAACTCAAAGAGAAGTCAACCCACCAGCAAGCAAACGTTTGTAGTTCCTATACAGGAAGGACAAAAGTCTGGCCTAGTAAATGCTCTTCAGACGAAAGATGCAAGTGGTTTCTCGCGTAGGGCTGGAATCTCCCCATCCATTCAACTTAAAGCTCCATTCACCGAAGACGAACTACAAATTGCGATTACCGAAACTTACAGACAACTCCTGAATCGCATCCCTCTCGATAATGAGCGCTTAGACACAGCCGAATCACAATTACGCAACATGGATGTGGACCTCTCAGGGTTTGTGCAATCCATAGCCATGAGTGAAGCCTTTCAAAACCGCTTATTCAGCATGTCTCCTCTCCGCGCAGCAGCGGCAGCCGGACTTGCTTTACTCGGTCGCGCAAGCACACCAGCAGAAGTCTCAGAGTTTTTAATTACCCGCGCACGCGATGGTCAACAACAAGCAACCCTTTATTTCCTCAACAAACGGAAACAAGAAGAAGCAAATGATGTTCCACAAATCAAGGGCATGACTACTTCGTCAGGACAAGACCAAGCCACAATCATTCGCACCTCAATGCTTTACAGAGGGAATGCAGGTCTTAACCCACCCATGGATTCACCCCTGTAAGTGCGGGCTTCATTCAAAGATCAAAGCCATAACTAAATAATAACGATCCACCTATTATCCCTTTTAGATGAATTGATTGCTTAGGCTGAAGAAATAAACATTTAACTCTTTGCGAACCAATCGCATGACGCACATATAACCTCACCGCAAGGAAAGATACAAGCTTTATTCCTTTTAAAGGAAGACTTATAAATCAATACGCTGGCGGATCTCCAAACGGGACGGCGAAAGGCCTTGAACAACTCAGAAAAACCTTTTACATTTCATATTTCTGAATAGAGAAATACCGTCCATAAATTTCTTAACGCCAGGAGCCCCGCAACCAGTTCGCCAGCAATGAAGATCTGTTACCGACTCAGAAGCGATTCTCGCTGTTGAAGGAGAATAAAGAGGCGAAAGTTGGATACGGCTCTTGCCACTTCTAACTTCTTCGAAAAAGGTCAACAGATACAACATCTGCACCCTTTTCGGCCTGGATTCAACGTCCAACCCCCAAGCAGCCCTTAAGCTGCTTACTGATCTCTTTGAGATCACCATATTCACCCCACATTCACCGGCATATCGGCCTCCTTCGGGCGGCCGCTTGTTTCGAGGTAGAACTGCATGAGCATCGTCTCCAACTCGATCATCAACGCGGACGCCGAAGCCCGCTATCTCAATCCTGGCGAATTGGACCAGATCAAGTCCTTTGTCAGTGGCGGACAACGCCGTTTGCGTGTCGCTCAGGTTCTCAGCGAGAGCCGTGAGCGCATCGTCAAAACAGCAGGTGGTCAGCTGTTCCAGAAACGTCCCGATGTCATTTCCCCTGGTGGAAATGCCTACGGCCAAGAAATGACCGCAACCTGTTTGCGAGACATGGATTACTACCTCCGTCTTGTCACCTACGGCGTCGTTGCTGGCGATGTCACACCGATCGAAGAGATTGGCGTGATTGGTGCCCGTGAGCTCTACCGCTCGCTTGGCACACCTCTTGAAGCCATGGCCGAGTCCGTGCGCGAAATGAAATCAGTTGCCATGAGTATCCTCACCGGCGCAGATGCCGAAGAGGCTGGCTTCTATTTCGATTACGTGATCGGCGCTCTCGCCTGAATCATCGGAATCACCAATCTTCCACGCCACTTCAACTGATCCATGCAAGACGCGATCACCAACGTTATCAACAAGTCTGACGTTCAAGGCCTGTATTTGGACACCACGTCCATGACCAGCCTTGAGCAGTATTTCACCAGTGGTGAACTGAGAGTCAAAGCTGCAGCAACGATTAGTGCCAACGCTTCTTCAATCATTAAAGAAGCTGTAGCCAAATCCCTGCTGTACTCGGACATCACCCGTCCAGGCGGCAACATGTACACCACGCGTCGCTATGCAGCTTGCATCCGCGACCTGGATTATTACCTGCGCTATTCCACCTACGCGATGCTCGCTGGTGACACCTCCATCCTTGATGAGCGTGTTCTGAACGGTCTTAAGGAGACCTACAACTCCTTGGGAGTGCCGATTGGCGCAACCGTCCAGGCCATCCAAGCCATGAAGGAAGTCACTGCTTCCCTGGTCGGCCCTGATGCTGGCAAGGAGATGGGTGTCTACTTCGACTACATCTGTTCTGGTCTTGGCAACTGATGCGTCTCTTCAAGGTCACAGCCTGCATCCCCTCACCTGAGAAGGTCCGTTCGCAGCGTGAGTTGCAGAACACCTTTTTCACCAAGTGGGTTCCCTACGAGAGCTGGTTTGCTGAACAACAGCGCATCCAGAAGCAAGGTGGCCGCATCATCAAAGTTGAACTTTGTACCGGTGGCCGTCAGGTCAACGTTGGAAATTAATTCCCAACGCGTTTCATTGCATCACTCCAACCCGGCCTAGGTCGGGTTTTTTGTTGTGTTGGCTTGGCAAAACGTTCAGAGGGCGGCTCAATAGAAGCCGGACTCTTCATCTCTTCACCTCTTGAGCGACACCAGCGTGACCTCCAGAAGGAGCCGACCCACGCGGAAGGGGGCTGTGAAAGGCCCTAAGGACTCAGCATCCAATCCGCGGGGACTCTGGCAACGGTTGTTACCTCTCGATTGGTCCCTTTGGCCAACAGAGGCGAGGCTCCTCCTGAGTCTCACAGCCATCTGGTGCGTTGCTGGATTATTGGTCTTGGCATCCGCCAGCTGGTGGGTTGCCGCCCGCGAACAGGGAGAAGGGGCTTACTACCTCAAGCGCCAACTGGTCTGGATGGTGGCTAGCTGGAGCCTGATGGCATTCGTTGCTTCCACAACGCTTAGACGTTGGCTCAAAATCGCTGGCCCTGGCCTATGGATCGGCTGCCTGATGGTGGGAGCCACCTTGGTGATGGGCACCACGGTGAATGGAGCAAGTCGCTGGCTGGTGATCGGTCCCATCCAGATCCAACCATCAGAGTTGGTGAAACCATTTGTCGTTCTTCAGGCTGCCAATCTCTTCTCCCATTGGAAGCGGAACGCACTCGATCAAAAACTGCTCTGGCTAGCAAGCTTCGCCATCCTCGTTCTGCTGATCCTCAAACAGCCGAATCTGAGTACCGCGGCACTGATCGGTCTGTTGATCTGGTTGATGGCCTTTTCAGCAGGGCTTCCCTTGCTTCAACTGTTTGGGACCGCACTAGCCGGAGGCATGCTCGGGGTCAGCAGCATTTTGATCAATGAATATCAACGCATCAGGGTGATCTCGTTTCTGAATCCTTGGAACGATCCCCAGGGTGATGGTTATCAACTTATTCAAAGCCTGCTGGCGATTGGATCAGGGGGGATTTTTGGCCAAGGATTCGGCCTATCAACCCAGAAACTGCAATATCTGCCCATCCAAAGCACAGATTTCATCTTCGCTGTCTACGCCGAAGAGTTTGGGTTCGTGGGGTCTGTGATGTTGCTGGTGTTTCTGATGCTGATGGGATTCTTGGGACTGCGTGTTGCTTTGCGCTGCCGAAGCAACCAGGCAAGGCTGACTGCCATTGGCTGTTCAACCCTTCTCGTTGGACAATCACTAATAAATATTGCAGTGGCCTCCGGGGCCATGCCCACAACAGGCCTCCCCCTCCCACTGGTCAGCTATGGAGGAAATTCGTTGCTCTCCAGCATGGTGATTATTGGCTTATTGATCCGATGCTCACTCGAGTCCACTGGCTTAATCGGTGGTCGCAGCCTCCGCGAGCAACAGCGTCGTGGATAAGGTGACCTTGAATTGAGCCCGGCCTCACCGGTACAACCATTTCCTCTTTCGAGCTGGCACTGTCAGACCTTGCCCGCAGCAGCGAGCAACTGCTCAACCATGCGCTGCAGCAGCCTGGTCCAATCACTGTGGCTCTTGTCTTTGCAGGAGGAGCCTTAACCAGCCTGGGGCCCTGTTCCCTGTCTTTGCTGCCGGTCACGCTCGCCTACCTAGCCGGATTTGAGAGCAAGCAGAAGCCTTGGCAACGCAGCCTGTCGTTTTGCGCTGGAATCGTTGGCGCCCTGGTTGTGCTGGGAAGCCTGAGTGGCTTGCTGGGCCGCATTTACGGTCAAGTGCCTGGTTTGGTCCCAACCGTTGTTGCGGTCTTGGCAGTGGTGATGGGACTCAATCTGCTCGGGGTGGTTCGCATCCCCCTCCCCGCCGGGCCAGACCCGATGCGTTGGACCAGCAAGGTGCCCGCTCCGCTAGCCCCGGTCGCAGCAGGGTTGGCATTTGGGCTCGCTGCTTCACCCTGCACAACACCCGTACTGGCCGTTCTACTGGGCTGGATTGCCAGCACAGGACGCCCGCTCCTCGGCGTGCTCATGCTGACAAGCTTCGGCATGGGTCAAGTGCTGCCTTTGCTGCTCGCAGGCAACTTGGCAGCCTCTCTGCCGCGCTTGCTGGCGTTGCGGCCTATCGGCCGGTGGGTTCCACCGATCAGTGGCGTAATCCTGCTGGCCACAGGCAGTCTCACCTTATTAGCGAGACTGACCTGATCCGATGGCTGCCCTTCGCCGACTCTTCGCCCTGATCTCGGATCTTCGTTTGGCGATCCTGCTGCTGCTGCTGATTGCAGGAGCAAGCGCCCTTGGAACCATTCTTCCGCAAAACGAAGCGCCTGATTTGTATCTCGAGCGTTTCAATGCCGACCCATGGCTCGGATTGATCAATGGCGAACAGATGTTGCAACTGCAGCTGGACAGCATCTATTCCAGCGTGTGGTTTTTAAGCCTTTTGGCTTGGCTGGGATTGGCCTTGATCTTGTGCAGCTGGCGTCGTCAATGGCCAGCACTGATCGCCACCACGCGCTGGATTGACTATCGCCAACCCAGGCAACTCAGCAAGTTGGCGTTAGCCGAATCGATTCGCTGTTCCGACGGTGAGTCGGCCTTAAACACGCTGACTTCGCAGCTCCAGAAGCAAGGCTGGCAGGTTCAGAGGCATGAGGATCGCCTGGCAGCCCGGCGCGGCGTGATTGGCAAGGTTGGCCCCTTATTGGTTCACACCGGCTTGGTGCTGCTGCTCATCGGGGCTGCATGGGGAGCATTGTCTGGAAACCGCTTGGAACGCTTCCTTGCACCTGGCCGAGCCCTTGATCTGCTTGACCCCTCTGGCAACAACCGGCTCTCGCTCACCCTCGAGCGCTTCGCGATTGAGCGTGATCCAGCGGGACGCACCGAACAATTCCGATCAACGCTGAGGCTTGATCCACCAGGAGGGCCTTCAGAGCAGCGCATGATCAGCGTGAATCATCCGCTCCGATATCGAGGCATGACTGTTTATCAAGCGGATTGGTCGCTGGCTGCGATCACCGTGCAGATCGGCAAGAGTCCTCAACTGCAATTACCCCTCCGTAGTTTTCCCGAACTCGGCGAACAAATTTGGGGTCTTGTGCTTCCCACACGCCCGGATGGATCCGAACCAGTGCTGATGAGCACGAGCAGTGAACAAGGCCCTGTTCAGGTGTTCGATGCAGACGGATCGCTACTTGGCAACCTGCGACCTGGCGGAGCATCCGCTGAAATCAAAGGACTTCCTCTAAGGGTGGCCGAGATCATGCCTGCCAGCGGACTCCTCCTCAAACGTGACCCTGGCGTGCCACTCGTTTATGCAGGTTTCGCGATCACATTGCTTGGCGGAGGCCTCAGCTTGATCGCAACCCGACAACTATGGGCCGTACTCGACCCGCCACCGTTTCAGCCATCTAACAGAAAGCTGCACATCGGCGGGCTTTGCAATCGAAATCTCGCTGGCTTGGCTGCTGAATTGCCAATCCTGATCAGCAGGGTTGACGGGTCCCGTGACTGACTCTCACGACCGTGTGAACGTTTCCACGAGGGTTGAAATCAGCTTCTAGCTGCATCCAAACAGGAGCACAGGCCGTCACCAAATCATCAAGAATTTTGTTCGCCACCTCTTCATGGGAAATCGAAGTGTTGCGAAAATGATTGATGTACAACTTGATCGCTTTCAGCTCGACCACTCGAGGTCCTGGCTGATAAATCAAGCGCAACACCGCGAAATCCGGATACCCCGAAAACGGGCAGAGGCACGTAAATTCCGGCAATTCGATCGATACCTCATAGGGGCGTGCGGGCCTTGGGTTGTCGAAACAGATCAACTCCGCATCTGCAATAGCCCTTTCGCCATATAGCGGAGTTTTGGTGAGCTCAGTGCCGGGGTTGCTCATAAAACGAGTGCGGAAAACTCCAGCGCACGACCCTAAAGCCAGTCCTCCACAAATGTTGAGTGGGGCCCAGAACTGCTTTATTTGGTATCAACGCGTACAACTCATCGGCCGGAATACAGGCCTAATGGATAAAAGTTGGGAGCGCTAGCAATGGATCTCAGTCTGATTACCGAAGGACAAGCTTTCCGACTACAGCCTGAGAGCGTTCACGGCATGCTGTGGCTCCAGACTCATTTTGAGGAGTCCCATTGGGAGCTTCTCGCTGAGGGCCTTGCCACGGTGAGTCATTCCAATGCCGATGAGCTCATTGAGGATGCCTCGAACGCCGGATTGAACCTTTCTCCTCTTCCGGTCCTGTCATCTCAGCTCAATTCCTGACACACTCAGGGGAGCGATTACTCAACAACTCATGAAAAAGGTCGAAGCCGTCATCCGTCCCTTCAAGCTTGAGGACGTCAAATTGGCTTTAGTTAATGCCGGAATCGTTGGCATGACAGTGAGCGAAGTGCGCGGCTTCGGTCGGCAGAAGGGGCAAGTAGAGCGATATCGCGGTTCAGAATTCACTGTTGAATTTCTGCAGAAGCTGAAAGTGGACGTTGTGATCGACGACGACCGCGTCGACGATGTGATTAACGCCATTGCGGAAGCAGCGAAAACAGGCGAGATCGGCGACGGCAAGATTTTTGTCTCATCTGTCGACACCGTCGTGCGCATTCGCACCGGAGATCGTGACAGCTCAGCTCTCTGATTTCAGCGTGTCCTGAACCACCTGCTGAACCTTTTCATCAGAGATCTGTTGTGGCGCAAGCTCGCTTAACCACAACATGTATTCGTGGTTGCCAGCAGGACCGGTAATCGGAGACCCCACAATTCCCTGGGCATTCCAGCCCAGGGAATGTGCAGCAGAGATCACTGATGCAATCGCATCCCTGTGAGCCAAACCATCTCTGACCACACCCCCTTTACCCACCCGATCGCGTCCTACCTCAAACTGAGGCTTCACCAACACCAATGCTTCGCTCCCCTGCGGTTGCAGCAAGGCACGAATCGCTGGAAGGACGAGTGCAAGGGAGATAAACGACACGTCTGCGACAGCCAGTGTGGGGAGGACGTCATCAGGCCCATAAAGCTCAGCTGCGCTCAGTCGACGCAAGTTGGTGCGCTCTCTAAGAACAACGCGTTCATCAATGCGCAAACTCCAGGCCGTCTGGCCATAGCCAACGTCAATGCCATAAACCCGACCGGCCCCGTGTTGCAGCAAACAATCGGTGAAGCCACCCGTCGAAATTCCACCATCAAGGCAGGTGCGCCCCTCCACCGAGACAGGAAATGCCTCCAGCGCTGCCAGCAACTTTTCACCCCCTCTTGAAACAAACCGAGGAGGCTGCTCCACGATCAATTCGAGATCGGGCAAAACCGTGTGACCTGGCTTGTCGAGCAGCTGGCCCCGACGGTCTCTGACCTTGCCAGCACGAATGAGCTGTTGTGCTTGCTGACGGGATGCCGCCAAGCCCAACGTCAGCATGTGGAGATCTAAACGCTGTTTACGAGCCATTTCGACATAAAAGCACCGTGAAACCGAAACAAATACCGGAGTTCCACCCGGAGTTCCACAGACCTCCCTGAAGATCTTCGCAAGCCGCACGCAGTCCGTGTCAGCCAACAACGTCTTCAACATCAAAAGCGGACGCCGCCCATCCCTTCGTGCCACGTTTTGTCGCAAGTCCAGCGAGGCGTCGAACCGCGTCCTCGAACTGCTCGCTCCAGGCTCATTCGTCACCCTCGATAACCACCCCACAGATCTTCCTCCCTTTCAAGTGATCGAATGTCGGGGCGGCCTGTGCTGGGTGCGTCAGCAAGCTTGGGGACAGAACGTTCAGTGGGAAGTTGAGCATCGCCGTCTCACCTCCGCTTAGCGCCACGCGCAATGTCCAAGCCTTCAGCGCCATACATTGGTTGAGTTGTCGCCACGCGCTGGCCCTTGATCGAGAGATACACCCTGCCCGAGATGGGCGAGATCTGGACAGACCGGGCCAAATACCAAAGTTGGCTGGATGTTGAGGTTGCGGCCTGTGAGGCCAACTGCAGGCTTGGTCGTGTTCCAAAGGACGCGATGCAAACGATCCGCGAACAGTCGGCGTTTGAACCCGAGCGGATCCTTGAGATCGAGGCCGAGGTCCGCCACGACGTCATCGCCTTCTTGACGAATGTGAATGAGCACGTTGGCGATGCTGGGCGTTACATCCACGTCGGCATGACGAGTAGCGACGTCCTTGATACAGGCCTGGCGCTGCAGTTGAAAGCCTCCGTCGCGCTCCTACGCCAGGAGTTGGCGAGCTTGGACGCCGCGATTACCAAACTGGCGAGTGAACACAAAGCCACCGTGATGATCGGCCGTTCTCACGCGATCCATGGCGAACCGATCACCTTTGGATTCAAGCTGGCTGGCTGGCTGGCCGAAACCCGCCGCAATCGTGAGCGCCTAGCTCGGCTAGAGGGTGATGTAGCCATAGGCCAGGTGAGCGGAGCGATGGGCACCTACGCCAATACAGATCCAGAGGTGGAAAAACTCACCTGCGAGATTCTTGGCCTCACTCCCGACACGGCGAGCACCCAGGTGATCTCCCGCGATCGCCATGCCGATTACGTGCAGATCCTCGCCCTGGTTGGCGCCTCGCTCGATCGCTTCGCCACAGAGATTCGCAACCTGCAGCGCACCGATGTTCTGGAGGTCGAAGAAAGCTTCGCCAAGGGACAGAAAGGCAGCTCGGCCATGCCCCATAAACGCAATCCGATTCGCAGCGAACGGATCAGCGGTTTAGCGCGAGTGCTGCGCAGCTACGTGGTGGCAGCCCTGGAAAACGTGGCTCTCTGGCACGAACGTGACATCAGCCACAGCTCAACAGAACGGATGATGCTGCCGGACTGCTCGGTGACCCTGCACTTCATGCTGCGCGAGATGACCGCCGTCATCTCTGGCCTCGGGGTTTACCCAGAGAACATGATCCGCAACATGAATGTCTACGGAGGCGTGGTTTTCAGCCAACGGGTCCTGCTCGCCCTCGTGGATGGCGGTATGAGCCGGGAGAATGCCTACGAAGTTGTGCAGCGCAACGCCCACAGCGCTTGGAACACCAATGGTGGTGACTTCCGCGCCAACCTTCAAAGCGATCCCGAGGTGAGCAACAAGCTCAATGCAGACCAACTGGCTGAGTGTTTCAGTACCCAGCTGCACCAAGCCAACCTAGGGGTGGTCTGGGAGCGACTCGGCCTCTGAGTCAATGTTCTGGACTCCCTATGCCGACTGGATTTACGTGGTGGTTAGCGTGAGCGGGATGCTGCTCATCATCGTGCTGGTGCTACGCCCTGAAGCAAAGCCATGACCCAAACAACTAGGACCGAACACGACAGCATGGGGGCCGTCGAGGTGCCGGCTGAGGCCCTTTGGGGGGCACAGACTCAGCGATCTCTCCAGAACTTCGCCATCAGTGATGACCGCATTCCTGTTGATCTGATCCATGCTCTAGCGCAAATCAAACAGGCGGCAGCGATCGTGAACGCTCGCCTGGGGGTGTTGGATGACAACCGACGCGATCTGATCGTGAAAGTGGCGGCTGACATTGCCGAGGGGCGTCACGACGACCAGTTCCCTCTGAGGGTTTGGCAAACCGGTAGCGGCACCCAAACGAACATGAATGTCAATGAGGTGATCAGCAACCTCGTGTCGCAGAGCGAGGGGGAGCCATTAGGCAGCCATCAGCCTGTACACCCCAACGATCACGTCAACCGCTCTCAGTCGACCAACGACGCCTTCCCAGCGGCGATCCACATCGCTGCTGCCGCTGGCATCCAACACCGGCTGTTGCCGGAAGTCCAACGTCTCAGCGAGGCTTTTGCCTCCAAGAGTGAGGCCTGGCAAGACATCGTGAAGATTGGCCGCACCCACCTGCAGGATGCGGTGCCGCTCACCCTTGGCCAAGAAGCTTCGGCCTGGCGCGATCAACTCAGCAGTGCCAGGAACCGAATCGAAACATCACTGCAGGAGCTATTCCCGCTCCCTCTCGGCGGCACCGCCGTTGGAACGGGCCTAAATGCCCCGGAAGGATTCGCCGACCAAGCTGCGACTGAACTGGCGCGCCTGAGCGGCTTGCCCTTGGTCTCGGCTCCGAACAAATTTGCTGTGATGGCAAGCCATGACGGACTGGTGAATGCCATGGGCCAGCTGCGACTCCTCGCGGTGAGCTTGCTAAAGATCGCCAACGATCTCCGTCTGCTCGCCTGTGGCCCCCGCGCCGGCTTAGCGGAACTGCATTTGCCTGAAAACGAACCAGGCAGTTCGATCATGCCTGGCAAGGTAAACCCAACCCAGTGCGAAGCGATGGCCATGGTTTGCACCCAGGTGATCGGCCTCGATGCAGCCGTTGCGATGGCCGGGGCCGGCGGCCACCTGCAGATGAATGTCTACAAACCACTGATCGGCTTCAACCTGCTGCAGACGATCAAGTTGCTCACCGATGCCTGCCACTCCTTCAGGGTGGCCATGGTGGAAGGCATCGAACCCAATCGCAGTCGCATCCAGCGCGACGTGGAGCAATCCCTGATGCTCGTCACTCCGCTGGCACCTGTGATCGGTTACGACAAGGCCAGTGCAATCGCTAAGTACGCCCACGAGCAGGGATCAAGCCTGCGCGATGCGGCCCTAGAGCTGGGCTATGTCAGTGCAGCGGAGTTCGACCAAATTATTGACCCTGCGGCCATGACAAACCCTTGACCCGCTCAGGCAGCCCGTTCAGTCGCTGGATTAAGACCGCTGGATTCGGCAGCCGCGGCCTTGAGCAGCTGGTCAGCCTCGGCAACCGGGAAACGATTGATCGCGTTTAAGGCCAAACGGGCGTTCTTGCGCAGCTGCTCACTAATCGCCTCGCAGTAGGGCACCTGGGCCAGTAGATCCACCGTGCGCCGCATGATCCGCACCACATCGCCTTCATCCAAAGAGGTGTTAGCAATCAGATCATTCCAGGTTGTCCCCTTGGCCCAAGCCTCCACCAATCCCATCAATTCAGGCTCCCACCAAGCTGGCACCACCACCTTGAAGCGCTCCTGAGCCCTTAGAAGCTCCCGACGGATCCCTGACAAATCATGCAGGGCCTCTTCCGCAAGAGGAGGCACCGGAAATGCGCTCCAAAGATCTGGGCGATTCACCTCCGTGCTGATCGCCTCAAACACTGCGGCCAGTTCTGCCGGAGGCAACTCATCGAGATGACCGCTCATCAGTGCCAGGCCTAGCCAGAGCTCGTTATCGCCACGAAGAGCGGCAACGGTGCGACCGATCTCCGTTGGTTCCAAGTCATCCAGGCAGCCAAAGTGCCGCAGAATCTCAATGAGCGCCAAAAATGTCTCCCAGTGCCGGTTCGAACGGTGATGGAGCAATTGCTGGCGCTCATGAATTTCATGCTCCAGATCTTCCATGCGACGCCGGTGCTTCTTGAGTTGCTTGCGATCTCCCCAGCGATGCGCCGGATGCCCCTCAAGTTGATCTTCCAACTCCTGGACTAGGCGAACTTGAGACAACACTTCGCCAGCCAAGTCGTACTGAGCTGTGGTCATGTCATGACGACGTGCCATATGCGCCACCGCCAAAGCCAAAGGGCCACTGTCCTGATCTCCGTGACGGAGCTCACCGGAACGGCTGAGATCAGGCGACGTCACGCCATCAACTTGCAAACAGCTCAATTCCGCATGGAAACTCACGACCCCCTGACAGGGCAACAGGATCCAGACGTTGTCCAGCGTTAAGCAAAGCAGCAAGGGGAACTGCCCCGGGCCATCGCATTTCTCCACGATCACTGCAGGTGTTACGCCTCCACGCAGCCGAGGAGATTTAAGGCTTACCAACGTTCCAACGCTTGCGAACTGGAGGGCAATCGTCAGTTCGTGGGCCAGGGATTCTTCAGCCTGCTGCTGAAGAATCCTGAGCAGACGCCTCTCCTCGCGAAGATGGCCACGCTGTTTTTCGTATTCCTCAAAGTCTTCCCAAGGCACATCACCGGCCGTGCCTTGCAGTTGGGCCAGCTGCATCCGCAACTCACCCAAATGTTCTTCCTCCTCCACCAAATCCAAACTGGCGAGATATCGGCCAAAGCTGCGCTCCACCAGCTCTCTTGCCTTCGCTAAGTCATGACGCTGCAAGAGGTTGAGCACCATGCCGTAGCTGGGGGTGAATTGACTCACCAACGGATCAGAAGGGCTCGTGGCCAACTGAGCTGCCTCACGCACCCCCTCAAATCGACTCTGAACGGTCACCACATAGCCCTGCGTGTCTAAGCCGCGACGGCCCGCGCGACCAGCCATTTGCAGGAATTCACTGGCCATTAAGGGGCGATGACCCCGTTCCGTGCGCTTCGAGAGCGATGCGATCACAGTGCTGCGCGCCGGCATATTGATCCCCGCCGCCAACGTTTCGGTGGCAAACACCACCTTCACCAACCCCTGCTGAAATAACTCCTCGATCAGCTCTTTCCAAGCAGGCAGCACTCCGGCGTGATGGGATGCAATCCCGCGCAGCAACGCATCCGCATGCAAGCCATCGCGCACAGCCTCAGGATTTGCGGCTGTATAAGCATCAAGCCGCTCGCGAATGATGACTTGCTCGGCGTCCGTGACTAAACACTGCACCCCAAGGTCGCGAACAGCCTTGTCACAACCACGGCGACTGAAGATGAAATAGATCGCGGGGAGCATCTCCCGTTGCGCCATTTGGGCCACAACAAAGCTGATGGGAGGTGCCTCCGGCTGAGGCGGCCTTGGCGAGCGACCTTTGCGTTTGTGCCCTTTTGGAGCACGCCAAACCTTGCAATTGGGATGAATTCCAGTCCCTTCTTCATTCAAAAGTGGATGGAGCCCCTTGGCACTACAAAAACTGAACTGCAGGGGCACCGGACGAAAATCACTAAGCACCAAACGCGTCGGGCCGTGCACCTTCTCAATCCAATCGGTGAGTTGGCCCGCATTGGCAACGGTGGCGGATAACGCCACCAATTGGACTGAAGGTGGACAGTGGATGATCGATTCTTCCCAGACGGTGCCCCGCTGAGAATCATTCATGTAGTGGCACTCATCGAGCACGACCGACTCCACATCGGCAAGCGGATCGTCATGCTCATCCACTTCGGCATAGAGCATGTTGCGGAAGATCTCGGTGGTCATCACCACCACTCGAGCCTCACGGTTAACGCTCAGGTCACCCGTCATCAAGCCAACATTTTCTGTTCCAAACTGTTCGCGAAAATCGCGCAACTTTTGATTGGATAAGGCCTTAAGAGGCGTTGTGTAAAACACCTTTTGGCCATGGGCAATCGCCCGATGAATGGCGTACTCGCCTACCAGCGTCTTGCCAGATCCCGTGGGCGCACTCACCACAACGGAATGCCCTTGATTCAAGGCATCAATCGATTCCAACTGGAACCCATCCAAAGGGAATGGAAACAGCTGGGAAACATCCGGTGACACCATCGTTGGATCCTAGGGATTGCGCGAGCAGGGAGCAGCAAACTGAACAACATGAGCAACCCGTCTCAAGCACGTCGACGTCAACTCCGCACATGGAGGCCCAACCCTGATGGATCAGGGCTGCTTCCGGTCAATGCGACCGATCAAGGCGATGAAGCGCAGCGTTGTCTGGTGGATTTAGCCAGCAATGATTACCTCAATCTGGCTCAGCACCCAGAGCTCATCGCGGCAGCAACAGAAGAAATCAAGCGCAGCGGTGTGGGAGCCGGTGGGTCCCGGCTAGTGAGCGGTAGCCGCCCGGTGCATGACCAACTCGAACACCAGCTAGCGCAGTGGTTAAACCGAGATCGCGTTCTGCTCTACCCGAGCGGATTTCAAGCCAATCTTGCCGCCGTTCTTGCACTCGCCGACCGCCATACGCCAGTCCTGGCGGACCGGCTCTGCCATCACTCCTTGCTCACGGGAGTCCAAGCCAGTGGTGCGCGGCTTCAGCGCTTTGCCCACAACGACCTCATCGATCTCAACGACAAGCTGAAGCGCTGCAGGGATCGGCACCCAGGACACCAACCGCTGGTGATCACGGAAAGCCTGTTCAGCATGGAGGGCACCAGTCCCAACCTGAGCGCCATGGCAGAGCTCTGCTCCAGCCACGCTGCCCGACTCCTGGTTGATGAAGCCCATGCCCTGGGCGTCCTGGGAGAGGGGGGACGTGGTCTTAGCCATGCCCTTCCGCACAAGGCTGTGACCATGCTCAGTGGCACTTTTGGAAAGGCCTTTGGAAGTGGTGGAGCGTTTCTCGCCTGCGATGCAGACCTCGGCGACACCCTGCTCCAAACCAGTGGCGCCTTTCGCTACACCACGGCATTAGCACCATCCCTTGCCGCAGCGGCTCTCGCAGCATTAACGCTGATGCAACGCCATCCCTATTGGTCGGAAGAGCTCATAGCAACCAGCCAACATTGGCGCTCCGCTCTCGCTGCCGCTGGATGGACGCGTCCAGGCGGAACAGGTCCGATTCTCCCCCTGGTGATCGGTTCAGACCAAGCAGCTCTTGATCGCCAACAAAACCTTGAAGACGCTGGGTTATTGAGCATTGCCATCCGCCCCCCCACCGTTCCCGAAGGAACAGCCCGACTACGTCTGGTGGTGCGTCGGCTCCTTCCCGATGGGACATTGGACGCGCTGCTTCAATCCCTCTCTCGGAGCTGTTAGGTCCTGATGAAACAGGTCATCGCTATGCACGGCTGGAGCGGAGACAGCCATTCATGGGTGCCCTGGATCCGGCATTTCACGCATCACCATTGGTCTTGGCAAAGCGGTGAACGTGGTTATGGCAAGCGCCAGGAGCAGATGCCCTTTTGGCAAGACGATCAAGATCCAATAGAAGTGCAACGCCGCGTGGTGATTGCCCACTCCCTAGGCCCGCATCTGCTCCCGGATGCCGTGTTCACCAACGCCACTGATGTGGTGTTGCTGGCAAGTTTTTCCAGATTTGTGCCGCAAGGAGCCAAAGGTCGTGCTCTCAATACCGGCTTGAAGAGCATGCGCCGCTGCCTTGGTAGCGACGCTGAAGCCGAGATGCTCACAACCTTTTTGACGCGAGCGGCAGCACCATCGCCACCAGTCGGCCTCCCACGCGGCCCCATCCATGAGGGACTGTCGAGCGAGGGCCGTCAACGCTTAGCCGACGACTTAGATCGACTGATCGCAAGCGCAGAGTTACCGCTAGGGCTACAAGCAACAAGCAGAGTGCTGGTGGTAGAGGCAGAACAAGACGCAATCGTGGTGCCAGCCGCCAGACAAGAGCTGCGCGATGCAGTTCAGACCCGACTGCAACGTCCAGCAGAGCTCTGGTTAATGCCCGGTAGTGGGCATGCACTGTTGGTGCCAGATCTCTTGATGCGCATCCAGCGATGGCTTGATCAGCTCCCTGGAAAGCGATGAGCAACACCTGGGGGGCAAAGGTTCTACAAAGCTTCGATGGCGCAGCAACCCAATACAACCGGGCAGCCCATCTGCAAACGGCCATGGCCTGGCGACTAGCAGGGCACTGCCAGAGACTCCCCATTCCAGCAGGTCGATGGCTGGATCTCGGGAGTGGAACGGGATTGCTTGCCGATGCCATCGAACAACGGAACCCCGGCAGGGTGGTGGAACGCATCGATGGAAGCCCATCCATGCTGGCCCGCAGCTCCCGTCCAGACCACACTCAGCTGTTGGATTTAAATCAGCCCCTCCAATTCTGGGATGACGCTCCGACGTTGATCGCCTCAAGTTTCTGCCTGCACTGGTTGTCCGATCCCGGTACAAGACTGCAGCACTGGTTCGAGTGTCTGGCACCAGGTGGCTGGTTAATCGTGGCGCTGCCAGTTGAAGGCTGCTTCCCGCAGTGGCACGCAGCGGCCCGCCAAGCGGCAGTCCCCTGCTCGGCCCTGCCCTTCCCAACAACCAAAGCGTTGCTGGCCTCGATTCCCAAACAGCAGATCAGGCAACAACAGCAGCTCAACTTCAGCGAACAAGCCAGCCACATCACGGCTCTCTTGCGGCCGATGCAAACCATTGGCGCCGGCACCAGCACCCGCTCAGCTCTCAGCGTGAAGCAATGGCGTCAGCTCAGCGCCCACTGGCCTAAGCGATCTGCTGAAGGGCAAGTCAGATTGACCTGGTTGATCCAACTCCTGGTGATCGAGCGATGAACACGCCTCCCCTTCGGTTGGTGATTTGCGGAACTGACACGGATGTCGGAAAAACCATCGTGAGCGCCCTCTTTGTTCAAGGCTTAGAAGCCACCTATTGGAAGCCAGTCCAAAGCGGAACGGAAGGCGGTGGTGATCGTCAACGGGTGATCGATCTGCTGGAGCTTCCAAAGGAGCGCTGGCAACCAGAAGCTTATGCATTTCAGGCTCCTGTTTCACCGCACTGGGCTGCTGAACGAGAGGGGCGATGCATTGATCCCGAGCAGCTCCAGTTGCCAGCCATCGATGGACCCTTGGTGGTAGAGACCGCTGGAGGCTTGATGGTGCCACTCACACGCCACTGGCTGCAAATCCAACAGCTGGAACGCTGGCAGCTTCCAGTGGTGCTGGTAGCCCGCAGTGAGCTGGGCACCTTGAACCACACGCTTCTCAGCCTGGAAGCACTGAGAAGACGGAATATTCCGATCCTTGGGCTAGTGATGAATGGCCCTTCCCATGCCGACAATCCCCGCACCCTGAACGAACTCGGCGACGTCCCTTTGCTCTGCGAATTACCACCGTTAGAGCAACTGAATGCCGCGGCCCTTGCCAAGCAATGGCATGTTCAGAACGTGAAAGCTAAGGTCGAAACCGAGATCAATCGTTTATGGGCTTCGAGATGAATCGCCGTCAAACCGGAGTCGCTGTGGCTGTTGCCCTCCTTTGCGCAGGAATTTTGGTGTTATTCACTGATATTGAGGTTGGGATTGTGCGTTGGGTCAACTGTGGCCCGATCGCCACGGAATCAGAACAAAACAGTGAAGTGTGCCGCTGAGCTCAGCAGAGACGAATTCATCCACTGGCAGCTGTGACGACGACGTGCCTCAGAACCATCATCCCCACCTCTGGCCTCCGTTTACCCAGGTCTCGACAACGCCTCCGTTAGAGAGGGTGCTTCGAGGGGATGGTGCTCTTCTTTACCGCGATGAAGGGCCTCCATTAATCGATGCGATTAGCAGCTGGTGGGTCACCTTGCATGGCCACGCCCACCCTCATGTCGCAGAAGCAATCGCTCGTCAGGCCGAGACCCTTGAGCAGGTCATTTTCGCTGAATTCACCCACCCTCAAGCAGAACGTCTCGCCGATCGCTTAGCAGCCAAAACCGGATTGGAGCGAGTCTTTTTCTCCGACAACGGCTCCACCGCCGTGGAGGTGGCACTCAAAATCGCCATTCAGTGGTGGCATAACAAAGGAGAGCCAAGACAGCAGATCATCGCTTTCGATGGCGCTTATCACGGAGATACGTTTGGAGCGATGGCCGTCGGAGCACGCAGCCTTTTCAGTGAACCCTTTGACCCACTGTTGTTCCCGGTCGCCCGCATCCCATGGCCAGCGACTTGGTGGGACGACGATCACGTCGAACAGCATGAACAAACAGCACTGAACCAGCTCGAAGAAGCCCTCAAGACACCAACCGCTGCTGTGATCCTCGAGCCGCTTGTTCAAGGCGCCGGCGGAATGAGCATGGTGCGTCCAACCTTTCTTCAAGAAGTGGAAAAGCGCGTTCGCAACGCTGAAACCTTGTTGATCGCCGACGAAGTCCTTACTGGCTTTGGGCGTTGCGGCGATTTTTTAGCGAGCCAACGGGCAGGCGTCAAAGCCGATCTCGTCACGCTATCCAAAGGACTAACCGCTGGATTCCTTCCGATGGGAATCACCATGGCAAGCGGCGCCGTATTCGACGCCTTCGTTGGCAAGGATCCGAGCTTGACGCTTTGGCATGGCCACAGTTTCACCGCCAACCCCCTGGGTTGCGCGGCAGCGAACGCCAGTCTGGATCTACTCGAAGCAGAACCTGACAAGTACCTGGGGTTCGAAGCGAGGCATCGATCGCGCTTAGAGGTATTGGCACGCCACCCAGGAATCAGGCGTGTGCGCTTGACGGGGACCATCGCAGCCTTTGATCTCGTGGTCACCGACCAGGAGGGCTACCTGAACCCTGCAGGCAAAGTATTGCGCCGGCTGGCGAGAGAACGGGGTGTACTGGTAAGGCCTCTCGGCCAAGTGGTGTACCTGCTTCCACCGCTTTGCATCAGCGATGAGCAGCTCGATCACTGCTATTCCGTTCTCCAAGAAGCGCTCGACCTTCTGCAAAAACAAGCAACCAGCTGAGCCCTCAGGGACCCAGCCGCAGGGCCGCCTCGACGTCAGCTCGAGACAGTCCGTAGGGGAACACACAGGGGCGAGGCGCTTCATTTGGGCTCCAGATCACCGCGAGATCCGTTTGTTGCAGCCGGATCTCAGCCGTCCATCCCTGTTCCTGCCATGACCAGCCACACGGATCATCGTCTAGTCGCTGCGCTCCAAGCTGCTGGAGCCAAAGCTCAAGAGCCTGCAGCGAATGCTGATTCAAAGGAGTTTCTGCTGGAGGCATCGACACCATCAAGGACATCCCTAATCAACGGCTCCTCTGGAGTCTGCTCGGCCACCAGCCAACTGGGCTGAACCTGAAGCTCCATACCCCGACTCCAGGCCACCCCGACTCCCAGCAATAAACACAAAAGCAAGGCCCCGAGCAACATCAACAGCGATAACCACTCCCCTCCTGAGAGTGGTCGTCGCTCACCAATCGCCGTTGGAGAAGACATTGCAGGGGAAGGCAGCGGAGCATGCTGCTGTTGCCAGAGCTGATCCTGCTGGATTAATTGAGCGTCATAGAGCCGACGCAACGAGGGATCAGACAAATGGTCATAGGCCTCACGTAACAGCTGGAATTGGCGAGCTGCTTCCGAGGCCGGCAACGTCGTGGTGTCGGGATGAACTGACTTACTGAGACGTCGAAAGGCGCGGCGCAAGGTCTCGGGGTCGACTCCACGGCCTACTCCTAACCGTTCGTAATGGGTCGAGGCCGACATCACGTCCTGTTCGAACCGAATCACGAAGGTGCATTGTAGGAAGAGTCGCTGCCCTGGCAGCCATGCCAGAAGCAAATAGCTTTTCTGATGCCGGGCCTGACCTATGGCACTGCCTGGGCTGGCAGCCCAATGACACCCAGCTCTCTCAACTCAAAGAGCTGCAAGTCTTGCTGCGCGATTGGAACAGCAGGGTCAATCTCACCCGATTGGTGGAAAACGAAGAGTTCTGGATCGCCCAGGTCTTTGACAGTCTTTGGCCGCTCGAACATGAGCTACGCACCCCAGATCTGACGCGTCGCTGCATCGATGTAGGCACTGGAGGCGGGTTTCCTGGTCTCGCAGTCGCCATCGCCCTCCCCGGTACCACTCTCACCCTTGTCGATTCAGTCGGCCGCAAAACTGCGGCAGTGGAAGCCATGGCAAACGCGCTTGGGCTAGGCAATCGCGTGGACGTCCGCACCGAGCGCATTGAGATCACTGGTCAGGAGCGGTCCTGTCGTGGGACGTTCGATTTGGCGATGGCCAGAGCCGTGGCCACACCCCCCGTCGTGGCGGAGTATCTCGTTCCCCTTCTGGCCGATCAAGGCCAGGCTCTGCTCTATCGCGGCCACTGGAGTCACGACGACGAAGCCAACCTGAAACGAGCCTTGGTTCCTCTTAAAGCCAAACTTGCGGACTGCAAGCAGATCAACCTGCCGGCTGGCCGGGGGTTGCGCACCTTGGTTCGCATTGAACCCTTGGCACCGTGCCCCAAGAGCTATCCCCGACCCGTTGGTCTACCCAGCCGTCTTCCCCTTGGTGATCAGGCAGACGACAAACGTTCCTGAGGAACGCCACCTACCCGTTCCTTTAAACCCCTCAGCAAGCCTGGGATCGTTTCAGACCAGGGACTTTGGTTCAAAACATTGCGAAGGTCTGTCTCGCTGATCTCCTGATCCAGGGCATCGGCATTGGCACCAGGGGCCCAATGTCCTGCATGACCAAGAATTCCATAACGCGCCCTGGCATACCCCTCGAGGTCCCAAGCCTCAATCAAATTGTGGAGCCAGAGCAAAACGGGAAGATTGATACCTCCAGGAGTGTCTTTCCAATGGGGCAACCCTTCACGCCAGGTCATCAGCCAAGGCTCACCAAGGGCCTTTAGAGCTTGCGTCTGCAACCGATCTTGAATCGGGGCGATGAGCGCGCCAGCTGTATCGAGTTGACGCACAGCTTCGAGATGAAGATCGAGGTCACTTGGCCTGGATGCACCAACACTGATGGTGTGAACGCGTGGATCACGCAGGCAAAACAGATCGTTAAACACGATCGGGTGAAGGGGGGCGCAGAGCTGTTCCAACAGCAGCGAAGGGGTATGCAGATGGCCACCTTTATCGGTGGGACTAATGATGAACACACCCATGTCATGGCGTTGGGCTGCGACCAACGCTGGTTCGTTGTCTTGCCGGATGTAGTACCAATGCAAATTCACATAATCGAAGGCATCAGAGTTGATCGCAGCTTCGATGACACTGGTTTCACCATGGGTCGAGAAGCCCACATGGTCGATACGGCCCTCTCGCTGCCAGCGGCGCACCACCTCCATACAGCCGCCTGGTCGCAGCGTTTGCTCCAAATGATCCAACCTGTTGATCCCATGAATCGCCAGCAACTCGATTCGCTGAACGTTTAAACGCTCCAGACTCAGTTCGAGCTCGGCTTCAAACAGCGCCGGGTCATCCCGGGGGGGCACCTTGGTTTGAAGGATGCGATCTGGATCAGGCGAATGGGGGAGAGCCCAGCCAAGTTGCCGCTCAGAGCTGCCGTAATGACGCGCTGTTTCCAGATGGTGAAACCCAAGCTCCACCGCACGGTGAAGAGTGTTTTCCACCGTGTGTTGAGCCTCCTGAGTAATCACGTCAGCCTCAAGATCCGACCAACTTTGCTGAAACCTCATTCCCCCTAGGGAAAGAACAGGCATGGCCAGCTCTGTGCGACCAAAGCGTCGTGTTGGCAAAGCCTGGGAAGCGATTGATGCCATCGCAGTTCAGTGTTGCGGCTGCCGAGGAAGAATCCGTCGTGGGCGAGCAGGTGAGGGCAAACCGAGTGGAAGAAGCTCCTGAGAATCAAGCTGATCTTGTAGTCCCTTGAGGTCATCAAAGGCAACCCAGTGAATGCAATCCACAGGGCAAGTTTCTATCGCCTCTTGAATCCGCTCAGAACTGTCCCCGTCCTGGCGAATCGCTCGGGAGCGCCCCAAATTGGGCTCGATAATGAAGGTATTGCAGGCCACATGAGCGCAGTATCTGCAACCAATACAGACAGCCTCATCAACCCAGACAGCTTTTTCAGAGAGGGCACCACCCAGAACGGGTTCCATGCCAGTGGATTGAGAATCCTCAAGAGAGGAAGCGCTATAGGCAACAGCGGGATTACCGAGCGAGTCGTTCACGAATTGATCCCTAGCCCGCTGCGAATCAGGCATCCCAACGGGTCACGACAAGTTCAATCGATCCATCCTGGCAATCACGCTGCTCGGCAACCTCAAAGCCCTCAGTGAGGGAAGCCTTCAACACCGTGTTGAGGGCGTAGCGCTGCGTCAGGCGGGACAAGAATCGTTCGATCGGCATGGACTGGCGCCACAAATCCAGGTCGGTCACAAACTCATAGGCACCATTGGCTTCATTCCAAACGAAACCGAAATCAGCAGAGTCCTGAAGGGTGACTGCCAATTCAGCTTCTACGGTTTGGCCGCGATAACCACGGACAGGATGGCCTCCCTGTTTGGGCTCGTAACCAAGGTCCTCAAGGGCGGAGACCAAGTGCTCACGCTGGCGAAGTTCCGTTTTGACAGTACTGAAATGGGACATCAGGAGGGCTCGACGAACTGTGACTGGGACTGGGTTTGGGTTGTGACGTAGGCATCAGACGTTGGCTGACGGCGTTCCACCGTGCCTAAGGCTGATTCCAACCGTTCCGTCAATTGCAGACAAGCGTCACCTTCAACGCCTTCCACTTGTTCCTCGACGCGGCCGTCAGGACGAATTCGGAAACGAAGCGTGCGCTCAGGCATGCACCACACCCAACAATGAACAGATGTTAAAGGTGAGAACGCGAATCCGAGGGAGGCTCGTGTTAGTTCGTCCTATCAGCTGAACAATCCCTCATCCATCAAAGTTTGGAGTCGATCCAAAACATCAGGGGATTCCATCTGCTCAAGAGCCGTGCGGGCTTCATCGCGAACAGACCTCTCGCCATCTTGCAAAAGCGCACGCACAAAGACCTCAATCACCTCGAGGCGACGGGGTTCAACAAGATGCTCAAGCAGGCGGTCGAGAGCCCAGATGCAATTGCTTCGCACCACAGATTCACTGTCGATTCGCAAGCTAATCAGCAACTGGCCAGCCGCCGGATCTGCCTTTGCCGCAGAGGTCACGCCAGCCTCAGCAAGAGAAACCGACGCCCACAAGCGCACAGCCGCCACATCGGTCTGCAAAGCGCGAATCAAGGGATTCAGCACGGGTGCATCGGGATAATTCCCAAGACTCCAGGCCGTGGCTTTCCGCACATAGGCATTGCTGTCCTCTTGCAGCAATTTAAGGAGGGGTCCCACAGCAGGGGGGGATGGATTCCGACCGAGGGCGTAGACGGCGCTCATGCGCACAACGGGGCACACCTCGTGCAAGAGAGGCAGCAGCAGCGGAACCGAACGGGGATCTCGATGTTCACAAAACACGCGCAACCCTTGGAGCCGCTGGTCATGTCCTTGCTGCAGCCAATTCAGAGCCTCATCACACTGACGAATGGCCCCAAGGGCATCCTGCTCAGGATCGTCGAGATCGATTTCTTCGAGGGGATCACCCACCTGTTCAGCTTCGAGCTCACGGGCGAGCACATCCGGATCGATGGCCAGATTGGCCACACGTGATTCACGATCCAGGGGCGGGCGATCGGTCATGGCGTTGATCGTAGAAGCATCAGGTCAACTGACCGGAGCTGGCGCAAGCATGTCACCAGGCAACCAGATGCGTGCACTCACCGCAAACAGAGCGAGGCCAAATAAAGCCACGATCAGAACAGGAAGAATGGTGCTGCGAAAAAAACTCACGGTTCTAGTTTTCAATCCATTGTGAAGGGTCACTAAACGGCAAGACGCGAATGCCGCCCTCGCAAAAGGAGAGAGAGGGACACAACCGTAAGGATTAAACCGGACCAACCTGCTGCTTGCTGGTGCAGAAGGAATGCACCCGAGCCAAGCAGCGCCCCAAACAGAACACAACTACTCAGCACAAACCGAGTAAGGAGATCTCGCAGCGATTCAGATGCCTCCACCTCACAGCGCCGCCGCCAACGACTCCAGCCAGGCCCTGGGGGCTGAACGCGCTGCACGAACCGCTCAAGCACCTCCGCTGACTCCGGGGGAGTTATCAACATCACCACCACCCAAACCACTGCCGTGATGGCAGTGGTGACCATCAACCTGAGCCCGTAGTCCGAAATTTGAAGAACGGGAATCACAGACGTGGCCAAGCCAACAAAAAATCCACACACCATCGATGACAGCTCTGCAGCCGCATTAATTCGCCACCAGAACCAACGCAAGACCAGGACCACACCAGGCCCTGTACCGATCGCGATCACAAGTCGGAACACGGTACCGATGCTGTCACTAATCAAAGCCGTTAACACCCCTAACACCAACAAAAGAACGCTGGTGGCCTGTCCAACCAAAAGCAGCTCTTTCTGCGAAGCATCAGGCCTCACAAAACGCTGATAGAGGTCATGGGTGAGATAGCTCGCACCCCAGTTCACAGAGGTGCTGACCGTGCTCATAAAGGCAGCTACTAAGGAAACCACCACCAGACCAAGAACCACAGGCGGGAGGTAGGCCACCGCCAGAGCCGGATAACTCAACTCCCAATCAGCCTGATCGGGCAACAACACCAGAGCCGCTAGGGCCACCAAAACCCACAACCAGCTGCGCAGCAGGTAATTCACCACAAGAAACACCCAGCCAGCCAACCGCGCCTGACGCTCATCACGGGTGGCAAGCATCCGTTGAATGAATTCACCCCCTCCATCACTGCGCCGAAAACTCCACCACTGCACCGTGAGGTAGGCCAAGAAGGTGGAAGCACTGATGCCAGCTCCTCCAATCCAATCGAATCCAGAGTCAGTCCAGCGCCAAGGGACAAGCGACAACACCTCGGGACGACCCAAATCGTTGAGGCTGGCAAGCAGAGCATCCATCCCGCCAGCGGCATGGATGGCAGCCCAAGCCACAGCCAGAGCCCCCACCATCGCCAAAATCAATTGCACAAAATCAGTGATCACAACGGCCCAAAGGCCACCGGCCGCCGTGTACACAAGAACCAAAACAGCCACAATCGCCAACAACAGCACCGTGTCGGGAAGACCGCCGAGTGCTGGCAAGGGCTGATCGGACACAATCCCTAGCGCTTGCACCACCTTTCGCATGGCCAAGAACGCATAGCCGATGCCGATGCAATTGATCGGAAGGGCCAGCAAAAAGGCTTTCGTGCCTCGCAGCCAAGCCGCTGTGGCTCCTCCGTAGCGGAGTTCTGTAAAAGCAGCGTCTGTCATCACGCCGCTGCGCCGCCAAAGGGGCGCAAATATCACAGCCATCGCCACATGAGCAAGACCGAACCCCCACCACTCCCAATTCGCTGCCAGGCCTCTGGTGCCGACCAAGCCCGCCACATATAAGGGTGTATCGATGGAGAAGGTGGTGGCGGCCATCGAAGCGCCTGCCAACCAACCGCTCAGGCTGCGTCCAGCAACGAAATAATCCTCTTCCCCCTGATTGCGTCGAGCTAGCCAAAGCCCGAGAAACAAAGTGCCGATTAAATAAAAGACCAGCAAAAACCAGTCAATCGGTGCCATCGGATCCAATCAAGTCTGCTTTCGCAGTCTCCTCTAAGACCGTCGATTGCGACGCAATTGTCCACAAGCTGCATCCTGATCCAAGCCGCGGCTAGCTCGCAAACTCACAGCAACACCACGACGCTCCAGAACGCGCCGAAAACTCTCAATTCTCTGCGCTGTAGGTCGCTGAAACTCCTCTTCCTCAATGGGGTTGTAGGCAATCAGATTCACGTGGCTCTGAAAGCCACCCACCCGATCAGCGAGTTCGGCTGCGTGGTGCGGATGATCATTGACCCCACCCAGCAGGATGTACTCAAAACTCACCCGCCGACCCGTCTTTTGGAGGTAGTAACGACAATCATCCAGAAGTGCGTCGTAGGGATAGGTCTTCGCCGTAGGAATCAACTCCTCTCTCAACGCTTGATTCGGCGCATGAAGGCTTACAGCCAAGGTGAACTGAGCCCGCCCCAACTGTTTGAGGGCTAAGTCAGCAAGCCGAGGAAGGGTATGCGGCACTCCAACGGTGCTCACTGTGATCCGACGTTGGCCAATGCCCAGATCGTCATTGATGCAGCGAATGGACTCGAGCACAGCCTCAATGTTGAGCAAAGGCTCACCCATACCCATAAACACCACATGAGAGGGACGACGCTCCATCACCTCTCGGATACTGAGCACCTGGGCAACAATTTCATGGCCGGCTAGGGAGCGTTGCAACCCTCCTTTACCAGTGGCGCAAAAACGACAGGCCATCGGGCATCCGACCTGGCTTGATACACAAACCGTGAGGCGTTGATCGGTAGGAATACCAACCGTTTCCAAGGTTTCGCCGTCCTCGGTGCCCAACAGCAATTTGGTGGTGGCATCAGCTGCCACCCGTCGCTCTTGCTCATGCAAACGCCCTACCGACACCCCCTCCTCTTGAAGGGATGCACGCCAAGCCTTGGGAAGCACCGTGATCGCTTGAAGATCCCGAGCCCCTTTGGCGTAAAGCCAATCATGGAGTTGCCGGCCTCGAAATGCGGGCTGGCCCTGAGCAACAGCCCACTCTTCCAGTTCGGACTGGCTTCGACCGAGAAGCGCGCTGATCACCAGATCAACAAGCCGTGACCGATTTTGAACTCCACAACCAAAAGGGCAATGAAGCCGAGCATGGCGGCACGACCGTTGAGCTTTTCAGTGTGGGTATGGAACCCAAAACGGGGAAGTGTCCGCTTTGGGATCAAGGAGGGCTCAATCATGAGCGACACCTGCAAGGAGCAACAGTTTGAAGCGGCAAGCACCGCTCATGCGAAGGAAAGCGAAGAATCATTCATCGCTTAGGAGACCTTGCTCCTGCAGATTCTCCACAGCAGCTGGGTCAAGAACCTGCTCTTCTGCAAGCTCGTTATCGGCATCTGGACGGGCAAAGGCAGCAAAATTGCTGGCCTCAGCCTCAATGCCATGGCGGCTGCGGGTGGCCTCTAGGTCTGCGGCGCTGGGATCGTCCAGCAAAGCCGTTGATTTAGCGGCAGGAGCTGCCGGCATATCAACGGTGTAATCAGGGCGAAGATTCTGCATACGGCGATAACCGGCAGGATCTTCCGAGAGGATATCGGGATGAGGACCTGCTTCCGCTCTTAACTCCTCTTCAAAACCGCTGAAGCCTGTACCTGCAGGAATCAAGCGACCGATGATCACGTTTTCCTTGAGACCACGTAACCAATCGCTCTTGCCCTCAATCGCTGCTTCAGTAAGCACACGCGTGGTTTCTTGGAAGGAAGCCGCAGAGATGAAGCTATCGGTATTGAGCGATGCCTTAGTAATACCAAGCAAAACCGGTGTGAATTCGGCAGGCGCTCCACCCGTGATCGACATCGCCTGATTGGTATTTTCCACCTGGCGGAGTTCGATCAACTCTCCGGGGAGAAGCGTGGTATCCCCAGCATCCTCGATCCGAACTTTGCTGGTCATCTGGCGAACAATCACCTCAATGTGCTTGTCGTGAATCGACACTCCCTGCGACTTGTAGACGTTCTGGACTTCGGTCACAAGACGATGCTGAAGCTTGGCAATCGCTTCCTGAGCCGCGTCCATTAACGGCTTACGGCTGCGCAGGTCCTCAAAGAAGCACTCAAGCAACTCATGGGGGTTGATTGGACCGTCAGTCAGAAGTTCGCCGGCGTTCACCTGCTGGCTATCACTCACCATCACGTTCCGACCAAGAAGGATCGGGTATTCAGCGATCGCATCGTCGGATTCGATCACGGTCACCGTGGTGAACTCATCATCTTCTCCCTGTTTGATTTCAACGGTTCCTGGCTTTTTGCAAAGGATCGAAGACTCACGGGGACGCCTCGCCTCAAGTAACTCCTCAATACGAGGTAGACCCTGAACAATGTCACCGGTTTTCTGACGTTCAAAGACCAGAAGGGCCAAGCCATCACCGCGCTGGACAAGATCTCCATCGCCAACATGCAACAGCGAGTCGGGCGAAATCATGTAAGGACGCCCCAAACGCATGGTGACGGAACTAGCACTCACCTGCTCCACTTCGCCACAGCAATCTGAGGGCTGCCCCTTCGCAAGCTCTTCACCATCCACCAAGCGCTGTCCCACGGTGACGACTGGGGCCCCAGAGGTCTTGATGGTGATCGTGTCCTCAGGCCTTTCAACGATCAAACGTCGGACGGGCTCCTCTTCTGTGGCTTCTGGCATCTCAGCGACACCAGGCTGCTTGCAAAGAATCTGCGTGGTTGCAACCAAATCACCCGCCTTAATGGACTGTCCGTCTTCCACCTGGAGTTCAGTGTGAGTGGAGCCATGGCTGGAGTCGGAAATGGTGTCACGACGCACCAAAATGCTTTCCAGAATCACGAGCTGGAGACGCTCAAGCGTTTTGGCCCTCTTATCGGGAATCGCTTCCACATCCACAGTCATCTGTGGAGTGGTGTCAAACGTTTCCAAAATCAATTGAGTTCGCAGCAACTCCACCCCTTCAACCGATTTAACCAACTCGTTGTCTTTAAAGGCCAAACGTTGCGTCGCTTTGATCCCGAGATGGGGTCCATTCGGCTGCTTGACATGACCCAAATCAGGAAGCTGGGCCTCATTGGGGATGGTGTATTCCTCCACAGGACGGAGCAATAGGCCAGTGCCCTCAGGGGTTTCAACTGCCTGAACAAACACCATGGCATCGGAACTGATGCCCTTGGCGATCGCTTCGCCTGGATTCACCATGACGCCATCGCCCTGGAAACGCTCGAGCGCTTTCTTCTCTGTACAGAGATGAAAACTGCCGCTGCGAACAATAATTTCGCGAAGAATATCGTTCTTCTGAGTCACACTCACGATGCCTGCGGTCTGGCTGAAAATGTCCTTCACCACTTCGGTGCCGGCTTCAATCCATTGACCGTCAGTAATCATCAGCAAAGAAATATCTTTGTTGATTTCATGCGTTTCCTGAGGGATCCACAACAAGGTGCCTCCCTTATTGACCTCATAACCATTTTTGGCAGAACGAGCTTTCTTAATTGCAAGTCCCGGTGCAAATTTGACCAATCCACCGGTTTGTGTCCGGAAGCGATCATCTGAAAGCTCGGCTACAACTTCTGCATTGCCTATTTTGCTTCCAGGAATGGTGTTGAGGCGATAACGCGTTCCATCCTTGGCTTCCAGATTCCAGATCTCACCAGCGTGGGTTGATTCGCCGAGAAGTTTGAAATCTCGAAGCGTCATTGACGTAGTAACGATCTGCACCTCACGCGAATCACCCAAGGCTTCGCGCAAGCGAATTGCACCGCCATATTCACTGGCCTGACTGGCTTCAGCCAACACTTGAGCCTCGATGACGGAGCTACCAGACGAGACCACAGGGCGTGCGTTTGGCGGCAAGTTGTACACATCACCAGCAAGAACCCACATCCGGCCCAGCCGCTGGGCTTTGTGAGTGATGTTGCCCTGCCTATCAGTCACCTCGCGGGGCTGAATGGTGGGGTCATAGCTGACCTGACCAGCCAGGTCGCAAATCACATCTTTAGTTGCTTTCTCAACGCTCTTCTGTACGGCACCAGCCGCAATTGTTGCAACTGTCACGTCAGAGGCGATCTTCTGACCGTCATCGACAAACAGAAGCGAACCATTGGTGATTTCGATCTTCTGTGCCTTACCACTTCCGCTGGGCTTAATCGTGAGCGAGAAGTCCACATCGGACTGCTGTGCATTCACACCATGGGGTGTGCGATAAGGACGAACTCTTGCTTTCGATCCAAATTCAACGGTGCCTTCCAATTTTGAGCGCACCACGCCACTCTCAGCCGTTGACACACCACCGGTGTGGAACGTTCTCATGGTGAGCTGGGTACCAGGCTCGCCAATGGATTGAGCGGCGATGATTCCAACCGCTTCGCCCAAATCAACGAGGTGATTATGGGCAAGAGCCCAGCCGTAGCACTTGCGGCATACGGAACGATTGGCTTCACAGGTGAGCGGTGAACGAACCATCAGCGCAGAGACACCGGCAGCCTCAAAGCGTTTTGAGAGAGGTGGATCGATTTCGCTGTTGCGCTCAGCGATGACCTCACCATCAGCTCCAAGCACCTGATCAGCGGTCAATCGTCCGACCAGGCGATTGCCAAAACGACCGTCCTCTGCCTTAACCATGATCGAACGCATGGTGCCGCAGTCGTCCTCACGAACAATCACGTCTTGGGCGACGTCCACCAAACGGCGGGTGAGGTAACCGGAGTCAGCCGTACGCAGCGCCGTATCCACCAATCCCTTACGGGCTCCATAGGAGGAGATCACGTACTCCGTGACCGTGAGTCCCTCTCGGAAATTGGTGCGGATCGGAAGGTCAATGATCTCCCCCTGAGGGTTCGCCATCAGACCGCGCATGCCCACCAGCTGCCGGACTTGGGACATATTGCCCCGAGCCCCAGAGTTGGCCATCATCCAAACCGAGTTGAGCGGATCGTTGTCGTTGAAGTTCTTTTTGACAGCATCAACTAAACGCTCGTTGGTCTCAGTCCAGGTGTCGATCACCTTGGTGTGACGCTCAACCTCTGTGATGACACCGAGCCGGTAGGACTCCTCCGTCTCCGTAATCAGCTCTTCAGCCTGAGCGAGCAGATCTTTCTTTGCAGCGGGAACCTTGAGGTCATTCACCGAAATTGAAACGGCAGCCTGGGTGGCGTACTTGAAGCCCAGATCCTTAAGTTGATCCGCCATCGACGCGGTAGCAGCCGTTCCGTGATTCTTAAAGGCCCATGCAACAAGGTCCTTCAGGGCCTTCTTATCAACAACTCGGTTGCGGAAAGGAGGCGGAGTTTTGGCTAGTGCTCGAGATTTGGCATGAGCAGCTGCTGCTGCCTTAGCAGCCTTGGCGGCTTTAGCAGACTTGCGGGATTTGGAGGGAGTAGAGGTCATGACAGCGCTTGAAACAGAAGGAAAGGGAAGGCTTTATGGGAGGGGCTTCAGGTGGCTGCCACCGCGTCGATGATCGTGTGATTCATCACCACACGTCCAACGGTCGTCAGGATGTAACGGCTAATCAGAGCGCCATCTTCGTCAAAGCGGTCACGGCGATAGGTCCATTGTTCAAAACGAGTGCCGTCGCTGAGGGTCTCGCTTTTGATCGGCTCTTCACGCTCATCTTCATCCTCAACCTCACCGTTAAAACGAACCCAAACCCAATCATGCAAGGTGATTCGGTTGTCTTCAAAAGCATGAATCACATCTTCCAGGCTGGAGTATGTGCGGGAGCGATCACCAAATTCAATGGGATGCATGTGGGGCTGCAAAGCCGTTAGGTAATAAGAACCCAGCACCATGTCTTGGGATGGCGTGATGATCGGATCACCAGTAGCTGGAGACAGAATGTTGTTGCTCGCCAACATCAACATGCGTGCTTCCGTTTGTGCCTCGATAGCGAGTGGCACGTGAACGGCCATCTGGTCTCCGTCAAAGTCAGCGTTGAACGCTGGACAAACGAGGGGGTGAAGTTGGATCGCTCGGCCATCAACCAGCTTGGGTTCAAAAGCTTGAATCCCTAGACGGTGGAGTGTGGGGGCGCGATTCAGCATGATTGGGTGACCATCGATCACCTCCTGCAAGACCTGCATCACTTCATCATCGGCGCGCTGAATCAGCTTTTTCGCTGCCTTGATGTTGTTAACGATGTTTTGACGAATCAGGCGATGAATCACAAACGGCTGGAAGAGCTCGATTGCCATCTCCTTAGGCAAACCGCACTGGTGCATCTTCAGCTTGGGTCCCACCACGATGACGGAACGACCGGAGTAATCAACACGCTTGCCAAGCAAGTTTTGGCGGAAACGACCCTGCTTGCCTTCAATAATGTCGCTCAGTGACATAAGCGGACGATTATTAGCTCCAACAACAGTTCGACCACGTCGGCCGTTGTCGATTAGGGCATCAACCGCTTCTTGCAGCATCCGCTTTTCATTGCGAACAATGATTTCAGGAGCAAGAATTTCCTGAAGGCGGGCGAGACGGTTATTGCGATTGATAACCCGTCGGTAGAGGTCGTTAAGGTCAGAGGTCGCAAAACGACCACCATCCAGCTGCACCATTGGGCGCAGATCTGGTGGAATGACAGGGATGGCATCCAACACCATCCATTCAGGGCGGGCGTTGGTGGCTATGAAGTTATCAATCACACGCAGGCGCTTAATCAACTTGGCGCGTTTCTGCCCCTTACTACCAGCAATCTCCTCACGTAATTGTTCAGCAACAGCATTGAGTTGGAGATCCTCAAGCAGCTGCTTCAGCGCCTCAGCACCAATTCCAACGACGGGTTCATTTTCAATTTCTGAATCTTCTGCATAAATCTCGTCTTCAATTTCAAGCCACTCATCTTCCGTGAGCAATTGCTTGTACTTCAGGTCTTTGTGATCACCCGCATCCAGAACCACATAACAGTTGAAATAAACAATCTGCTCAACATCCCGCAGGGGCATATCCAAAAGGATGGCCACATAACTGGGAATTCCTTTCAGGTACCAAACATGGGAGACGGGCGCCGCCAACTTGATAAAGCCCATGCGGTGACGTCGCACCCGACTCTCTGTGACCTCAACACCACAGCGCTCACAAACGATGCCGCGGTGACGGACTCGCTTGTACTTACCGCAATGGCACTCCCAATCCTTGGAGGGACCAAAGATCTTTTCGCAGAACAAGCCGTCCATCTCCGGCTTGAGCGTGCGGTAGTTGATGGTTTCAGGCTTGGTCACTTCTCCAACCACCTGTCCATTCGGCAAGGTGCGCTGACCCCACTCCATGACCCGATCGGGTGATGCGAGTGTGATCTTGACGTAGTCGAAGTGGTTCTCTGTACGCAGATTGCTGTTGGTCATTGGCGTTTAAGAAAGAAGGCGGTTGTGTCGTTTCGTTCGTTGATCCGTCAGTCCTCGTCGTAATCCGCGACGCCTAGGGATTCATACGTGGGCCTGCTTGGGGTACTGCGGCGTGGATTCACGTCTTGCATCAGATCCACTTCCTTGCCCTCATCGGTGAAGACAGCGATATCCAAGCCAAGAGACTGGAGTTCGCGCATCAGCACCTTGAAGGATTCGGGTGTTCCTGGACGTGGAATCGGCTTGCCTTTCACGATGGCGTTGAGAGCTTCGTTGCGTCCCTGCATGTCGTCTGACTTGACCGTGAGCAGTTCCTGCAACGTGTAGGCGGCGCCGTAGGCCTCGAGCGCCCACACCTCCATTTCACCCAAACGCTGGCCACCTTGCTGGGCCTTACCACCCAATGGCTGCTGAGTCACCAAGGAGTAAGGGCCGGTGGAGCGGGCATGGATCTTGTCGTCCACGAGGTGGACCAACTTCAGGAAGTGGGAATATCCAACTGCCACAGGTTGGTCAAAGGGTTCACCAGTCCGGCCATCTCTCAGCAGGAGTTTTCCTGGATCTTCCGGGTTGTAAATCCAATCTTTTCCTGGCTGACTCGCCGCTTCCTTGAGATAAGCCTGAACAGTTTGTTGAGACTTCTCAGCGCCATACATCTCGTCGAAGGGAACGATTTTGACGCGGCAATCAAGGTTGTGAGCAGCCCAACCCATTAGCAACTCGAACACCTGCCCCACGTTCATGCGGCTCGGCACCCCTAGGGGGTTCAGGACGATGTCCACTGGCGTGCCATCAGGCAAGTAGGGCATATCTTCACGGGGAAGAATGCGGCTGATGATGCCCTTGTTGCCGTGGCGACCAGCCATTTTATCGCCAACCTGAATTTTGCGACGCTGGGCGACATACACCCTCACCACCATGTTGGCGCCAGGGGGTAATTCGTCACCCTGTTCACGGGTGTAGATCCTTACGTCAACAACACGACCACGCTCAGTGCTGGGGACGCGCAGAGAGTTGTCGCGGACGTCACGTGCTTTCTCGCCAAAAATTGCACGCAGCAGTTTCTCTTCAGGGGGTTGATCAGATTCACCTTTCGGCGTGACTTTGCCGACCAGGATGTCTCCACTCTCTACGAAGGCACCGATACGAATAATCCCCATCTCATCGAGATTACCGAGACTTTCTTCGGCAACATTGGGGATTTCACGAGTGATCTCTTCAGGACCTAATTTGGTCTGACGAGCCTCAATCTCATACTTCTCAATGTGAACGGAAGTATAAAGATCATCATTAACCAAACGCTCACTTACAAGGATCGCATCCTCATAGTTGTATCCCTCCCAGGGCATGTAAGCGATCAGGACATTCTGGCCAAGAGCAATCTCTCCGCCTTCACAGGCTGAACCATCCGCAAGAACTTGCCCGATAATGACCGGATCACCCTGTCGGACAATGGGGCGCTGGTTCAGGCAGGTGTCTTGATTGGAGCGCTGATATTTCTGCAGAAAATGCGTGTGGTCGTAGCCCTCTTCATCACGCACCACGATCGCCGTGGCGTCAACAAAGGTGACGGACCCATTCACGCGGGAGATTGGGACCATGCCCGAGTCACGGGCCACCTGAGTTTCCAGGCCAGTGCCAACAAGAGGTCGCTCTGGACGGAGCAAAGGCACCGCCTGACGCTGCATGTTCGAGCCCATCAATGCACGGTTGGCGTCGTCATGCTCCAGGAAAGGAATCAGTGACGTTGCCACCGAAATCACCTGAACTGGTGACAGCTGCACATAATCGACTTGCTCAGGCGGAACTTTTTCGAAGTCCTGCCTGTAACGAACGGGGATGAGCTCAGCCAAGATTTGGCCATCCGCATCGGTTGCAACGTCACCGGGAGCGACGCGACACTCATCTTCAAGGTCAGCAGAGAGGTAGATGGGGTCTCCGCTCTTTTGAACGACTCCGTTCTCGACCCTCCAGAACGGAGTTTCGATGAAGCCATATTCATTCACTCGGGCATGGGTAGCCAGAGAGTTGATGAGACCAGCGTTCGGGCCTTCTGGAGTCTCAATCGGGCAAAGACGACCGTAATGAGAAGGGTGAATGTCTCGCACAGCAAAGCCCGCGCGTTCACGGGTAAGGCCACCTGGTCCAAGAGCCGAGATCCTGCGCTTGTGCGTGAGCTCAGCCAGAGGATTCGTCTGATCCATGAACTGGCTCAACTGACTGGAGCCGAAGAACTCTTTGATCGCCGCGACAAGTGGCTTGGGATTCACCAATTGAGCAGGGGTGAGTGAGTCGGTTTCACCAACAGTCATCCGCTCCTTGATAATCCGCTCAAGACGATTCAAGCCAACGCGAACCTGGTTCTGAAGAAGATCACCAACAGACCGAACGCGACGATTACCCAGGTGATCGATGTCGTCAAGGCTTGCGCCACCCACATCAAGTTCGAGATTGATGAGGTAGTCGAGGGTCGAAAGAACATCCTCATGAGTGAGGGTGCGGACCGAATCGGGAATCGTGAGCCGCAGCTTTTTATTGATCTTGTAACGGCCCACACGTCCAAGGTCGTAACGCTTGGGGTCAAAGAAGCGGGTCTGCAATAGCTGCTGGCCACCGCTCACAGAGGGTGGTTCACCTGGACGCAACTTTTTGTAGAGCTCAAGGAGCGCTTGATCCTCGGAACTAATGCCTTCGTCGTTAGCGGCCTCGATCGATTTTTTATAGAACTCGGGGTGCCTGAGCTTATCGACAACATCGTTGTCGGAAAGTCCCATCGCACGCATCAAAACATGAGCGTTGATTTTGCGTGTTTTGTCGACACGAACATGCAATAGATCATTTTTATCCGTCTCAAACTTCAACCAAGCCCCACGGTTGGGAATCACGCTTGCGTTGTAAGTACGACGACCGTTCTTATCCTGCTCATCCTTGAAATAAACTCCAGGGCTACGAACGATCTGGTTAACGATCACCCGCTCAGCACCATTAATGATGAACGTTCCACGTTCAGTCATTAATGGAAGTTCTCCAATAAAAACTTCTTGCTCCTTGATCTCGCCGGTTTCTTTATTAACCAAACGACAAGTTACATACATCTGAGACGCGAAGGTCGCATCACGACGTTTTGCCTCTTCCACATCATGGCGAGGACGCTTCAGGCGATACTCACTGCCAACGAAGTGCAGCTCCAGCTTGCCGGTGTAATCCGTAATGGGTGAGAAACTCTCCAGCTCCTCGATCAGGCCCTTATCCAGAAACCACTTAAAACTTGCCCTCTGCACCTCCACCAGATCGGGCAGGTAGGTGACGGTCTTGGCGACTTGAATCGCGCTGCTGCTCATGCGGAGACCTGCAGTTGAAAAGTGGGAACAAAGGCCTGAAGGATCGTCAACTATTCAAAAATCAAAATCTCGTCGCCACAAGAAGAGGCAGCCATCCCAATCAAGGAACGACTGCCGTGCTTCATGGCTTTAGAGGTTTTTGGTCTGAACAGATGACGTCGTCAATGAACCGGAAGGGAATGGACGCTTCTAGGGCCGAAAACACAGAAACTGCATCTTGGCCAGGCCGATTGAACATCGTACACTTTCATCCAAACCTAAATGGACCCTTTGTCAGGGAAGCGCGAACAAACTTCTGGCATTGGCGGTGCTGGCATCAGCCACTTCCAACACGGTCTGTCCTCTCAGCTCCGCAACACGCTGGGCAACTGATGCCACAAAAGCAGGTTCATTTCTCTTGCCGCGCCGAGGGACTGGGGCCAGAAATGGGCAATCGGTCTCCACAAGAAATCGGTCCTGAGGTACGTCTTTGGCGCAGATATGGGTGTCAACGGCTTTCGGGAAGGTCACCGTGCCACTGAAACTGATGTAGAAGCCAAACTCGAGGAACGCTGCCATTTCCGAGGGAGTCCCGCCCCAGCAATGCATCACGCCCCGTGGGCACGTGCCAATAAGTTGTCTCTCACGAAGTTCAGCCAGCATCGGTTCAGCGGCATCACGGCAGTGAACAATCACGGGCAGATCCAGCTCCACAGCGAGATCCAGTTGAGGCTTCAGCACAGACAGCTGCTGATCCAGATTCTTATCTCGAAACAGATCGAGACCGAGCTCCCCAATAGCCACGACACGGGAATCGTCTTTGGCAGCGGCGCGTAAAACATCAACGGTATCGGGGGCCCAATGCTCCGTATCAAGCGGATGCACTCCTACGGAGTAACGCATTTCAGGGAAGCGATCGGCTAACGCCCGAATCGCTGGAATCTCGGAAGGCTCGACGCAGGCATGCAGCAAAGACGTAACACCGGCCTCTCGCCATCGGGAAGCAACCTCATCAAGATCGTCCTCAAACGTGCGAAAGACGATGTGACAGTGGCTGTCGATCAGAGTTGGAGTGGACATCAGATCAGGACCTGAAACGCGCCTTCAGGCCCCATTGTGCCGGGAAGAGATCAGCTAACGCTTGGCTCGATGGCGCGCTTGACAGCAGTGCTCAAACGAGACTTTTGATGAGCTCCAGTATTGCGGTGCATCACACCGCGCTTGACCGCTTTATCAATTTTGCTGAATGCTGCGTTCAGGCTGGATGTCAGCGTGGTTTTAGCCTCATCACCTGGGGCCTCGCTGTAGGTACTGCATGCAGTAAAACAGCGCTTCATGAGGGTACGCAGCGCGGATTTATACGCTTTGTTTTGTAAGCGATTGCGCTCGCCGATCTCGACGCGCTTCTTCGATGACTTGTTATTGGCCACAGAGCCGGATTTCAGTTCAACAATCCGTGACCATAACCCACCGCCTTGCAAATCATCGAGCACATGGTTCAAGGGGCACTTAGTTTGAGCAACAACGACGATCGGGTGATGACAGTGCTGAGCAATGAGAATCCGCCTGCCGGTCTCATCCGCTGCATCAGCACCGCAGCGCAAGCCGAACAAGAACTCGATCGGATTGCGACCAGAACCACAGGAGCGGCCCAGCGCGAGGCGGAGCAACGGGTTCAAGAAATTTTGGAGCAGGTCAGGGGGGAAGGAGATCAAGCTCTCATCAGCCTCACAGAGCAATTTGATGGCTTTCGCCCTGAACCCCTTCGGATCGATCCAGGCCTACTGGAACAAGCCTGGAAGGACACGCCTGCCAATCTTCGTGATGCCTTAGATCTGGCGCACAGACGGATCCAAGATTTTCATCAGCGGCAACGTCCCTCTGACCTCAGCGTTTGCGGGGTTCACGGAGAGCAGCTCGGACGGCGTTGGCGCCCAGTCCATGCAGCCGGCCTCTACATCCCCGGGGGCAGAGCTGCATACCCCAGCACAGTCTTGATGAATGCTGTGCCTGCAAAAGCTGCGGGCGTAAAGCGAATTGCGATGGTCACCCCTGCTGGGGCCAACGGATTGATCAACACAACTGTTCTTGCAGCAGCTCACATTGCTGGGATCCGCGAGGTGTATCGAGTGGGCGGTGCACAAGCGATCGCAGCTCTTGCCTACGGCACAGAAACGATCCAGAAGGTTGATGTGATCAGTGGTCCAGGCAATCTTTTCGTGACCTTGGCCAAAAAATCGGTCTATGGCCAGGTGGGGATCGATTCTCTGGCAGGCCCAAGTGAAGTCCTTGTGATCGCCGATCAAACAGCCAAGCCAGAGCAGGTGGCGGCTGACCTCTTAGCTCAGGCAGAACATGACCCACTTGCAGCAGCCATCTTGCTCACCACGGAAGAGGAGCTCTCTCAATCCGTTCCCGTGGAGATTGAACGTCAGCTTGCGTCCCATCCACGTGAAAGCATTTGCCGGCAATCTTTAAAGCAATGGGGGCTGATTGTGACTTGCGACAGTCTTGAACATTGCGCAAGTCTCAGCGATCGCTTCGCTCCTGAGCATTTAGAACTCCTTGTGGAGCGGCCAAGGATGATGGCTGACCGCATCAACCATGCAGGGGCCATTTTTATTGGCCCATGGAGCCCGGAAGCCGTCGGAGACTATTTAGCCGGTCCCAATCACACACTCCCAACCTGTGGCGCCGCACGATTTAGTGGTGCACTCAGCGTTGAGACGTTCATGAGTCATACCTCACTCATCGAGTTCAACAAGGAAGCCCTTGATGCAACCGGAGTGGCTGTGGAGACGTTGGCCATGAGCGAAGGTCTCCACAGTCATGCCAATTCGGTGCGGATCCGTCTTCAGTGAGCGGCGTTAACCCACTCGCTCCAGGCTGCGAACTCCAGCAACGCCATCGTTGATTTCACCAACGAGGACTTCGTCAGCAAGGTTGACGAAGAGGCCGTTCTCCAAAACACCTGGAAGATTGTTGATGTCACGCTCCAGGGCAATCGGATCAGAAATTCCAGCCTCAAATCGCACATCCAGAACAAGATTGCCCTGGTCGGTCACCACAGGGCCTGCTTTACGCGTTGCCATTCGCAGTTCTGCCACTCCGCCCATTGATTTCAGACGAGATTGAACTTGCACCCAAGCGCCTGGAAGCACTTCAACCGGTAATAAGAAGTCGAGATTTAAACACTGAACAAGCTTCGTGGAATCAACCACCACGATGAAACGTTCTGCTCGGTCAGCAACAAGCTTTTCTTGTACATGACAGGCGCCACCACCTTTGATCAACTGAAAGGATGGATCCACTTCATCAGCACCATCGATCGCTAAATCAATGCGATCAATGGCGTTCAAAGCACGCAAAGGAATCCCCAACTCAGCGGCAAGCACCTCTCCTTGAAATGACGTGGTCACGCCGACGATGTCATGAAGCTGACCTGCTGCCAGTCGCGCCCCGAGGCCTTGAATCATCAGAGCGGCAGTGGACCCCGAACCGAGGCCCACCACCATGCCGTCACGAATCTGCGCAACAGCCGCCTCCGCGACGGCTTGCTTCATTTGAGTTTGGAGATCCGACATCGATCAGCTGCTGAGGGCGAGACCGTAGCAAGAGCTATCAGCTCATTCCTGGCAAAGGAGCCGGTTTCACCGAAAGCTGCAGATCTCCCCCATTGCGAAGTACCTGCAAAAGCAACGGCTGATCAATTTCAGCTTGGTCCACCTGTTTCAACAAATCCTGAGGATCTCGAATGGTGTCGTCGCCAGCTTGAACAATGAGATCACCTCGCCTCAATCCAGCACGTTGAGCAGGGCTATCGGGAAGAACCGATTGCACCAACGCACCGGAGCGTTCCGGCAATTCAACGAGTGCATTGGGATCACGGTTATGGTCTCTCGCAATCCGAGCGGTGAGAGGAACAAGTTGGACTCCCAAGTAGGGATGCACAACCTCGCCATCATTTTGAAGTTGATCAGCAACTCTGGAGGCCAAATTGATCGGAATCGCAAAACCCAATCCGGCACCTGGACCAGAGCGAACCAGCGTGTTGATCCCAATTACTTCACCGGAAGCATTCACCAGCGGCCCGCCTGAATTACCAGGATTAATGGCTGCATCAGTCTGGATCAGATCAAGACGCTTATCGGAAAACCCGAGGCTGCTGATATTGCGATGAAGACTGCTGACAATTCCCAACGTGACCGTTCGCTCCAAGCCGTAGGGAGTACCTAACGCAATCGCCCAATCACCAACCTCCAAGGCCTCGGAGTCCCCCAATGTTGCTGGGGAGGGGAGGGCTCGTCCAGACAGTTTGACCAGCGCGAGATCGGTGACTGGATCTTGACCAATCACTTCCCCGTCTCTCTGCTCCCCATCAGACAACGTCACATTGACAGTGCTGACTTGATCAACAACGTGGGCATTGGTCAACACCAGACCACGCCCATCGATCACAACCCCTGACCCCTGACCCCTCTGTCGCTCAGGGCCGATCCCATAGCCGGGTTCTCCCAGGAGGTCACGCAGTAGAGGATCAATCAAATTCGGATCAAAAGGCTGCCGTTCAATCAAGCGTTCGGTGTCAATCCGTACAACCGACGGCGCCACCTCCCGGACGGCATTGGCAACAAAGCTGTGCCCGTTGGCTGTAAATGAGAGATCAGCGGCCTGAACGGGGAGGCTGAAGCAGCAAGACACGACCAAAAAGGCTGTCAGGCAACAACAGCGAATGATTTGCAAAACCTTCATGCCGGCGGCCAAGGATCGTGAATACACAAGGATCGTCACGCTAGTGGCCCTGCTCTGGTGAACGGAGCACACTCATCATGCAACTCACTTGAAGAAGAAGCACGGCATTAGTTTGTTCAACTCTTTCTTCACTGCAGAGCCATGACCGTGTCGTCAACAATGCAACTTCGATGCGAGCTCTGTCAGATCGAGATCAATGAAAATGCTGATCAAAGCGACGAGGTTTTGTTCAGTCGCGGTGCCACCGGGAGCCGCAGCAAACTTTGGGCTCGCGTGTGTCAGTACCTAAAAACAGACGAACAGAAGGCTGCTTGTATCAACCAAGATTTGAGCCAAAGAGGAGTCGAAATGCCTGGTGATCGCTACGAAGAAATCGCCCCTTTTGAGGTCGGAAAAGCAGAGACCGAGAGCTGATCCCAATCGAAGCCTTCCTAAAGTTTTCGGACGGCAGCAACTTAAAAGTTTTCGACGAATTCATGAAGCCACCAACCATCCTGGGGCAACTGGATTCAGCTATCGCATATCGGTGCAGGGTTGCGGCTAATGCATGAATGGTCAATCAACTACATTGTTCATTGGCCTGGTGAGTTCCTCTCTCCGGGAGGGTGATCGCAGCATCAACCATCGGGCCGGCGCCCGACAACCCTCCGATTGTTCTTGCCCCATCCACTGCTCCCTGATCTAGAGGATTTGGCGTCTGCCACAGCCGTAGACCACGGGTTTGAGCTGGCTGATTTGCAGGTCCTAGCCCACATGCAACCGATGACGGTGCAAATCCAAATTCGCCGCTCCAATGGAGACGATGTGACCTTGGATGATTGCGCCGGTTTCAGTGCACCGATGGGAGAAGCCCTGGAGAATTCTGCTTTTCTCAGCGAGGCTTATGTCCTCGAGATCAGCAGTCCAGGGATCGGAGAACAGCTTCAATCGGATCGCGATTTCCAGACTTTTCGTCGCTATCCGGTCGACGTGATTCACCGTGACACCGAAGGGATTCAACAAAGGCACTCCGGAACTCTTTTAGAGCGAACGGAAGATCTCATTAGGATCAGTATTCACGGGCGAATTAAACAGATCTCGAGGGACTCTGTCATTTCTGTTGAGCTCACAAGTCCCACAGGCTGACCCCTTTAAGCCTCTTTCCAACCTCACTCACTCCCAGACTTTCACTCCCGTCCTCGATGGCTCTCGTCCTTCTCCCCGGCCTCAGCAACCTGATCGAAGACATCAGCGAGGAAAAGAAACTCGCCCCTCAGGTCGTTGAGGCTGCCCTACGGGAAGCACTCTTAAAAGGCTATGAGCGCTATCGGCGCACGCTTTATTTAGGGATCAGTGAAGATCCTTTTGAAGAGGAATACTTCAGCAATTTCGATGTCGCCCTCGATCTAGACGAAGAGGGTTATCGGGTGCTCGCTAGCAAAATCATTGTTGATGACGTTGAAAGTGAAGACCACCAGATTGCCTTGGCCGAGGTGATGCAGGTGGCTGAAGACGCCCAGGCCGGCGACACCGTCGTCCTGGACGTCACTCCCGAGAAAGAGGATTTCGGGCGCATGGCAGCTGCCACGACCAAACAAGTCTTGGCTCAAAAGCTGCGCGATCAGCAGCGACAGATGATCCAAGAGGAATTCGCTGATCTTGAGGATCCAGTCCTGACAGCACGCGTGATTCGATTCGAGCGTCAGTCGATCATCATGGCCGTGAGTTCAGGTCTCGGCCGTCCCGAGGTTGAAGCTGAATTGCCCAGACGTGATCAGCTCCCTAACGACAACTACCGCGCCAACGCCACCTTCAAGGTCTTCCTTAAAGAGGTCAGCGAGGTGCCTCGTCGAGGTCCTCAACTCTTTGTGAGTCGAGCCAATGCAGGGCTGGTGGTGTATCTGTTTGAAAACGAAGTTCCTGAAATTCAGGAGGGCTCCGTACGTATCGTTGCCGTCGCCCGTGAAGCCAATCCTCCATCCAGATCGGTAGGACCTCGTACAAAGGTGGCCGTCGACAGCATCGAGAGAGAAGTCGATCCTGTTGGAGCCTGCATCGGAGCCCGGGGCTCACGCATTCAACAAGTCGTGAATGAACTCCGTGGCGAAAAAATTGATGTCATCCGCTGGTCCCAAGATCCCGGCCAGTACATCGCCAACTCACTGAGTCCAGCTCGAGTTGAGGTGGTGCGTCTTGTTGATCCCGAGGGGCAACATGCCCATGTTTTGGTGCCACCTGATCAACTCAGTCTTGCGATCGGGCGAGAAGGCCAAAACGTTCGTCTTGCTGCTCGATTAACGGGTTGGAAAATTGATATCAAGAATTCAACGGAATATGACCAAACCTCAGAAGATGCTGTTGTTGCTGAGCTCATCTCCCAGAGGGAAGAGGAAGAAGCCCTTCAACGTGAAGCGGAAGAGCGCATAGCCGTTGAGCAGGCAGCCAGAGCCGAAGAAGATGCTCGACTTCGTGAGCTCTATCCCCTTCCCGAAGACGAGGAGGGATACACGGAAGACGGAGAGTATTACGAGGACGCTGAAGCTTCAGCAGAACAGCCATTGGCAGAAGCCGTCGAGGAGTCAGTCGAAACAGCTGACACTGAACAACATGCTGAAGAGCAGGCTGAACAACAGGACGATGCGCTCGATTCTGAGGTTGCCCCAAGCACAAGCGATGACGAGGAAGGAGCCCGGTGAACATTTCGCGCCCCGTCCTCCGTCGCTGTGTCGCCTGCCGAGAGCTGCTCGATCGAAGCATGCTTTTGCGAGTGATTCGTGACCATCAGGAAGGGGTCCTCCTCGATCAGGGAATGGGCCGATCGGCCTACCTCTGTCCGACTGAGGCCTGTTTTGAAGAGGCTCGCCGCCGCAAAAGGCTTCAGAAATCCCTGCGATGCCAGGTTTCTGAAGGCTTAATGACGGCGCTGAAAGAGCGGCTCACCGAACCTCGGGTTGCAGCCGCTGAGGCAAGATGAACATTGGCACCACTTGTGTGGAGCCCCGAGGCACACCGTGCCCGGACCGATCGGAGACCTGAATGACCAGCAGCGGCAAAGTCAGAATTTATGAGTTGTCCAAGGACCTTGGCTTGGAGAACAAAGATGTCCTGGATGCCGCCGAGAAGCTGTCCATCGCGGCAAGGAGCCATAGCAGCTCCATCAGCGATACAGAAGCCGGCAAAATCCGAAACCTTTTAAAGCAAGGTGGGAGTCCAGTTGCGTCTGCTCCTGCCAAGCCAGCGCCTGGAAAAGCAATTCTTTCGGTCCAAAAGGCATCCAGTCCAGCAGCCCCGTCTATGCCCAGTAAACCTGTGGCTCCTGCGGCAGCAAAACCATCGCCTAAACCTTCTGTACCTTCACGACCAGGAGCACCCCTGCCCCTCATCGTGAAGCAGCCCGTGTCGCGTCAAGCAGCACCACAAAAGCCTGTGAGCCGACCAAGCGCCCCCGCACCGGCCGCGCCAGCAGCATCTGCAGCAAAACCGTCTGCGCCCACACCACGGCCCAAGCCCGCGGCAGCTCCAGCGCCCTCAGCGCCAAAGGCTTCAGCTCCCGCTCCTAGCGCCTCTGCTCCATCAGCTCCTGCAAGGCCCACCTCGGCCAAGCCTGCGCCTGTTCCTGCTCGACCAACAGGCACCTCACCGGTGAAGCGTCCTGGCAGCGAAGCCAGCAGCCCCAGGCCTACCGCCCCGCCAGCGCGTCCGCAACCGAAAGCCCCAGTGAACCGAGGGGCGCCTCAGCGACCCGCACCCAAACCAGAACTCGTCGGCAGGCCACAGCCCAAGCGTGCTGCGCCTGGTGCCCCCGTCCGTCAGATCGGACAACGCCCAGGTGTGAGTCCTCGGCCAAGCGGGCCTCCAGGCCAGCGCTCCAACATGCCGCAGCGCCCTGCAGGCGCTCAACGTCCAGGGGCGCCAACACGTCCTGGGAATGCTCCGTCTAAGCCAGGGCAACCCCGCTCAGGCGTGAGTTCGCTGGAATTGGTCGGCAAACCCATCCGCAGAGATGGCAGCAATGACGGCGCCAGTGGCCGTGGCGATGGACAAGGACGTCCCCCTGGTGCAGCAAGACCTGGAAGCCCCCGTCCTGGTGGCATGCCAGGGATGCGTAAGCCGGTGGCCCCCGGTGAGCTCATGCAGCTCCAAAAACCGAATAACCGACCGTCAGCGCCACCGCCGAGACGGGTTGACGGCACGCCTGTCGCCACGCGAAGCGGTGAAGCTGCCGCTGGAGGAGCCAAGGCCAATCCTCCTGTTTCACGACCTACAGCCACTCCACCAGCAGCACCAAGGCGTCCAGGCTTCAGGCCTGGTCCAGGAGCTGGTGGTCAGCGCAGGCCTGGACGGCCTGACTGGGATGACAGCGCAAAACTGGAAGCGCTGCGCAGTAAATCACCTCAGAAACAGCGTCAAAAGGTCCATATCATCGGCGAAAACGATGATGCCCTAACCGCTGAGACCGGAGGCTTTGCTGGTGAACGCCAGGCGATGGTTCTCTCCGCCAGCTTGGCCCGTCCTTCCAAGCCGAGAACGAAGCACAAGCCAGCTCCCAAGCCAGTTGCTGCCATCAGGAAGCGGCGTAAGGAAACCGCACGTCAGCGTCAGCGTCGCCGCGCGATGGAGCTTCGTGCAGCAAGGGAAGCCAAACAGGTACGGCCCGAGATGATCGTGGTCCCCGAGGACAACCTGACGGTGCAAGAGCTCGCTGACATGCTCAGCATCGAGAGCTCTGAAATCATCAAATCCCTATTTTTCAAAGGGGTCATTGCCACGGTCACGCAGACCTTGGACATGCCAACCATTGAAGCTGTGGCTCAAGAATTCGGCGTACCTGTCCTTCAGGATGATGTCGAAGAGGCGGCCAAGAAGACCGTCGAGATGATCGAAGAGAAAGACCTCGCCCATCTCATTCGCCGTCCCCCCGTCGTCACCGTCATGGGTCACGTCGACCACGGCAAGACGAGCCTTCTCGATGCGATCCGCCAAGCCCGCGTCGCCGCTGGAGAAGCAGGGGGAATCACCCAACACATTGGTGCGTATCAAGTAGAGATTCAGCACAACAATTCCCCTCAGAGGCTCACCTTCCTGGACACCCCAGGGCACGAGGCGTTCACCGCCATGCGTGCTCGAGGCACCAAAGTCACTGACGTTGCCGTCTTGGTGGTTGCGGCAGACGATGGGGTGCGTCCTCAGACCCTTGAAGCGATCAGCCATGCACGGGCGGCAGAAGTGCCGGTTGTTGTAGCGATCAACAAGATCGACAAAGAGGGAGCCTCACCCGATCGCGTCAAACAGGAACTCTCTGAACAGAACCTGCTGGCGGAAGATTGGGGAGGCGATGTGGTGATGGTTCCCGTCAGTGCCCTCCGCGGAGAAAACATCGACAAGTTGCTTGAAATGATCCTGCTCGTGACCGAGGTAGAAGATCTACAAGCCAACCCCGATCGACTCGCAAAAGGCACTGTGATCGAGGCCCATCTCGACAAGGCCAAAGGCCCTGTGGCCACATTGCTGGTTCAAAACGGCACACTCCGCACTGGTGACGTGCTTGCTGCAGGCCCAGTTCTGGGCAAAGTGCGCGCCATGGTGGATGACGGTGGCGGCCGTTTGAAAGAAGCAGGTCCTTCCTGCGCTGTAGAAGCACTTGGCTTCAGCGAAGTGCCCACGGCCGGCGACGAGTTTGAGGTCTACCCAGATGAGAAGTCAGCACGCGCTGTCGTCGGCGATCGTGCTTCCGATGCCCGGGCGAGTCGCCTGGCGCAACAGATGGCCTCACGTCGCGTGTCACTCACGGCCATGTCTGGCCAAGCCAAAGAGGGCGAACTCAAAGAGCTCAATCTCATTCTCAAAGCCGATGTTCAAGGCAGTGTGGAAGCGATCCTTGGCTCGCTCGAACAGCTACCGAAGGACGAGGTGCAGGTCCGTGTCTTGCTGTCCGCTCCTGGAGAAGTCACGGAAACTGACGTCGATCTAGCCGCAGCCTCTGGCGCTGTGATCGTGGGCTTCAACACCTCAATGGCGTCAGGTGCAAAACGAGCGGCAGACGCCAACAGTGTTGACGTTCGCGACTATGACGTCATCTACAAGTTGCTGGAGGACATCCAGTTGGCTATGGAAGGCCTCCTGGAACCAGAACTTGTAGAAGAGTCTCTTGGAGAAGCAGAGGTTCGAGCCGTTTTCACGATCGGCAAGAGCGCTGTAGCTGGTTGTTATGTCACGACCGGAAAACTTCAACGCAACTGCAAGGTGAGAGTGCGTCGCGGCAAAGAAATCGTCTTCGCTGGAGATCTCGATTCCCTGCGCCGAAACAAAGACGACGTCAAAGAAGTGGCCACAGGCTTCGAATGCGGCATCGGCTCTGATCGCTTTGCGAACTGGAAGGACGGCGACATCGTTGAGGGCTACAAGCTCGTGACCCAGCGCCGCAAGCTCGCCACCTAATGTCGGCACGCAACGAGCCGGTTCTCTGGCTCCAGTTGATGGCGATTGGAGCCATTCCACTGGAGCTACAGCTGCTTCGGTTGATCCTGGCTGGCTCGGATCTTGGTCCGGTGCCCTCTGTGGAACGGCTTCTCTGTTGGGGGATCGCCGTTGTTGCTCCTGCAGTTTTGCTCTGGAAACGGCCTGTTGATTGGGGCTCCCTTCTCCTCGTGCGTCAACCCTTAAAAGAGCGGACAACCTGGCAACGGAAAATCAGTCACTGCCAGGACAACCTGCTCTTAAAACTGCTTGGAGCAGCAGGGGCCGTTCTTTTGCTTGTGTTGTTCTGGTGGATCGATCGCTCCTCGCTGCTGATCGCGGATCTGTCTCCTTTAAGAAGCGGACATCGCCTTCAAGGCCTGCTGATTGCAACTCCACTGCTTGCAATCATTTTTTGGCAATGGAATCAGCTCGTTCAATCGATCTGGCTTCTCACTCGTCCTTCGATGGCCATTGAAGCGGCTATAGAGATGAGTGACCAACAACTAAAAGACTCAAGGTTTTCACTCGGATTGAATCTTCTTCGCCTGGGACCTTTGGATTGGCACACTGCAGATCTCAACACATCAGAAGTTGATGAACCCAAGAAACCTCCAACAACCATTAAGACTTCTCCACCCACTGAGATTTCAACGCAGGAAGGTTCCGACCATGACTCCAACGCATCCCACGACCCAGAAGAACTGAATCCCACAGAAGCAGCTGATTCAGGGCTCGCGAGTTCGATCGAACCAGAGCAAGCTGCCGAACAGAGCAACAGCGCTGATCTGGATGACCAGGTCACTGAGAACAACATCATTTCCAGCAGTGACTCTGAAGGTCATGACGAACAGACCAAGACCTCCGGAAGCGAAGAGAGCGAGCCAGAGCAAGCGCCGTAGCGACCGCCAAGGAGTGCGCGCTTCTTGTAAGAGCCGCGCCTTCAGTTCTGGATCCAACTGTCGTTGAGAGTCGCGGTCGCTCAAACCCTGTAATGCGCAATGCCAAATGTTAATTTCCTAAAGCTGCCGATGTAGCTCAGCTGGTAGAGCAACGCTTTCGTAAAGCGTGGGTCGCCTGTTCAAGTCAGGTCATCGGCTTCAATCACAAACCCATTTACAGCAACGACTCCGAGCTGTAGCTGGGTTTTTTCATTGCCTTGAAGAATCTGTGAGCAAGTTCACTGCTCTAGCTGCGTCAGGTGATCACTTGTGCCACTGATCCGAGAGATGGCGCCTCTCTCGACCCTGCTCGGAGGATCCAGAATCTGCTGATATCTGGCGTTCAGGTTGGCGTTGACATGTCATCAAACTGAAACCATCAACACCAGAGTTCATGGCCAGCATCGAACCCAGCAAGCTCGATCGCATGAAACGCAGCTTTAGAAGCGATGCGGAACTCGATGAAGTGTTCATCGTGCTGAGTATCGGTGCAGGGCTGATCGCAACCCTGGGTTTGCTCGCCAACAGCCCCGCCGTCGTGATTGGCGCGATGGTTGTGGCTCCATGGATCATGCCGCTAAGAGCCGCCGCTTTTGCCGTGCTCTTTGGTGACATCCCCTTGCTCGCCCGTTCCTTACGGACGTTGTTGGTGGGCGTGTGCACCACCACTGTCTTGTCAATTCTGCTTGGCAAGCTGGCCGGGTTACCTCAATTTGGCTCGGAAGTCGCAGCGCGTACATCGCCAAACCTTCTGGACTTAGGGATCGCTCTTGTGGCCGGTGGACTGGCCACTTACGCGAAGCTACGCAGTGATGCCGTGAGCTCGCTCGCAGGAACGGCGATTGCAGTTGCGCTTGTACCGCCGGTCTGCGTGATGGGCCTACTTCTATCCAATGCCTACTGGGAGGACGCATTGGGAGCGGGTCTCCTATTTGCCACCAACCTTCTTGGAATTTTGACCGGGGGATTAGTCCTGATGGCCTGCATGGATTCTGACTTTCGCCAAGAACTCAAGCGAAGCCATTTAGGAGCCGCAAACTTTGCACTCACCGGTTTATTACTGATTCCGCTAGGGACTAGTTTTTTCAATCTTCTTGGCCAAGCAAGAAACGAAAATACACGCGATTCAGTGGAAAAGACCATTGAACAATTTCTGACGCGCGAGACCTTAACCTTTGGAGATAAGAAGAAAATTGATGTCGAGAGAGTTGATATCGACTGGAGACAAAACCCACCGGTCGTCCGAGTTATCGTGCGTGTTTTAGACCCAGAACTTCCAACTTTCAAACAAGTTTCAGCTGTTCAAGAAGAGATTAATAAAAGGCAAGGACTGCGATTTCGACTTGTCGTTGAACGCACAGCTATTGATATCGTAGGCCCCAAAGAGAAGCCCAATGTTCAAAGCCCAATCTCCCTACAACTAATCGACTCAACTATTGAGCCAGCTGATGACACAAAACCCGTTGACAATACGAGGCCATTCAAAGAAGTGCCTCAAATTGAAGACGTACCTTTTCTCGATAATATGCAAATCCCCGAGAAGAGAAAGAAAAACCACCTCGACTCAACGGCTGAGCTTGAAGAAATCAAGGCACCAGAAGTACCTCTTGACAATCAAACAACTGTGAAACCCTTGAATTAACTCTTATTAGGTCCACTCATGAAACCATTCTGAGCGAGAAGGCGAGCAGTCACAAGAAATTCTTGAACATTTTCAGTCTGAACAAGGCGCTGTCTACCAGCTTCTACATCGCGATAGAGATCAGCCACACTCCATGCCGCGCTGCGCTGATCCTCCTGAAACCGAGGGATGAGATGCAGGTGGAGATGACGAGCACCCTCACCGAAGGCAATCAAGTAGACCCGGTCGCAACCACTCACCGTCTTAACGAGTTTGGAAGCTTGCTGAACGACTGTTCCCCATTCATCGGCTTCATCTCCCAGAAAGTCGATCGCACCAGCAAGATGGCGACGTGCATCGAGCAAACACCAACCGAGCAGCGGAGAAGGATGGGGATGATGACGCAAGAGCCAATGGCGATTGCGCCAGATCTCTACTTCACGAAGATGTTGAACATCGGAGTGAAGCTCACAAATCGCACAGTGCTCTGAACAATCAATCGAATTAACAGGAGGAGGCGTGTGTGGATTGATTGCCATCGCTAAAGGCTTCCGATCAGTTCATGATCCTGATCGAAGACCAGGCGTTGCAGTTCCTTGATGTTCTCAGTGACGAATGAATGCACAAAAAAGCCCCCACCTTTCGGCGGGAGCTTTCTAGTTCAGTTGATCTGAACTTTGGATGATTTCCAGATCAACCGATTGCAGGTGCCTGAAGAGCCACAGGTGTGGACTCAGCAGCAGCCAGGTCGAGAGGGAAGTTATGAGCGTTGCGCTCGTGCATCACTTCCATGCCAAGTCCAGCTCTGTTAAGAACATCGGCCCAGGTGTTCAGGACGCGGCCCTGACCATCAAGGATCGACTGGTTGAAGTTGAAGCCGTTCAAGTTGAAGGCCATGGTTGACACGCCAAGAGCGGTGAACCAGATGCCGACAACAGGCCAGGCTGCAAGGAAGAAGTGAAGGCTACGGCTGTTGTTGAAGGAGGCGTATTGGAAGATCAGGCGACCGAAGTAGCCGTGAGCAGCCACGATGTTGTACGTCTCTTCTTCTTGGCCGAACTTATAGCCGTAGTTCTGGGACTCGGTCTCGGTTGTTTCACGAACCAAGGAGGAGGTCACCAATGAACCGTGCATGGCGGAGAACAGTGAACCACCGAAGACACCAGCCACTCCAAGCATGTGGAAGGGGTGCATCAGGATGTTGTGCTCAGCCTGGAAGACCAACATGTAGTTGAAGGTTCCAGAGATGCCCAAAGGCATGGCGTCAGAGAACGAACCCTGACCGAAGGGGTAGACCAGGAACACTGCAGATGCAGCAGCAACAGGTGCGCTGTATGCAACACAGATCCAAGGGCGCATGCCCAAGCGGTAGGAAAGTTCCCACTCACGTCCCATATAGGCGTAGATGCCGATCAGGAAGTGGAAAACAACCAGTTGGAAAGGACCGCCGTTGTAGAGCCACTCGTCGAGTGAGGCAGCTTCCCAGATTGGGTAGAAGTGCAAGCCAATAGCGTTGCTGGAAGGAACAACAGCACCAGAGATGATGTTGTTGCCATACATCAGTGAACCTGCAACAGGCTCGCGGATGCCGTCGATATCAACCGGAGGTGCGGCGATAAAAGCAACGATGAAGCAAGTGGTAGCGGCAAGCAGTGTGGGGATCATCAGAACACCGAACCAACCGACATAAAGACGGTTGTTGGTGGAGGTGACCCACTCACAGAACTGCTGCCAGCCGTTAGCGCCGGAGCGCTGCTGGATGGTGGTAGTCATGAGAACGGAAAAGAAGGTCTCGCAAGGAGACGGTTACGGAAGGGCAGGTTGCCCCGCCAAACGCATTGTAAAGCAAGTTTGCGGTTTGTGTTCGAGTCTTAAGAGCGAAACTCCTTTTTTGCTCCGACCAAGAGCAGCCTCAGCAAGGGCGTCTTCAGGAAGGCTTAAGATTTCATCGGACCCCCACAAGGAGAGCCGCGTGGTTTTGATTCGATGGCTTCAGGCTGGCCAACGCACGGAGGAAACCGTTCCCGTCGCCATGGCCCGCCATAGGCGGAATGAGCTTGAAGCTCAAGGAGCGGTTGTGTACTGGAGCGAACGACTAGGCAACGCCTTCTAGCCAGCCAAACTGGTTTCATCGCAACAGGAACAATGACAATCAGCTCAAGGGCATTCCGCTTCCGACGAGGGGTCATCACTGTTGCGTTAACCAGTTCTGCGGCAATGGCTCTCAGCGCCTGCGGATCAGAAACAGTTCCTATCAACACGACAGCGCGCAAAGCGATCAATCGCTTGGAACAACGCATCGAGCAGCTGGAACGCCAAGTCGGAGAACAGATCCCACCGCCTTCAGACCGAAGCAACAAGGTTCCTACCGGCCCTATCAGTTCCATCACATTGAGGACTGGTACTGCTGATGACAGGTTGAGGATTTACTGGGCTGATGGCACACGCAGTGACCTTCCCTGCACCAAAGAACAGAACACCTGGGCCTGTGGGTAGAGCTGTGCCTGGGAAACCAGTCATAACCGTTTACACCTGCAGCTTGATTTGACCGTTGAACACGCGATTCATCGCGTCAAAATTGCGGCATGAATCAGTTCAAAACAGTGTTGGCGCTCATCAGCGGAATTTGGCTATTAGCCCCAAATGCTGCAACAGCACAGGCCTCCAGGCCATTACCACTAACCCAACCAAAAGCAGCCAATCTCGCGCGCATGCGTGCAGAGTTGCTGAATGGAGGCTTAGGTCAATACAGAGCAGCAAGCTGCATGTACGAAACCGGAGCAGGGTCCTGTCTCGAGTCCATCAGCGATCAAGGGTTCCAATTCCTGTTCCAAGGTGGTGCTCCGGGTTGGCAACAGCAAAACCCTCCCAACCCAACCATCGAGACATCGGTGCTTGTCTCCAGAGACGGTGACCGAATCCTGGAGGTCTCTTACAACGGAACGATCCGTTAAATGCAAGATCCAGTTGACAGATCACGCCACCGTGATTCCGATGAAGGAGCAATCTCTGGTTCTGCATCAATCTCCGTACCCTTTCAGCGATGGCCGTCATCACTGGTGCAAGCGTGATGGGCGCAACACCTGGACTCGCTCAAGACACCATCTCAGCGTCCCCAGTGAGAGCGATCAATTTGGCTCGCAACACTGCTGTTGCAGAAAATGGTGGTCTTAGCGTTTATCGCCCTCAGCCATGCATGTTTCAGACCAGCGATGGAGGAGGGGATTGCCTTGTGAACCAAGACGACAACGGATACACCTTTCAATTTCTTGGTGGAGCTCCAGGCTGGCCTGAAAACGGCAGTTCACCAACGACAGAAACAGAGATCCAGATTGCTCCAGATGGGCGAACCGTGAATGAGGTCCTCTACAACGGATCACCGCGCTAAGAGCTGCGCTTGAAGTGCCTCTGTCCATTCAAAAGACAGAGGCCAGCTCTCTCTGAGAGTGAGACTCAACGCAATGGCCTTCTCCGCATAGGCCGCTTCATTAATGAAAAGAGGGACCTGTCCATCAGCCCCCTCATGGGCAACGCAGCTGCCATCTGCCTTCTGAAAGAGCGGATCACCTCGTCTCATGGGCTGCCAATCCGAACCCTGACGCTGAGGGTGAACAAAGGCGTCGGGGGAACCGGATGGAGAACGCGGGAGATCAAGACTCCCCAGATGGCGATGAACCACCAATTGCCTGGGGTAGCGGGCTCGACCCGCCAGCACATCAGAGCAGGCTTCAAAGACGGCCTCGAGAGCCAGGCGAGTTTGCATCAGGATTTTGTGGTGACGCACCATCTGGGGGACGGGCCCCACTTCAATCACCAGGCCACAGGGCCAGCTTTCCACCAGAAATCCCTGCTGAGCCTGATCGGCTTCATGGAGATAAACCGGTAAACCAAGACGTCCCTGAACAAGGGCCGCCAAGGCCAAATCAGCAGGCCGACGTCCATAGACCACAAGGGAGCTACCCATCGAAGACGTAGTGCTGTGGAGATCGATCACCAACCCACAGGCCTCGATGCCTTCCGGGCCATAACGGCTCACCAGGTCGAAGGCACGCTGAACTTCGAGGTCCAACTTGGATGATGAAATCCGCTCTGAACCAACCTGCTGAAGAAGACCAGGCTGGAAGGAACGATTGAGATCTCGATCAAGATAACGGCAACCTTTGGCATAGGCATCGGGATTACCAATCACCGAGAGCGCCTCGCATCCGTGGGTCTGAATCAAATGCGGCTGCTGCTGCCACTGTTCCAACAGCCAGGGAGCATTGATCTCATTCCCATGGGTTCCAGCCACCACAAGCACTCGAGGGCTCGGCATCAACTCTCAGCAGCCTCAAACAATCTGATGGAAGATAAGTGGAAATGGAACAACGATGGCGATCCATCCACTGATTGTGCGCAGCGCTCGTCAAGGATGGCGCTGGCAATGGCTCCGCTTGATGGGAGGACTAGGCCCTGCCGATCAAGGTGGTCACTATCGGCGCCCAACCAGCACGCCGATGCAAACCCTCGTCTTAGGGGCGAAGGAGCTTGAAGCAAGAGAAAGCACGACAAAACCCCACCTGATCGTTGGCCGAAGTTGCCCATGGGCGCATCGTGTCTGGCTGGTGTTTCAACTGCGAGGACTCAGCGCAAGCATCAACCTGCTGATGGCCGATGCCGATCACGACGAAGGGCGATGGCGACTGGAGCCGACCTGGCTTGGCTGCGACAGCCTCCTTGATCTTTACAAGCTGTGCGGGGCACCTCCCAGCTACCGAGCCACGGTGCCAGTCATGGTTGATCCGGGTGCAAGCGCATCCGATCAACCCCGATTGCTGGGAAATGACAGCACCCCCCTGAGCGCAGCACTGTGTTCATGGCCAGCAGAGGCGACGGCACTCAATCTCGCCCCAAGCGCATTGAAACCTTCGATTGCTTCATGGCAGGAGTTGATCCAACCCTCGATCAACGACGGCGTCTATCGATGCGGATTTGCACGGAACCAAAGGGCCTTTGATCAAGCCAGCCAAGCCTTGTTCTCAGCTTTGGAGCAAGTGGAGGAAAGCTTGCAAACCAAAGGAGCATGGCTCTGCGGCGAGCAACTCACGCTGGCGGACGTCCGTCTTTTTCCCACTTTGATCCGCTGGGAAATGGTCTATGCCCCCCTATTTGGCTGTAGCGCCAAGCCGCTTTGGATGTTTCCAGCACTTTGGAGTTGGCGTCAACGATTTTTTGAGCTTCCTGGAGTCAGTGAGAGTTGCGACAGCCAAAAGTGGAAACAGGATTATTTCGGAGCACTGTTCCCCCTCAACCCAAGTGGAATTGTTCCAGATAGCCCTGATCTGAGCAGACTGATCGGAGCGGAAGTGGCAAAACCAGAATGACGACCAACAGCATGGCAAGAGCAGAGCAATCAGAACCCAGCTTTGAGGGCATGTATGGCCTTTATTGCATCACTCTTCAAGATCAGCGAGAGGTTCAGCTCTACAGAATCTGCTTGCTGATCTGTGGGCTGAGCTTCAGTGCCGGACTCGGACAATGGATCCTCGTAGGACCCCAGCTAGCGCCCCTATGGCTGATGCCCCTTTCTGTATCACTTGGCCTGGCCTTGCGCTGGATTCACATCTATTTGCGCCCTCTCCATCAAGCCCTTCAACTGTTTTGGGCCGCGGGATGCATCGGCTGGCTGGTCTTAGCCATCCAGGCCGGTCCATCCGACATTTTCAACACACTCGAGAGCCAACGTCTTTGGACCCTGGCGATTGGTCCCCTGTTTGCAGCCCTAGCAGGCATCGGCTTCAAGGAATTCTTTTGCTTCAGACGTCCAGAAGCAATCGGACTCACCCTGCTTCTGCCAGTGGCACTCCTCGGTCATTTGAGTGGCCTGATTGCAGGGCCAGCAGCAATCAGCATGATGGCGATTTCCTCGGCTCTTCTTGTGATTCTTGCGTTACGCAAATTCGGGATGGAGGCCGCTGCTGACGTCGGCGATAAGAGCGTATTTGCTTATCTGGAAGACCTGCGTAAGGCCAAGAGCACGTGAGCCTGATCAGTCTTGTCGATGCATCTAAAGACTTCGGGATCCGCACGCTGTTTGCCGACCTAACCCTCCACATTCGTGAGGGTGATCGCCTGGGATTAATTGGCCCCAATGGGTCAGGGAAGTCGACCTTGCTGAAAGTGCTTGCCGGGGAGGAGCCGCTTGGGGGAGGAGAACGACGCTGCTCATCGCGGTTAAGGGTCGAGCTTGTGGGCCAGGAGAGCAGCGTGGACCCAGGCCTCACCGTCTTGGAACAGGTGTTGGCAGGGTGCGGAGAGAAACGAGACCTGCTGCTGCGTTTCAGTGAGCTCAGCGAAGCCGTTGCCGACAGTCCGGATAACGCAGTGCTCCTAGCCGAGCTGGGAGTGCTGAGTCAAAGAATGGATGAATCCGAGGCTTGGAGTCTCGAACAACAGTGCCAGGAAGTCCTGCAAAGGCTTGGCATCACTGATCTGCACAGCCCTGTAGAAGCTCTTTCAGGTGGATATCGCAAACGGGTAGGACTGGCATCGGCCCTTGTGGCTTGTCCTGATGTGCTTCTTCTCGATGAGCCCACCAACCACCTCGATGCCGCAGCGGTGGAGTGGTTGCAAAGCTGGCTGGATCGGTATCCAGGAGCGGTCGTCCTCGTTACCCATGACCGCTATGTACTGGATCGCGTGACCCGCAGGATCGTGGAAGTGGAGCTGGGGGAAGCGCGCAGTATTGACGGCAATTACAGCGCTTATTTGCAGCGAAAAGCTGAACAAAATCTCGCCGATGCCGCTGGTGCTGCCAAATTCAAAAGCGTGCTCCGACGCGAATTGGCTTGGTTACGCCAAGGACCAAAGGCACGCAGCACCAAACAAAAAGCGCGGCTGCAACGCATCGACGAGATGCAGAGTGCGCCAACGAAACAGAGTCGCACCCAGCTGGAGATGGCCAGTGTGAGTCGTCGCATTGGAAAGGTAGCGATCGAGGCGGAGCATCTCTCCGTCTCAGCTGACGGCAACAAGGACGGCCCCTTGTTGCTCTCAGACTTCAGTTACAGCTTCAGCCCAGAAGATCGTGTCGGAATCATTGGCCCCAACGGCAGTGGCAAATCAACCCTGCTGGACCTGATCGCGGGACGCCGTCAGCCCACTGGCGGGTCCCTCCAGATTGGAGAAACTGTTCATCTCGGATATCTCGACCAACACACCGATGTCCTCAGCGATGGGAAGGGGTTAGATCGCAAAGTGATCGACTTTGTCGAGGAAGCGGCATCAACCATTGACCTGGGGAATGAGCAACTCAGTGCATCTCAGCTGCTGGAACGCTTTTTGTTCCCACCAGCACAACAACACAGCCCCCTCAGCAAACTCTCTGGTGGAGAACGACGGCGCTTAAGCCTGTGCCGCATGTTGATTCAGGCACCCAATGTGTTGCTGCTCGACGAGCCCACCAATGACTTGGATGTCCAGACCCTGAGTGTGCTGGAAGACCTCCTCGAGGACTTCCGTGGCTGTGTTGTGGTCGTGTCCCACGATCGCTATTTCCTAGACCGCACCGTTGACCGTCTCTTTTGTTTTGAGAACGGACGCCTGCAGCGTTTTGAAGGGAACTACAGCGCATTTCTAGATCACCGTCGTGATCTGGAGAAAGTGCAAAGCGAAGCACTGGCAGCACAGGAAAGCGCCCAACGTTCGGCAAAATCAGCTTCCAAACAGCTCTCAACTCCAGCCAACAAGCCAAAACGGCGCAGCTTTAAAGAATCGAAGGAGCTGGAGCGCCTCGATAGCGATCTCCCCGCCCTGGAGCAGAGAAAACAGGAGCTGGAACAGACCATTGCTAGCGGTAGGGGAGATCTCAGCTCTCTGAGTTTGGAACTCGCCGCTTTATTGGACTCGCTTCATACCAGTGAGGAGCGCTGGCTGGAGCTCAGTGAACTCGAGCCATAAGACGTTGCACCCGTGGATGGATCTCACCATCCACGTCAGTCAGTGATGCCGTCCATGTTGTTACGGAAACCATCTCGCCTGAAGGATCAGTGGCAGTAGAGGAAAGCAGCCGTAAAATATTTCCATCGCAATTGGCTTTCAAGAGCCGCCGATTCCATGAAATCCATCGACGAACACATCCAAAAAGATCAGTCAGAGATTGAAGCGGCTCGTGCTTCAGGCGATGAAGCAAAGGTGCGTCACTTGACTAGTGAGCTTCATTCTCTTGAGGAATACAAGGAGCACAATCCTGAGGACAAGCATGACCCCACCTCACTCGAGCTTTATTGCGATGCAAACCCAGACGCCGACGAGTGCCGCGTCTACGACGACTGAGCGATCTCGGGACTCTTGGTGATGAGCCTGTCTCCCAAGGCAGGTTTTTTTATGCCCATTCGATCCTGCAGCCAGCCCTAGATCCCCAATTCGCTCCAGACACAATCCAACATCTGATTCAACCCACGACTCATCGCCGCCGAGATCAGGAGAGGAGTGCGTCCGCTGGCATCAGTCAGAGCTGAAACGATCGCGTCCAGATCCTCTTGCTGAATGAGCTCCTGCTTGTTAATGACCAGAATTCTTGGGCGCTCAACCAGCCCATGTCCATAGGCTTCAAGCTCCTTTTCAACAACGCGCAGATCCAACAAGGGATCTTCGGCGCCGCCATCCACAAGGTGAATGAGGAGTCGGGTGCGTTCGATATGGCGGAGAAAATCGTGGCCCAACCCCGCGCCCTGGGCTGCACCAGCAATTAAACCTGGGATATCAGCGAAAACGGTGCCGTCTCCTGTCGGGCGGCGCACCACACCAAGATTCGGAATCAGGGTTGTGAACGGGTAGTCGGCAATTTTGGGTCGAGCAGCAGATAAAACACTGATCAGCGTGCTTTTCCCTGCATTTGGAAGCCCAATAATCCCCACTTCGGCTAACAGCTTGAGCTCCAGCTGCAATCGCCATTCTTCGCCGTCACGACCCTCCGTGAATTTTTCTGGAGCACGATTTCGATTGCTCAGGTAATGGGCATTGCCCAGCCCGCCCCGACCCCCAAACGCCACGGTGAGACGTTCTCCAGGTGTCGTGAGGTCACCGAGCATGATTCCCGTACTCATATGACGAACCTCAGTGCCACATGGCACCTTGATCACCAAGGGCGGACCTGATGCCCCAGTGCAGCGATTCGGACCTCCCCGGCGCCCATCAATCGCTGCGAACAGCCGTTTGTATTTGAAATCCAAAAGGGTTTGCAGGTTGGAATCTGCCTCCAACACCACATCCGCGCCCTGGCCTCCATCACCACCAGAAGGTCCTCCCGCTGGAACATATTTTTCTCGACGGAAGGCCATGATGCCGTCACCACCACGGCCACCCCGCACGGAAATGCGCGCTTGGTCGATGAACTGCACAGCAAGCCTCAGTTGGGGCCAATTCCCAACCCTAGGATCGAAGAGTACGAGGACAAGAGCTTGGCCGGAGTTCGCTTCGAGGCACTCAGCAAGAACTATCCGTCCCGTGGGGGGGGCAGGCCTGTTGAGGTGATTCGTGATCTCTCGCTCAGCATCGCCGACGGCGAATTTCTTGTGCTCGTTGGTCCCTCTGGCTGCGGCAAAAGCACGCTTCTGCGACTGATGGCAGGCCTGGAAGCCCCCAGCTCTGGAGAGATCCTGGTAGGAGACCAACCCGTATCTGGCCTAAGGCCAGCGAAGCGCAATGTGGCGATGGTGTTTCAAAGCTATGCGCTCTATCCGCATCTGAGCGTTCGTGACAACTTGGCCTTCGGCCTGAGGAGAAGCCAACAGCGCACGAGTTTGCAACAGCTCCAGGATCAACTTCATCGCAACACACGTCATCTCCCTGCTGCGCTAAGGATCTCCTCGCATCGAGAGCAGCAGCTCGAGAAGCGCATCCAGGATGTAGCGCAATCTCTCGAATTAGATCAGCTCCTCGATCGACGACCGAAGGAACTATCTGGCGGACAAAAACAACGGGTGGCCCTTGGTCGGGCCATGGCCCGCAAGCCAGAGGTGTTCCTTATGGATGAACCGCTGAGCAATCTCGACGCAAAATTGCGCGGGAGCACTCGCGCGCGGATCGTTGACCTCCAGCGCCAACTCGGGACCACCACCATCTACGTCACCCATGACCAGGTGGAAGCGATGACCATGGGCCACCGCATCGCCGTGCTCAATCAAGGACACCTGCAGCAACTGGGAACTCCGATGGAGTTGTATCGCTGGCCGTCCAATCTGTTTGTGGCCCAATTCATCGGCAGCCCACCGATGAACGTGCTGCCCGTGCATGTCGGGCCTGGTGCCACGTTGATGCTCAACGACAGACGCCTCAACGTGGAGGAGCCCACCAGGGCCCTACTTCAGCCCCTCGAAGGCCAACGGCTGAGCGGAGGGATCCGTCCTGAGCAACTGCATGTTGCACCAGCAACCAACCGAAATCTTCCAGCGGAAGTGAGTCACAGTGAGGTTTTAGGGAACGAACAACTGCTCACCTGCCGCCTGCTGGACGGGGACCACCTCGTGCAGGTGAGAGCCGATCCAAGCCTGAACGTTTCGATTGGAGGATCGATTCACTTAGAAGCCGATCCAGATGGCTGGCGGTTATTTGATGAGGCTGGGGACGCCATTGCTTTACCAGAGCCCCCTCCAGCCGATACCGCTGAGCCTCAACTTCCCCAGCTGAGCTGAACTCAGCGATCAGCGCAACCAAACAACGCTGCAACCTGGACCACCATCTCCCTGATCGGCATCACCAACCCGTTCCACATACGGGAGTGAATCGAGCCACTCACGCAAGCCGCGCTTGAGGCGGCCAGTACCGATCCCGTGGATCACCCAAACCGGACCATTGGCACCACGAAGCAGCTCTTCCACAGCGGCTTCAGCTTCATGCACTCTCTGGCCGCGAACATCCACCGTGTTCCGAGCGGTACGCACCTGGGAGCCGCCGAGTCCTCGCCGCGCTTTCACTTGAACCACAGGTTGCTCAGGCGGTGCAGCTCGGCGGCCATCCAGGCTTTCCACCGATTGAAGATCCACCATGCTGCGCATCACTCCACAGCGCACACTCAGTTGCTGGCCATCGTCCGATACCTCAAGCACCTCGGCCGCTTTGTCTAAGGCAAGCAGGCGAATGCGTTCGCCCACAGAGGGACGCCATTCCGGATGCAGGCGACGCTCTGGAACGGAGCGATGGTTGGATTCAAGCTTGCGCAGCCGCTGACCAGCGCGGCGAGCGGTTTCACCATCGGCCTTCTGATCCCGCAACCTGCGAATCAAACGACGCACCTCTTGTTGACCATCGCGAATCGAACTCTCCAAACGCTGACGTCCCAACTCCTGCTGCTGCGCAGAGTTTTTGCGTTGCTGCTCCCAGCGCTGAAGGAGCTCCTCATGCAGCAATTCAGTCCGAGCCAAGAGTGCAGCCGCATCTTCAGCCGCGGCCTGTTGGCGTTGCCGCTGCTCTTCCAGGCCACGAATCACAGCGTTGACATCGCCATCTCCACTGGGCTTCAGCAGTTCCCTGGCTTGTTCAATCACGCCGCTGTCAAAACCAAGACGCGTCGCGATCGCCAACGCATTGCTGCGTCCTGGAATCCCCCAAAGCAGCTGATACGTCGGCGAAAGGGAGTCGCTATCAAAGGCCACAGAGGCGTTTTCAAAGCGTGAATCGCTGTACTTGAGTGCTTTGAGCTCCCCAAAGTGGGTGGTGGCAATGGTGAGTCGGGCGCAATTGGCCAAATTGCGCAGCAAAGCAATCGCCAGGGCTGTGCCTTCACTGGGATCTGTACCAGCGCCCACCTCATCGAGCAGCACCAACGCCGGCGACGGTCCAGAGGCGATGGATTGAAGGATGCTTCCGATCCTTTTCACGTGACCACTAAACGTGGACAAACTCTGCTGAAGCGACTGTTCGTCGCCGATGTCCGCAAGAACCTGTGCACACCAAGGGAGTGAGGGACTGCCGTTGCACGGAAGCCACATTCCGGCTCTAGCCATCAATGCCGCTAAGCCAATGCTCTTCAAGGTCACTGTTTTGCCACCAGTGTTGGGTCCCGTGATGGCAACAACCCGCAACTGCTCCGACACCTCAACGCTCACGGGCACCACAGGGGCGCCACCCTCCTTGCGCTGCTGCCAAACCAACAGTGGATGGCGCAGCTCCAGAATTTGAAATGGAGCATCAGCTTGAGCTTCAAGCCGAGGTGGTACGGCACCAAGCCACTGGCCATAACGCCCCCTCGCCAAGGCCAGATCTAACTTCAACAACACGGCCATCAAGAGAGCGATCGCATCGTTTTGCTCTGCAACGGCAGCACTGAGCTCCGCCAGAACCCGACGTTCCTCTTCTCTGATTCGGCCATCGAGGGCGGCAAGACGGTTGCCGAGACCGATCACACTCTTCGGTTCAACGAACACGGTGTTGCCAGACGAAGAGCTGTCGTGAACCATTCCTGGACATTGAGAAGCGGCACCAGCCTTCACCGCTAAAACCGGCCGACCATGGCGTTCGGCAATCACGGTGTCTTGCAACAGAGACGCCCAGCGCCGCACAACCGCCTGTAAACGATCACGCCTTTCCTGGCGTGCAACCTGCCATTGGAGACGCAACTCTTCCAACGATTCACTCGCTCGGTTCGCAACGCGCCCTCCCTCTTCCAGGGCAAATTTCAAACGCTGCTCGAGCTCCGGAAGCGTCGCCACGTTCTCCAAGAGAGCTGAACAGTCAGGTCTTAAGTCAGGGTCATCGATCTGACGGCGAAGGCGTCGGGCTGCGGCGAGTGTGTGCGCCACAGACAACAACTCCTCGCCTGACGCCGTTCCGCCTTTAGAGCAGCGAAGCACAACCATCTCGAGGTCATACACCCCTTGAAAACTCAATCCGCCATCAAGGAGACCGTCCAGGCTGGCGAGCTCCATACTCCTTACTTGAAGGGTCAGCGTGGTTTCAAGGTCAGCTGGCAGCTGCCCCTTCAAACAGTGCTGGCGCCCCTGTGGTGTGTTGGCAAATGTGGAAAAGTGCTGGCACAACCGGGGCCATTCCAGCAACTCCAGGGTCTCTTCCAGGATCGAAACCGAGGGAGGCGCGGATGTCTTGCGGGGTTCAGACGTCATCAAGAGAGACCCGCAGATGCCTCCATCTGGTTGGAGGGGATTCCACCGGGAGGTTCATACAGCATCTCGAGCCAGTTCCCATCTGGATCCCGGAAGTAAAAGGAGGCTGTGCCATCTCTGTGGTCATGCACGGCCCCAACGCTGACCCCAGACGCTTTTAAGTGATCGTGGACCACATCAACCTCGGCGCGATCACGAAAGTGAAAGGCAAAATGCGGGCCTGCCGCTTTGTAGGTGGGTCCCAGGAGGGCTAACCCATCGCGACTCTCTCCCGCTTCGAGATAACACCAGTCGTCCGCCTTCCAAACCAAGCGCATGCCGAGATCACAGTAAAAAGCGATCGCACGTGACAGATCCTGCACACGGATGGCGACGTGGCCAAGGCGCTGAACCGCTGGCATAGATGCTGTGAAAGGAGACGGTCATTCTGGTGTGTCAATCGCCATCTGTGAGTGACTCCACGAGCCAGACCGTTTCACGACCCATATGGCCTATGACCTAGCCGTTTTCACCGCATCTGTAGCCACTCGGCAGCATCACAAGCGTGGTAAGTGAGGATTAAATCGGCACCTGCCCGCTTGAAGCTCAGCAAGGTCTCAAGGACCACCGCACGTTCATCAATCCATCCACGTTCGGCAGCCGCCTTCACCATTGAGTATTCGCCACTCACGTTGTAAGCAGCGATCGGAAGCTCTGACTCATCGCGCAGGCGGCAGATGATGTCCAGATACGCCAACCCTGGCTTCACCATCATGATGTCGGCACCTTCTTGTTCATCAAGCTGGGCCTCCGTGATGGCCTCGCGCGCATTGGCCGGATCCATCTGATAGGTGTCTTTGTTTTTCGGGATCACCTTCTCAGTGGTTGCTCGAGGAGCGGAATCGAGCGCCTCGCGAAACGGGCCGTAATAAGCGGAGGAATATTTTGCGGTGTAGCTGATGATGCCGACGTGCTCGAAACCGGCGTCATCAAGGGCTTCACGAATGGCGCCAACGCGGCCGTCCATCATGTCGCTGGGTCCTATCAGATCAGCCCCGGCCTCCGCCTGCATCACAGCCTGCTTGCACAGCTGATCAATCGTTTCGTCATTCAGCACGACGCCTTCTGGGCTCACAATCCCGTCGTGGCCATCACAGGAGTAAGGGTCGAGGGCAACGTCGGTCATGATTGCCATATCGGGGACTTCCCTTTTGAGCTGACGAATCGCCCTGGGGATCAAACCGTTGGCATTGAAACTTTCTGAACCGTCTTCAGTTTTCAGGCCTTCAGACACCTTGGGGAAGAGCACCACACACCGAATTCCCAGATCCCAGGCTCGTTGAACCTCAGCACTCAAGCGATCGAGACTCCAGCGATTTGCGCCTGGCATGGCACCAATCGGCTCAACCTCAGCGCCCTCGTGCACAAACAGCGGATAAATAAAATCAGCAGGAAGCAATTGGTTTTCGCGCACCATGGCCCTTAAGGCCGGAGAGCGACGCAAACGGCGGGGGCGATAGGTGATCTCCATTAATAAGGTCTGACAACAGATGCTGAGATCGTAAATCCCACCTCAGAGGCTGGCGTTCTGAATCCACTGTTGACGGGGATCTCCGTCTCGGCTGCTCTGAAGCTGTTCAAGCAGCTGACGCTGTTCGTCTGACCACTGCTTCGGCCATTGAAGATCAAGGGTGAGTAAGAGATCTCCACGGCCTGACTTTCCAGGCCAGCCTTTTCCCCTTAGGCGCAGGCTCTTTCCTGGAGCTGTGCCAGGGGGAATGGTGACATCTGCCTCACCATCTGGCGTCATCACCTTGACCATTCCACCTAGAGCAAGTTCGTCGAAGGCAACGGGCAATTCAGCCCGCAACTGATCGCCATCCAGAGTCCAGATCGGATGCGATTGAACCTCAATCACGAGATAAAGATCACCTCGACGACCCGTACCTGGTTGCACATTTCCCTTGCCCTTAAGCCGAAGCTTCGAACCACTTTTCACGCCAGGAGGGATCCGAACCTGAACCCGCTCATCGTTGACAGACAAGGTGCGTTCCCCCCCGCGAAACGCCTCCGAGAAGGTCACCTTGACCACTGCTTCAGCATCAAGGTTGATTGGTGCTCTCGATCCACCGCGGGGAAAACCACCTCCGGGGAAGCCGCCTCCAGGGAAGCCTCCGCCGTACCCGGCGGGACCTGAGCCGCCTCCAGCCGCACCGCCGAAACGGCCCAGAAGGTCATTGATGAAATCGTCAAAGTTGCCGTAGCGGCCAAAGTCAACATCAACTCCTGCAGGACCTGAGCCACCACCAGGCATTCCTGCCTGGTTCCAGTATTGGCCAAATTGCTCGTAGCGACGGCGCTTCTCAGGATCAGAAAGCACCTCATAGGCTTCGCTCACCTCTTTAAAACGCGCTTCAGCGTCCTGATCGTCCGGATTCACATCGGGGTGATACTGACGGGCCAGCTTGCGAAAAGCACGCTTCACCGTGTCGGCGTCTGCACTGCGTTCCACACCCAGCACTTTGAAGTAATCGCGGTAGCCACTGCCGGCCATGGAATTCATCAACCCGTAGGGCTGCGCATCAGATCCGACGCACAGTTTCGTCCGTGGATGCGGACCGGAGCAATGGCGGGATGCCCGAACGGCAGAGCGTTCTTAGATTTGGGACATGGTTGAAATCAGCAAACTGTTGCCTGTGTTGGCATCCCTGGCAGCGCTCGCGCTCCCATTCCCAGCGGCAGCGGCACCCAATCCGGCAGACCTGGCAAACCACCTCAGTACAAGCAAGGCGCTGTACTACGGCTCTTGGCGCTGTCCTGCCTGCATCACGCAAACCCGATTGTTCGGCGATGCAGCCAACACACTTCCCTACGTGGAATGCGCAAAACCCAAGGAGCTTCCGATTCAAGCGGCAGCCTGTAAAACAGCCGAGATTCGGGCTTATCCCACCTGGATTCTTGAAAACGGCGAGCGCCGAGAAGGAGTTCAAAGCCTCGAGCAACTCAAGGTGTGGACATCCATGCCAGCCCGTCCTTAATCCATGGCGCGTCCAAACCTGGCCTTAGTTCACGGCTTCAGCTGGAGGCACTGGAAAGGGGATTTACTGGGCGGCCTCACGGCAGCCGTGGTGGCCCTACCCCTGGCCCTTGCATTCGGCAACGCAGCACTGGGGCCAGGCGGCGCCATATACGGGCTCTACGGAGCGATCATTACGGGCTTTCTAGCCGCTCTTTTTGGCGGTACCCCTGCGCAAGTCTCTGGTCCTACTGGACCGATGAGCGTCACCGTTGCTGGGGTAATTGGAACACTCGCAGCCGTTGGGATTTCTCGGGAGCTTGGGAGCAATGAGCTACTCCCACTCGTGATGGGAGCCGTGTTGATCGGCGGGCTCATTCAGATCCTGATGGGGGTTCTGCGCCTTGGTCGCTATATCACCCTGGTCCCTTATTCCGTGGTGTCGGGTTTCATGTCTGGCATCGGAGTGATTATTCTTTGCCTACAAATTGGACCCTTATTAGGAATCAAAAGCCAGGGCGGAGTAATCACTTCGCTCGGAACAGTTTTTAGTCAATTTACTCCGAATACAGCTGCGTTACTGGTCGGCGCATTGACGCTAGCAGTGGTTTTTCTAACCCCCAAGAGACTCAGCACCTGGGTGCCATCTCCACTGATTGCATTGGTGGTGATTACACCTCTTTCCATGCTGTTGTTTCAAGACGGCATCCCCCGAATCGGAACCATTCCAGAAGGGGGATTAAACTTCAGCCTGCCTAATCTCAAAAATCACTTCCCGGTCTTATTACGCGCCGGTCTTGTGCTCGCGGTGCTCGGTGCGATTGACTCACTGCTCACATCACTTGTGGCCGATAACATCAGCCAAAGTCGTCACCACTCCAACCGAGAGCTCATCGGGCAAGGCATTGCCAACAGCGTAGCTGGACTGTTCAACGGCCTACCAGGGGCCGGAGCAACGATGCGCACGGTGATCAATATCAAGTCTGGAGGCCGAACTCCTATCTCAGGGATGGCGCATTCGGTCTTTTTACTTGTGCTGCTTTTAGGCGCTGGGCCGCTGGCCGAAAGCATTCCAGAGGCATTATTAGCCGGGATATTAATCAAAGTAGGTCTAGACATTATCGACTGGGGATTCCTTTTAAGAGCCCACCGTCTCTCCATTAAGACAGCTCTTGTGATGTGGGGCGTTTTGCTGATGACCGTATTTTGGGATCTCATCGGCGCAGTCCTTGTTGGCATGTTTATTGCCAACCTTCTGACCATTGAATCGATTACAACGCATCAGTTGGAAAGCATGAATTCAGAAGACAGTTCTCAGCTCGATCAAGAAGAGCAACATCTCTTTGATCGTTGCGGAGATGCACTCATGCTGTTTCGCTTGCAAGGACCACTGAGTTTTGGAGCCGCAAAAGGAATTAGCGAACGCATGACCCAAATCAGGCAGTACAAAATACTTTTACTCGACGTGACAGACGTTCCACATCTTGGAATCACGGCCACATTGGCGATCGAAAGAATGGTGGAGGAAGCAGAACACCACGAACGCCAAGTTTTGATCGCGGGCGCAAATGCGAAGGTGAAAGCGCGTCTGGAACAATTCCGAATCCATCAGCTCACTGGAAGCAGAAGAGAGGCCTTGGCCCATGCAGCGCAAGAACTAGACCCGAACTAACGACATCAAGACAACAATAAGAGACAGTATTTATACTCAACAATCAGACGCTGTAGCCGTGAGCACGCGGCAGACAGGGTTTGTCGACAGAATATTTATACGAATTAAGACTCCATGGAAATCCTCACTGCTCTGGCCATTGCACCATTCCTGGCTGCACTCGTACTCGGCGCTAGAGAAGCCGAGCTCGAAGAGCAAAACAATCGCTAAGGGCAAAAAGCGATGAGCCGGTCAAAAATAATTCCATTACGCCTCGTCTTCATAACTTGTTAATCTCCAATATCTTAAAATCAACAATTACCTCGATTCACGTTTATCTCTGAATCCCAGTTCCGACAATTGATATCTCTGGCCTATCAATCAAACCACTCTGTTGGGATCACTAGTTGAGTAAGCGGAAGCATTGAGGAAAATTTAAACCCCATCATGCGACGTATTATCTTTTTTAATTCTTTCGCTTGGATGCGAGTACTCAATACTAGTGATCAAGTTAATAGCCAATCAGGACACCAACGTCTAAACATCGGGCCCTTGCTTTGCCGCAAAGATCAGAAGAAAGCCTGTCCGGAAAGCCAATGGCCGTAAGGCCTCGTTGATGCCTCAGCGAATGCCAAGAACATCGTGACACCAATCCCGAGAAGGGTAATGGAAATGCCACTAGTGATAGCGATATCGTAAACAGCACGGGTCGCAGAAGGGCTTCGACTAGGGAGGGAGGAACGTTGAGCCATTGACCAGAACGACATCTATAAATTAGTTATGAAGCACTAGAGAGAATAAAACAGGCTTCATTGATGAAGCTCATCAATTCGTTTCATGGCGCAACATGCCTTGTCCACTTGCTGATAACGAAGGTGTCTTTAGACAAGCAAAAATCAGTAGAACTTTGGTTCAACTACGACCAGAGTGAAATCAAGAGTCTTAGGGAAACCATCAAAAAAGCTTGGATTTCAATCATGAGGCGAACCTTGATTCAGCTGCCAGAGAGATCAGTTCTTCCTTTATCGAACCGGGGGGTAACAGCGCTGCCAACCGGCCTCACGCATGGTGTCCCAGGTATCGACGGCCTGATGACGAAGCATCCGACGACGTGAAAGTGGGACTGGTGGATAGGGCGGTTTCCATTGAAACGTCCTTAACGCGATCAATTCACCATCAGCAGAATTGCCAGCACACTGAAAATGCACCAGTTGCTGTTGAAGCTCGTTGGAAAGCCAACCCTCACCACCAGGGATGTCTGGAAGTCGCTGTGAATCGGGACGAAGACGTGGCATTCATTAATTATGACAGCCTTAACGAAAATCGGCAGAATTAATAATGAACAGCAGATATGTGTACTGATTCAGGAGCAAACCAACCGTACCCCGCTAAAGCCATCACAAAACCAAAGCATTCCGAGTAGCAAACCTCCACATCGAATCACAACAGGAGTGCCCACCTCAACCTGATCAAAGACCTCAATCACGTCCGTGTTTAGCATTCTGATAAAGCCCTAACTTGCAGCAGCAGCTTGGGCAATGCAGCCAACAGAAGCCGTCAAAAACACATTTAAAAGAGTCTTGGCCAGATGCATTGAGTCAGGTGAAAAGTTTTAGACTTTTTATCTCAATTGACAGCCCAAAGAAGCTGCAGAGCTACAAACCAACGAAGGAAGATTTGCAAGGGATGCCCCTGGTATGGCTCATGCCAGCTGAATGACATGCATCGCTGTTGATGGATCAAAAATGGGCAGTTATGCCTATCGCCTAAGGGATACTCGGCTCATTAGAACAATGAGGTGATCTTTCACCCGCAATGAAGCTCGATAGTGCAAACGCCCATCCAATGGGAAGCCTGATCCACGACGGAACGCATACACCCTTCCACGCCTTAGCTTGCCCCCTGAATCCCCGCGTTGTCCGCATCGGTAAAAAGAGATAAGCGGCCAATAACGGAAAAAGGGTCTAACGCCTTAAGCACAACGAGAGGGTTTCTCATCGACGCCCTCGTTCTCTAAAGATCACGTTTACGAGCCCGAGGAAGCGGAGTTTTTTTCAAGGGCTCAGCCTGCGAAGCATTCTCCTCACCCGTTCAACAATAAAAAACCCCACTGAAAGCGGGGTGTAACTCATCGATCGAAGCGAACTAAACTTCTTTAGGAAGCAAGCTTGGCTGGCGAAAGATGTGCAGAGGTGTAATCAATGCCCTCTGAATGGGCAGCAAAACAACGCTGAGCATCTTGTAGGCGTTGTGCCTTTAGCTCTTTCTCTTTGATCAGGAGGAGGGTGTTCATGGGAACGACCGACAGCGCCTCAAACCCCGTTGCTTGTTTGAGATCGAACTGCGTCCCCTTTTGGGGACCAACGTGCATTGAATATAAGGGACAAGACGCGAATATGAAAGTAATGAACCGAACATTCGATGGCGTAAGAACCGATCCATCTTCACAACACAGGGTTCGGAACCCCAAAACACACCCCAGGGAGCTCGTCGTGGATTAAAAGCAGCGGCGGCAAGGTCCATAGGGAGCACACAACATTTGTGGACCGCAAGCTGAGCCCTGAGATACTTGGTGTTGAAGGCGGGAGTCCCTCTAGTGGCAGGAAAATCTGGCTTCACTCAAAGCGAATTTGAAGAGATCAAGCGCCTTTATGTTGAGGAAGGCAGAACCTTTTCTCAAATCGCCAAAGTCATTGGGAAAGGCAGCGAAAATTCGGTAAGGAATTGCTTAGCCAAAGCACGGGTTAATCGAGCTTCTATTGGAGAGAAGAAACTCGAACGATTCAAGTCAGGACAGAAGTATGGAAAGATCACCCTGCTCACAAGACTCGTAAAATCAAAGAAACTTAGATACCATGTCGTTTGCGATTGTGGCTATGAATTCGACGTAGACCCATATTTTCTAACACTTCCCAATGATCATAAAAACAACGTCTCCGAGTGCCCGAGATGCAGAGCAGCAAAGTAAAAAATATCAATTCAAAACCAACTCTCTACCTAGAACGAGTATGGTTAGATTTACGCGATAACCATTAAAGATCGAACCTATACAAATGTTGTTTTATTTCTTTCGAAGCAATAAAGAATTTAACTCATAAAGGCATACCAGTCTTGGGAGATTTCTCACCAACACTCCTCCCACACCCGTGGATCACATCAAATGGAGACGGAACGTAGCCCGATCAACATGGCGGATATTGGCCTCAATCGTTTTCCGACCCAGACGTTTATGTGCTGTATATCGATGGCAGCCATTAAATCCATAGAACTTACCCTCAAACTCAATGAGATCAACAGGTTCCTGAAGCCCAATCTCACTGATACTTTTCATCAGATCATCCACTTTGCCTTGATCGATCACGCTCTCGTGAGGGCGATTAATGGACTCAATCGGCACAGGCACTCGCCTTTTCATAAATCAGCCTTTTGTTGGAATGAAGAGATCCTTGACGCATTGGGAAAGGACTCCAGCCAGGAGACTGGAGTCGTCATCTTTAGCGTCCATCACCGCCACGATCGAACCGATACGAACAGGTTGCGGGCCTGTTTCAGCAACTGCTGCAGAAGGCTGTCCTGTTGAGGTCCCCTTGGTCGTTTCAACACCATGGCCTGCAGCACTGGTCCTGAGGATTTGAACCCATCGAAGGCGGTTAGGGCTTCCCCAGCACCTTCCAGATCATGCTGAAGGATGCGCTGCTTGACCTGAGGACTGTGTTCTGACTGAGAGCGGTTGCGAGCGGAAGACATTTTCTACTCCTGATCTGACTCCGTTCTGCCAGAACGTCAATGGAGCGACAAGGTATTCGAGACGCTTCTTTAGATCGAATTCAATCGCCTATCCGCGGAGTAGATCGTTTGAATAGGGGGTATTTCCCGAAAGCTATACATTAATTGTTTTGCAGATCTTTATCATTGCCTCTAACCCAAGATTGACGCTCTTAGATCCATCAATAACATCCTAAAACCGTTCAACATCGGTACTCTCTATGCAGCGTGGAATAGGCCGGGAGCCGATAGACATGTAATGCAAGTTATGGGAGTCAGCACGAAACTTGATCACTCAACACGAACCATGTTTGGCATTCCCTCCACACTGGCAAAAGTGACAAAGCTTATGGCTGGTTCAGTTCCTGTGTTGATCACATAGTGCGGCTCACCTGGGTGACCTTCAAGAAAGCCGTCTCCTGCCTTAATAGTGTCAGTCACCTCAACACCATCGACGATCCTTACATTGCGTAGCGTTCCCTGCTCAACCATCACCACAACTGGCGAAGGATGGATATGCAATGGAATCTTGGCCCCAACAGGAAGAGTGATCCGATAAACCCGCATCTCTGGGGTTCCTTCGGGATACACAACAACTCTCCCTCCGAGGGTTCGATTCGCCGTGAAAAGTTCTTCTACAACTGGCTTGGGTGATGCCAGTGCATGGCCAGAACAAAGCAGTACGGTCGCAGCGGCAATTGCAAAAGCCTTCGAGACCATGATCTTTCTACAAATGAGTGAATCACTCCTAGATATAGAGCAAGAGGTGTTTTGATGCGGTGGCTGACGGACTTTTTTGATAATGACCACTTAAAAGCTGTATCAGCCAACATCTGGATCAGGCTTTGCAAATTTCCGTCTAAATTGAAGGTGTTTTACCGTAAGCAGGTTGGACTTGATGAGCCAAAAACATTGCGGGAGAACTGGTGGTCAGTGTTCACAGACCCTTTCGCAATGTGGTGTACAAAGGTTGTCAACAACTTGCTACTGAATTACATCGGAGATGATGAGATAACCCTGGGAACAGATGAGGACTCTGTGGAAGCGATCTCAGAAGGTGATGTCAGCACCTCTATGGCAGGCTGGTGAGAGGACCGCCAAGTAGAGGCTGCCGAGCACCGAGTGGGCGTTTTCAGCCAAGTGCTTCTGGACATCATTTTCTTAGCCGCTAGTAGCACTCTCGAGGAATTCAGGTGTTTTGTCGGTTAGTCCCGAACATATTTCTCTGATGGAGCCAATGGGTTCGCCATCGGCTGTGTGGATTTCCATCAGGACAAGATTTCTCCACATGGACTAGAGGTTGGCCTGGGGTAACCAACCATGGTGCGAATAACTACTGTTTTTCGCAAAAAGTATCGCAAGCGCCACTCGGCTCTCAGTAGCTATCACTGGTCTCAATTGGCGTACAGGCGATCAATGGATACCGAACAGCTGGTCTTGGTCCTTATGGCATTTGGCGCTGGCATATCAACACTTTGGGCGTGGCGGATAGGAACGTCCCAATCCGAATACAAAAAACCGTGATCCCCCTAGAACCGCTACATCGGGCAGGATTTCAGGCTTTTCGAAAAACACTTCCTGGCTGACCAAGACAACGATGGTGCTCCTCTTGCTGGAAGTGGAGAGGGAAAGGCTTATGGCTAGGCAACTAGGGGGAAGCCTTTAGATCTTTCAGTCTGATCAACAACATTCAGTCATTTGAGTATCTGGTAGAACTAGATTTTATTGAACCTCCATGCAGCATTATCTGATTGTCTGGAGTTTCCCAACCGTTGAAGGGTCTTGGGAAGCCTGCACTCCATTTGCTGAATACATCAATGCTGGTGGGCCTGGAGATTGTTTTGAAGGCTTTGAACTGAAATATCGAGTCTGTGAGCCAATTGGTGGAACAGGTATGGCGATTGCTGTTGCCAGCGACATCGGCAAGGTGTGGGCTCATCTCGCCCCTTGGATCAAGGGCTTTGGACTCCAGTTCGAAGTCACCCCGGTTGTCTCTGATAAAGAGTTCGCAGCCATGTGGCCTGGAGTTCAAGCTGCCGCCGCCGCAGACTGACATTCTGACGAGTCAATCAACGTTTCCATCTGGAGGATCCCAGCTAACCGAAAGGATCACGGCTTCCATCCATTTGAGTGAGTGCGTTTAGCCCAGCCCCGAGCGGGGCTTTTTAGTGCTGCTGGCAAAAAGCCAAAAGAAAACCCCGCCAAAGGCAGGGTTTCTCGGCTTCTCTTTGGGCGTGTTGCCTTGTTTCCACTCCGTGAAGAAGCCCTCCTCACAAATGAATCTTGGCTCAGAAATCCCACTGAGCAAGTCCCGACGTATCAGTTGGTTGACTGACCTACGCAACCTGCTCAGCATGTGCTTAGCCAACTCCTCACAAGGTTTGGCTCCTCACACCCCCAAAGAAGGCTTCGTCGCCTTCTTTTTTTATGCCTGGTCACTCAAGCCAGAAGCAGGCACACGCCCAGCCTGCTTTACAAACCGTCACTAGATCCCCTAGAGTCTGTTACATAAGTTCACAAGCGTTACTGATGACCGACTACTCCACCGCCATCTTTGGTTTGATCGCCTTCACCGGAGTTGTCTCCGCTGCTGTCGTCTACATCCTTGCCCAGCCTTCCGACCTGCCAGTCGTAAAAAAAGCAAAAGCAGCTCAAAGCTGAGTCTCAGCCAGAAACACTCTTACCGGTTCAAACCATGACCACACAAGATCTTCTCGTTCTGCTCGTGAGCTTCGGGACCGCCTGCTTCGCTCTCAACATCTACAAATTGAACCAACAGCCACAACGCTGATCTTTACAAGCCGTTACAGAAATGTTACGGTATGCAAAGCGTTCCTTGGACGGGATCCGCGAATCAAATCCTCTGGGAAGAGGCTCTATTTCAAGACCAAGGTCTCTGTGGAAGGAGACCTTTTTTATGCCATCTCCTTCAGAGAGCGATAGGTGAGGGGCTTTTCGATCTTCACTTCCCCATAGCCGAGAGAAACCAGCTCCTGAACAGCCTCAGCAAACTTTTTAGATCCCATGCCTCGGATCGCTCTATCACCACGCTGTTTGGTCAGCTGCCATGTACAGCCATCAGGATGGAAGCCAAGGGCATGAACATGGCGCATCAGCAGCATCACGTCTGTGGTTTCCAACCAAAGCTTGTCGGCCTTTGCTTCAGGCATCAGTCCTCCTCATCGCTGAATGCCAGCATTTCGTCCTGATCTTCCCTGTCAATTCCGATGTTTAACATCACAGCATTCCTGAACGTCGAAACTCAGATGACGTTAGCTCTGCATCTGGAGCTAATAATGACAATGGGACGCTAATGGTAGGGCGCAAAGGAGTCCATCAACTATTCGCTGGGATGCCCTGAGGGCATTAGACCGAGGACACGCTTTTTCAGATGCCTGCTGCCAGGAACGGGATCAATACATAGCCATCTGCATAAACTATGTGTAAAGCAAATAATGCCGACTAGATTTTAGCTCTTAACCCTAGATTGCAAATGGTTTGCTACATCATTTCGCCATGAGAGAAAGCCATACGCATCGATTGTTTTTTAGTGATCAATGTTTTATTCACTTCAATTTCATCGCTTTCGTCTGCGAACTCAATTTGATGAATCTCCTTAAGAGTATTTAAGTATGCAAGGCAGTGTTGACGAACCTCCATAAGCTCTGCATAACAATTCCCAAAGGCTGCATTTGTTCTTAACTCATGGTCTGGTTTGATGACTGATTCAGTAAACAGATCAAGAGCGCGTCGATACGCATCGGGATACGAGGAGGACATGGTTTTATGAATTTCCCTTATTAAAGCGAGCTGTCGATTGTCAATTGTTTGAGATTTTACAAAAACAGCCAGTATATATGCCTAAGACTCGGCATTGGTAGTGCAGCATACTTCTGGGCTCAATACCCCTGAAGACAAAGCCCCATTGAAATTACCAGAGAGCGCATTGCTGTCGCGATCCGCTTCTCGGTAAAACATTAACCAGCCCTGCCACAAAGCGTGTTGTTTGTTGAAGCGTAAACAACAGGAGCAGAAGACAGGAGCAAAGGAGGGCAGCATTAAGTGAGCGGGGTTGAATGGGTTATCGCCGTCATTGATACATGCAAGACCCTGAAGCATTACTAAGATAGAGATAGTTATCTAGCTATCGATGCAGGCATTGATGTTCCTAGCCCTTGCGCTCGTCAACATTGCACTGCTCGTCCACTTAACGGAAAAAGTGCTCGGCTTTAGGAAAAGGTGGAGAAACAACAAGCTCTTGGTTAACGACCATCCCGAAATGAGGTCCGTTGATCCAGATCAAGGGCTTATGGCTTTTGAAAGCGATGATGTAACTCGTGCTTTTGTGCTGGATAACGATCAGCCAGGCGCTAGTGAGCCTTTCTTAGTGAGCGGTGATGAAGAATCAGAAGAGTGACATGCATGGTGCGGGTCAAGGAATGTGATCTGCAGGTTGAGGGACTTGGATGAGAGGCAAGAAGCTTTGATTCAATTGCATTGACATTGGTTATGGATTGAGGATAATTCACCTATTGATATCAATTGAGGTTCAGTGAACAAGCATATAAAGAACTGGATTATTAAGCCCATCCGTGCCACTATCTTCGCGGATAGAGATGCTTACTATTGGATTCAAAGTAAGCTTGGACTAGGCAACTATCAGATGGCAGCTCTTGTATGGGCTAAGGGTCTAATCATTGGCTTGTTAATCGGGGCATTCTTTCTCTGATCTCAAGCGTCAAGCGATCCATACCGGCATCTCTTGCGTCTATGGCTAGTTGATCTAGGCATCATGCAGATGGCATTGAACCAGTTAGATGAACATCTAAGCTTCAGCCCATAGCGGGTTTTTATTGAAGACCAATTCGTCAATCAGAGACATTTCTGTGCCATCGCCTTTAGCTCTATATAACGCGAATAATGCACAAGGTTGAGCTACGGGCTGCCAAGATTCCTGGATTGACCGGCATCGTTGCAGATCATTATTGGCTGCTTGTTCTTCGTGGTATCGAGGGAAGGCACTACCAGACTTGTGACCGTTGGGAAATATGGCAACATCCTCACCAGAATGGTTCTTGCTGGGGGCACCTCCATAAGAATCTTTTGGATCCCTATCAGGGAGTGGGCAATGGACAATCTCAATTAATACAGCACTGGGAGGGGAATGATGCTTTGTTAATGGTTGAAAAGATTGAATCATCCCCAAGCACCTATCCATTCATTAGAAAATACAGATACTGGCCAGGCCCAAACAGCAACACTTTTGCTCAATGGATCGTTAGAGATAAAATAGAATTAGGTGTTCGAGCGATTGGCAAAAGCTTTCTTGTGCCAGAAATGTCCGGATAACAATGCAATGAACCTCTAATTTTCAGCTTCTCTGAAATGGCTGGCATCATCACCTGCCAATTAGCTCATCACAGATGATCAAAATCTTTGAGGAAACCAGCTTATGACGAGGCTAATGATTGATTAGCGCCAGGTATCGGATGGCATTTAGGCGTCATTAGGCAGTGATTGAACAAATAAAAAGCCCCCGTCGAATCGAGGGCTTTGATATGAGCTCTCTAGTTCACTTGGCGTAGGAAACGCCACGATAAACCAATGTCTGATGCTCTTGCATCTCAGCTCTAACAAGCTCACGGGATGTGATGTAGTGCTGATTGCGATAAGTTAATTGAATACGTGGCTGATCTTCAGAAGGCTTACGCATTACGTAAGCCTGACCTCTGTAAAGAAGAGTAGTCATGATGTTCTCCGAAAAACACTGGTCCCCGTTCCGTGGCCAGTTATTTATGCGCCTCGCACAAGTGATGCAAGGTGAACGTTATGAGTAGAAAAGATCTACTTAAACGTTATAGCTAAAGCGTCAACACATATGGGGTTCCTATGGATACAGAGCATGTTCAATGTTGATACAAAGAATGCTTTGTTTTGTGTAACCTTTATACAAAACTATGCAAGCCCCCCCCCCCCCTAAACGGGCATTTAGGAGGGGTCATTTTTTTAGCCTTCAGACGGGGCGAGGGCTTTGCTGTGTTGACAGTCCCGATCTAAAAAAGCACTTCTGATCGAGACTGCTTTTTCAGATCAAACTGCAGTAACCAAGATGCAGAGAACTGCTGTCCCGAGGGTTTCTAGCGACGTAATGCTGTTTATGCCGCTTTGGAATCACGCCGTTTCGCTCTACGTGGCTTGCCTTGCTTTGGCTGCTCAGATGCCTTGAGGTAAACCTTCTTCCCCTTGGCATCGATTCGATACAAGCCACCTTTTGGGCCTCTATGAATCTCGGACTCTTGATCGGCCTGAACCGTCTGATGAGTCCGCTCTTTAAGCGTTAGCTCCTTCGACTGATCAGGCTTTTTGAAGAACAGCCACTTCAACAACGAACCAAGAGCGTTGAGCACAATCAGAGAGCTGAAATAACAGCCCTAATAAAGCGTTGCTGTCAAGAGCAGTCAAGAGTTCAGTGCAATAAGCAAGACTCAGAGAACTGCTCTCCCGAGGGTTAGCAGCCACGTAATGCCCCGTAGTTGCACTTGATGAGTGGCCGAGCGTTACCTGCAACATGAACACATCCACCCCGCAGCGAATCGCCTGCATTGCATGGGTATGCCTCAACTGATCTTAGTGAACATGGAATCCAGCGGATCTCCCCCATTTCTTTCCTGCAGACACCGGTACTATGAGTATTCGAGGTTCTTGCTGGTAAATGGCATCGTTCAGAATGCTTGAAAAAACTGGCTTACCGCTACTACTCGCGATAGGACTTTTTGCCCCAAAAGCACTCGCGCAGATCAGAATATACAACGTAAATGCAATTCATGATCTTTATAGTGAAAACGAATTAGCAGCCAAAAAGCTCTACCACAATAAAAATGCAATTGTATTTGGAAGAGTCGACAAGGTCGACAATGAACATGTAATTATTGAAGGGAATAGTGAACTTGGGCGTCTATTCTGTAAATATAGCGATCAAGACCTGAATAAAATACTTGAACTAAGAGAAGACAGCAGGGTGCAAGTAGGAGGAAAACTCGAAATCTCCTGGGCTCCATTTGGAATGTTTCTGAGCATGAATGACTGCCGTGTCATCTGACTCGACAAGTCTCTAGCCAATACTAGAAGCATTCATTATGCTGTTATGTGTCTAGTCGAATCACTGAATAAATAGTATTCCATTGGTTCCATGTTCAACATTCTTGAATCGCATCTACCAACCTCCACTTCAACCAAGTTGAACTCTTCTGGCCCTTCGTTGATTGCTTCATAGTAACTCGCCAATGCTTCAAAGATATAGTCATAATACTCAATAACCATTTCCTGACCATCCTCATAGCCGACATAGTAGGTTTCTATGTTAGCCAATGACTATCCACTCCCGTTGAGCATCTATTATCTCATAGTCATCTAACACTTCATCATCCTTATAAAGAACTAACTCCATGTCAATCTTGCTAAACTTATCCTGTTCGATCTTCTCCTCCTCCCATAGTTTCATGATCTCCTCTTGAGATTCAGAAGACCATTGGGTTTGTGTCTCTCCATTTGTTTTATTGAGGATGATTATGTAGGTAGTCATTGCCTTTACTTAGAACCTTTGACGCAATAGTAGCTTTTATCGTTGTCATTGATTCCGTCTATCGCTGTTGCCTTCCATCGCTTACCTTCCTTCTCGCATTGATTGATATCTGGCATTGGGAAGGTTGAGTGAGCCGAGGATTTCACCCCGCGGACATTAGACTGCGTCATAAGTAAAAGATAAACTTGCTGTATCGGAGCTTGCTGTACTGCAAACGACTCTATTTCAATGGGATCTACTTGTGCCAAGGCTGGAGTACTCGCAAGCAGAGCTGGCAGAGCAAGAAGGGAAAGTCGTTTCATCTGGAAGCCAGGGTTAGGGCCATTGTCTCTCAACCGTCGCAACACGCATTGCGTCAAATCTGGTTGCACCAGTTCGATCATTCAGTGTGGTGCCGTTGCTGGTCCCCCAGAAGAACTAGTGGTTCTGTTTACTTCGTAAGCCACTCAGACTTAACCTGAAACGTCAAAACCCCAACGTCGTCTCCCTCATCTCCCTCTGTGATGGCGACACAAGCCAAACAACCATCTTCAAAAGCTTCCCTCGACTTACTGGCGAACTTTGCAGCGTCGTCATGGGACCAACAAGCCAGTCCTGTCTCGTCTCTTTCTTTCACGTAGGAGTCCCACACCTCAGCGAACTCCTCACCGTCAGGACCATTGATGAGCTCAGTGACCGCTTCCTCTGCCGCAACATCCTTGCGTCTTGCCATAAACGCCCTCATCAAAGGATGGTCGACAACACGTGAAGTGGTGATGACTCCCGTCACTCCACGAATAGTCGTAGCAATAACTCGCTTTGGGTCTTTCCGAGTGTCGATAACCATCACTGGACATCCCAAGTCCCAGCCAGCTCTCATCTTTAGCTCTCTCGCTGACTGAGCAAGCTGACCTTTCAGCTCATTGATGAGGGTGCTGACGAGAGTGGTCGGGTCTGCCATCTGACGAGGCTACCTACGCAATACACAAAGACGCCCTGCATCTTCAACGTGAAGTGCTTCCAACTGTTGGCGAAGATCTTTCAGCCGACGGAGAGGCTGGGAATCAATCCAGAAGCAATGATTTTGAATGGTCTGAGAGCTTTTGGTTCGCAGCGGCTCTTGAGCGATAAAGGTCTACCAGATATTCCGACATTCGAATGGTTATGACTTCTCCAGTGTGAGCGGTGAAACTGATGCACACCCCACCTTCAGATTCCAGAACACATTGGGCAGTTGTGGTCGCTGGGTCGATGGATGCATCTAGCTCTTGTTTGGAAATGTATTCCACCTGGATTTTGTGATGGGTGCAGTACGCAGCGAGATCTTCAATCTCGACCAAGCCGTTTAATCGATGGCTCTTCAGATATGGCTCCAGGTCGAACTTCATCTTTTTGCTCCTTCTTGCGTTAAGCGCTACGTCAGAGCTTGCACCATCTCGTTGAGCAGCTGCAACTCTCAGTCTCGACCTCACCCGCTACATCCCTTCAAAGCTGCTCAATGCCACGTGCCATCCAAGACTGATAGCCATCAGAGAGAACGCCACACCATTTGATGGTGGTGAATCCCTGATGAGACATGCAGCCCCAGGCGGGGCTTATCGAGAAACGACTCGATTCGCGTGTTCGGTTCCTAGGCGGATTTCACCGTCACAACCAAGCCACTTGGCTAGCGATGATTGTCTCATCTTCAAAACAGACTCAAATGTCTACTGAAATTCGCAACTGGGATGTCGTCGCCAAAGCAATGGAAGCTGCTGGTGCCACATCAAGTGAGATGTATGTCCGCGCCAAAGCGTTGGCATTAGGCAAGCTCGACCCTATGCCCACAAGCTCCCCTGAAGCTCCCTACAGCATTTCAGCTGTAGCTGGCTAATCACTTACACGAAGCCCTACAGCTGTGGGGCTTCCATCGATTCAACTTACACTTGAAAACGTCTGCCTCTGGTCATCACTACCAAGTCAGGTTTAAGGACCTGAAAGGAGAAATACACGAGGCAAAGGTCTATGCCCTCGATGCTAAGAATGCTCAGGACTTAGCAATTGAAACAAATGAAGACTTGCGAAATAGACCTCATCTGATCACAGCAATTCTTGAATCAGGTTGAAAACTTTTAATGCTTTCTTGAATTTTCGATAATGAATAGAAAATTATCAAAATCAAAGCTGCAACTTGATGAGGCAATCCTCGAAGCAAATATTCACCATCCTCATCGATGGCCTCGGGGCTTGATCTCAGAATTAGCCAAGATTCACAACACTTCCCCTTCATCGGTATTTAAGCGACGAGAATCTCTTTGTGGGTTCGTCCGAACAAATCAAGGTCCCATCGAGGTAGAAAGTGGTTTGTAACTCGCCTCTCATCTGGCGGACACACAACTCAGCTGTAGGTGCGCCATATTAGGAATCCATTTGGTGACGATGATGAAAGATCCATCTGTTGAGACAAAGCCGTTGCTCCACAAGATTTGGAAAATCGTGACTTGGCGCTGGAAGCTGCAACTTGCTATAAATGCTCCGTTTGGAGTCTTGTGGGTTGCCGATAAAACCAATCCAGCTGTTCACGCCTTTGACATGTCTATGCTTGCAGCAATTCATGCGGAATGGATGGCCCCAATGATGGGGATTGGATAAATCAAAACAAGTTCAGGTATGAGCTATCGCTCTTTTTATATCTTCTAACTACATAAGGAACAGTGGTTTCATCTGTAAGCCGGGGTTACAGAAATTTTACTTAATCAGTCGCAACCTCACTTGCGAAAAGCGGTTCAATACGAAATTCGCCATGTGGGACATTGCCCCAAAATGACTGCATGAACAGAACCCAGCGAATCGTCACTTCGACAGTCCTTTCGGCGATCTTTGTTCCAGCCATGTACTGGTTGCCTGTTTGGTGCCTAGGCAGCGGCGCTCTTCGCAATGTGCTGTGGGATCGGTCTTACTTAGTTCCAAGTTGGGCAGAACCCCCATTGATGGGGACGTTTGCAATTATCGGCTTCGCTATCACTTGTGGCATGTTTGCCTGGGTTATTGCTCGTATTTGGCGCTAAGCCACAAATGCCCGCAACAGTAAAAAGTGGGAGAATTGCTTTTGTGTACAAGGCCCAACAACGCATCTATTCACTGACTACTCATACAGCTTCAACGTCTGCGCTGAGCGCTGCTTCCTGATGTTGAGTTGATCCCAAGCCCTGTCATCCAATCGAGTTGTTTGATGCAAGCAACTACTGCTCCAGGATTCGTCTTGGCTGTGGCTCAAAAGGGATTAATTGGACTGAAGCATGGTATGGATTCAATGGCATTAGCAATGCTGATTTAAGGGTCAACCCGACCACCGGTATTGCTCACGCTTGTGTGGTGTTGGGTTAGTTTATTCTAGTTCTATTCAATTAAAAGCTTAATCTAGGTCAATTGTATATCCCTAGGGGCTTAATTTCGTCTATACGTATTGCTGATTTGGGGGGCTAGGGACCATTAATGAAGGAGTGTATTGCTGCTCTGTTCAGGGCTGTCCATACCGGTAGCGATAGACACGTAGGGATTCTGAGCAGAGAATGGAGTGAATGCAAACAACATCTGTGTTGCAGATGGCATGACCATGGGCTCCTCCTCCTCCACTACGAATACCCAAAGTAGAGAAATATCCATTTCTTCTACTTTTCAGGTTTCGGATCTTTTAGATGCTGCTTCTATCGATCAGCAAAATCTTAAAGATGTTGAAGAATTAACATTCTCGGATTTTGAGCATGCCAGCGTTGTAACTGGGCAATTACTGGAAGGTACAAATAGCGAATATCTTGGTTTTGTCCCTGCAGAGAATGGTTTTTTGCAATGGAATATTGAGGATAGTATTGATACGGAATGGAGTGATGTTCAGCAAGGTAATTCCATCCAGATTGGAGGTTCCTCATCATATTGGAATTACGATATTGTTGACAGCGTAAATACCAAGCAACTGAGTTTTGATGGCGAAGATACCCGAGAAGGTGAAGCAGATAATTTGTCACCATTGAACGATTTAAAGTTTAGGTTCTCTCCCAGCGCAGAAGGCAAAACCATAGCCGACTCTGAATATTTTGAGACTAATGAAAACTCTGCCGATCTTTTTGGGTTTAATCTTAGCTCTTCCCAATCTATCGCAGATAATCTTAAGGATATCGCCCTGACGATTAACACCTCATCAGCGCAGTCCTATGGCGTTGGACAAGCTGTTGGCATTAGTGAGACTGAGGTTGATGTTGGGGGAAGCTTGAATGTGTATTCACCTGTAGACGGTGCCGTTTCGTCAGCAGCATCAGGTGTTACAAATAATAGTGTTGCCATTACAGAAGGCACTAGCTTTGGCGGTATTTTTGGTAACAATATTGAAGCTCCTGAGTCTGAAAACATTACATTCAATGCTGCTTCTGATCTGAATGCTGTTGTAACTGTTTCTTCAGCTCTTTCATCGTTTGCTGATACAAAATCGGATTTGCCAGAAGTACTCGTTGATGCGGATGCACATACTCGCGTAGGCATCAAGCTGCCGATGGATGGTGGAGAGGGTCTTTTGCTAAATCCTGCGAATGGAGGTTTTGGTATTGCCAACATGGATATGATTGGCGGCGGTGATGTACAGATGTCTGCTGATGTGCGCCTTGGAGCTGATGCTGGTGCCATGAGTACCGAGGGAAGAGCCAGAGCCATTGTTGAAGTGAGCAAAGTAAGTGGCCTTGAAGATTCCGCAGCACTGTCTGGTGATGATCTTGATATTAGGGGAGTCTCTGGAGCAGACTTGAATTCAATTTCATATAGTGATCGAGGAACCGCAGAGGCTAAAACTGCTATGGATTCCTCGATTGGAATTCATGGAAGTTCGAATGGTGAAGGGGACCTTATGAATAGTGATACAGATAGTGATCCAAAAACTGAAACCCCTTACGAGGCAGGGGGAAGTCTTTCGGTTTCAACAGGTTCACAGTTAAAAGCATCCACTCACTCTGCCATTATTGGTAACGGAGAGGTAGATGCATTTGAGATCGCAGATGAAAGTAGTGATGAGGCTATTTCTGAGACAGTTTTAGGTGATGCTTTTGGTCTTTATAGTGATAAAGACATGGGACTAAAGATGAAAGCAGCTGATTCTATGGATCTTGAAATTCAAAGTGATGTTGATATTGAAACAACAGCGCAAGCGGTGTTAGGTAACGCAAAGTCATCTGGTGAAATCACTCAAAACAATGGTTCTTACAATGCAGATCTTCAAGCTGGAAGTAGTGGTTTTATTGATGCTGATAGCTCTACTCAGATCATGACGACAGCTCAAACCGTGGTGGGTGATACAGAAGCTTTCGGTACTGCCCTGAACACAGCTGCAATTGGTTCTTCTATTTTTTCCTTCCCGGGTCTTGAGGCGGAAATAGATGCTGCTGCGGTCTCCATTGGTGAGAGCCAAGCCATTAGTACCGCTGGCGTTGCTGAGTCGACACTCCGGCTGAGCACAATGGGAATCAACGGTGTCACTGATGGAGCGTATTCGGCAACCGTTGACGGAGCTCGACTCATTAATGCGGTTGCGTCAAGTTCAGGCTTTACTGAATCGGCGGCAGTCTCTGGGAGTGCTTCCCAAGATCTCGTTAGTGCAGGTACTAATCAAGCAGCTTTAGGTCTTACCGATTATGAAATCACCACAGGAGATAGCCTTGAGATGACAAGTATTGTTGAGATTCAATCAGGCGCCACATCAGTTTTTGGAACAACAACGATTTAGTCCAATAAGAAAGAAAAACTTGCTTTGATGTAAGCCTGCTCTCGCCTAGTTTATGACTATATTTTCGTCTATAAGGGTTGCATTAGCCCCAAGAGCGAGAATTCCATTTTGATTATTTTCGACACCTGGCTCTGTTCCATTATCATTGTGATAGAGAATCCCTTGACTTTCGTCGAATACATATTCTGCGCTGGACTGTAGTCCATCCTTGCCTTCCAGTTGATCAGTTGTTGTGCTAATAAAGTTACCTTGGCTTAAAAATTGCCTATTAGTGTGCTCTGTCGGTTCATGAGATGTATTGATTTGCACAAAATCTTCTTCTGAATTAAAATCCAGAATTATATCTGGATAATTTCCTCCTGATTCGTAATCATCAGGATTCACAACAAATACATCATTTCCTTCGCCTCCCTCCATCGTGTCATGCCCTTTGCCACCATAAAGATAATCATTGCCTTTCCCTCCTTTTAATAGATCTTTCCCTGATTCCCCTTTCATATGATCATTACCATTGCCTCCATCAAGGAAATTATCTTGAGTATTGCCAATAATAGTGTTGTCACTATTATTTCCTAGTATGTTTATATTAGCTGAGTCGTCTTTGAGTATAAGGTTCTCTACATGTTCAGCTATCTTGTATTCGGCTATGTCATCAGCTGATGACGAAAAGTTTGCGACGATCCAATCATCACCCTCTTCAGCCTCTTCAGTTATGACATTGTCATCATGATTAGAGGAAGATATTCTATAGATATCATCGCCAGTCTCTCCTGCAAGTATGTTCATGCCAGCATTTCCATCTAAGTCATCGTCTCCATTTCCGCCACGTAATATATTATCATCAGTATTGCCAATGATAATATTATTCTCTTCATTCCCTTGAATAGCTATACTCTCTGATCCTTCTTTGAGGCTTAGATTCTCTACATTGTCGGCTATCTTGTATTCAGTTATGCCATCAGCTGATGACGTGAAGTTTGCGACGATCCAATCATCACCTTCTTCAGCCATTTCTGTTATTACATTGTCATCAGAATTAGAGGAAGATATTCTATAGATATCATCGCCAGTCTCTCCTGCAAGTGTGTTCATGCCAGCATTTCCATCTAAGTCATCGTCTCCCTCTCCGCCACGTAATATATTATCATCAGTATTGCCAATGATAATATTATTCTCTTCATTCCCTTGAATAGCTATACTCTCTGATCCTTCTTTGAGGCTTAGATTCTCTACATTGTCGGCTATCTTGTATTCAGTTATGCCATCAGCTGATGACGTGAAGTTTGCGACGATCCAATCATCACCTTCTTCAGCCATTTCTATTATTGCATTGTCATCAGGATTAGAGGAAGATATTCTATAGATATCATCGCCAGTCTCTCCTGCAAGTATGTTCATGCCAGTGTTTCCATCTAAGTCATCGTCTCCATTTCCGCCACGTAATATATTATCATCAGTATTACCAATGATAACATTATTGCCTTTATTCCCTTGAATAGCTATACTCTCTGATCCTTCTTTGAGGCTTAGATTCTCTACATTGTCGGCTATCTTGTATTCAGTTATGCCATCAGCTGATGACTTGAAGTTTGCGACGATCCAATCATCACCTTCTTCAGCCTTTTCTGTTATAACAATATTGTCGTGGCTTGAAAATATATATGTGTCATTGTTTTTACCTCCTTTAAGCTCTATATAGTCATCTGTTTTGCTTGAAAAAATATCAGCTCTTTCAGACCCTGTAAATAGCGATTTTCGCAGTGCTCTAGTGCTTTGGCTGTCTTGTTCAATAACTAGAGTCTCAATATTGCTAGGTATTGTGTAATCTAGGCCTTTTGAGTAAACAATGGCGGTATCTTTTCCGCTATTGTTTGCGGTCTCGACGATAATTGAATCATAATTCTTTATCACATATTGATCATCCCCAGACCCACCGATTAGTATGTCCTTTCCGCTTACATTTAAAAGATCATCGTTTCCTTCTCCTCCCCAAATGAAGTCATCCCCTTTCCCTCCTTTAAGTCGTTCATCACCATTGGCACCAAGCAGAAAATCATTCTCGTTGCTGCCATTTGTGATTCCGTTGACATCCACTACCGTTAATTCTTTTTCGTAATTATCGGACCAAACTACACTAAAACCCAGATGATCATCTAACTGTTCAATCTCTTGAGCACTTAAGGGTAATTCTTGGAATAAATATATTGACAGCAACTCTTCTAATGTGTATCCTGCAGATTTGTCCTGAACTGATGTTGAATTGAATGAGTTAGTCATGACATTGATTTATTTTTTCTTGTTGGTTACTTGCTCGCATCATGTATTGCTTGGCAGCTAAGGATCGCAGTGTTCTATTGTTTTCGGTGTTTGAGAACATGGGCATTTGACCCTTGTCATGATTTACTTTAAGTCATTTTTGAGTTGATGTGTAGCCTTCTTTCCCCCTTCTGTATTGCTCAAAGCGCTCTTCAACCTCATAGCGTATAGATCCCATGCTTGCTAAGGGCTCCCCTCTATTTTGCGTTTGATTTGTATACACAATTTGTGAAAGGTGTTTTTCTGTTAGCGACAGGCCTTGAACAATCTATTGGTAATAGATCATTGGTTTGACCTCTTAAGCAATACGATTCCTCGTTGGGTTATTCCATCCACTGGCTGAAGGTGTTATTTCTTGCTCTATCGTCGATTGTTTCTATCTGTATTTCTTATCTTTGATTTTGAGGTTTCTCTTCTTCTCTCCTGTGCCCTTTGCTACAGAGTCTTTTGTGTGAAATCATAATTTCCTTCCTGTCTGCAGATCCATACTGTTAGATTTTTCAATAGAGCTTTTAGGCTTGGTAGGCCCATTTCACTTCTATTTAATTCATTATTGAGTTTTAGGGATTCAAATTTTTTATCTTTAAATATTTGTATTTTGCGTGGCTTTTTGTTTTTGCATGAGATCTTTAGGCGTTTTTTGTCCAAGATCTGCTTTGACCATTCTTCCCCGGATCTTGTATGGTGCCCAACTTGTATATGCCACCATTCGTCTTTCATTAGTGGTACTGTGCTGTAGATGTAAAAATAACGGCTTGCTCTGTATTCTTCTTTCTCATTATTTTCGCCCATCACGTCCTCAATCTCTCCCAGTTTTTTTTGGGGTGTAGGCGTGAAATTCTCAGGTGCTATTAATGCTAAGTTGTTGTTTATCGGGGGATCACTAAAACCTATTTGTATAAATTGTTCATCTATAAAGATCCATCCCTCTTTTGATTCTGTTTGTTCGGACTTTTCCCATGCTTGCAGCGCTTGTGCTGTTTCTTCTGGTGGAATCCAGGGGCGTCCAGCTGATACACATCCGCTTATTAACAGATAAAGAGTTGCTGCAGTTAAGCAATTTTTATATCGGATGGGGCTAGCTCTGAAGAGCTGTCTGTGTGGCGGACAACAGCCAGAACATCGCTTCCTTGAGTCCAATCACCGTCTTCGTCGAACATCATTGATCCTTGATCGTGAGCATAAGCCATTTTCACCGATGTGGCTCTTTGTCCTTGGATATTTTCCAATGTGTCGTAGATGATTGCTGCATCAATATTTGTGCCTTCGGCCATTGCAGCTGTTATGAAAATCGGTTCAGCCCCTCTGTTAATCCCTGTTAGAGCTGCTGAAAGCTCTAGGACATCTCCTTCCGCTTGATTGAAGTCGCTAACAAGATCTGTACCTCGCCCGAAACTGCTTACATCAAATACAAATGTATCAGCTCCTTCCCCTCCTCTTAGAACATCTGAGCCAACTCCTCCGCTGATCATGTCGTCTCCACTTCCGCCAATAATGATGTCTTCCCCAGTTCCACCAAACAGTTGCATCGATTCCGATTCGGAGGCAATTGCAATGCGGTCGTCACCGCTACCAGCATCAACTATCGAACCAAAAGCATCATCCATTTCAATTCGATCATCTCCTGATCCGCCATGGAGAACGCTGTTTGTCACCGAGCCATTGATTTTGTCATCACCGGTGCTCGTATTGATATAGGAGTCAACGATTCCTCTTGATGTGTCGACGTGAATTGCTTCACCGCTCACTTGACCTTCAACAATATCATTTCCAGCACCTGTATTAATTGCACTATTATTAATTCCTGCAGATTGTGAGAGGGTTTTAGCTAGAGCACTATCTGTATCTAGTGTTTCACTAAATGACTCATTTAATGTTAAATCTTGTTTGGCTACGCCTCTCACTACATCGGCCCCTTTGCCTAGAACGATATTGCTGTCGTTTAAGCCCATGGCAATAAACTCATCAAGCTCTGAGCCTGTAAACCCACTCCAGGATGAGAAGTCTGCTTCGATGATGGCTTCTGCATTAATGATATTAGCTCCATCGCCATCGCCAAATATTGTTGTGCCTTGTATGCCATAACTACTGGCGCCTGTCATCGTTTCTGCAACCTCAACCTCAGTACTTGCATCAACCATGTTGCTTTCGTCACCATCCAGTGTGATGACAGTATTGTCGACACCTTCTAGATTTTCTGAGCCCAAATCACTTGGATCAATTGTTTCAAAACTGATCGAGGAATAAGTATTTGCGTCAACCAATCCTTCTCCAATCAGGTTGATATCTGTATCGTTGATACCGATGGAATGCGCTTCCATCCACTCAATCATGCTGGTTTCACTTTGCCCGCTCAATTGAGCAGTGGCCAAGGCATCAGCCTCCACATTGGAGGTGATCGTCAGTGTGGTTGTTGCATCTCCGTCATCTCCTTCAATGGCAGTTGCTAGTGACTCCGTATAGAGGATATTGTCAGCTCCGTTATCGATGCCAAGTGCTTCTGCATAAGCTTCTATAACAAGGCCTTCTTCGTTTGCCGTTGTGAAATCTGCGTCACTCCAACCGACCGCTTCGGCGTTGGTTTGAATTCTGATTTCGCTTAAGTCGCTCTGTGATGTTGCTTCCGCCTCAATCTTCAGTTTTGCTCCTTCTCCCGCTGTCACTTTGAGCAGCCCATCAGGATTAAGCGTTAGAAGCTCTGGATCCCAGTCGGAATCGTGATGGCTACTGAGGCCATAGGCTTTGGCTTCCGCCAGAACCTGTTCAGCAACTGCATCACCGAAATTCAGGATGTCCGCAAGCTCAGTGTCGTGCTTTACCCCAACAGCTTCGGCATCCGCTTTTGACTGCAGATCGATCTGGCCACCAACCTCGACTTGATTCGCCATTTCGACGGCATAGGAACGAGAGTTCGCCACTGCCCTCTTCCCGTCATAGCCAGCCACTAGGCCCGCATCAGCGGAGCCTTCGAAGTCCATCTCGAATAGGTTGAGTTCGCTGGCCATTGCCAACAATCCAAAACTGCTGTCCTAAGAAAAATACTCTTTAAAACGCTTACTTGCAAGCTCGTCAATAGGGTTTAGCCGTGTATATAGAGCTATACGAAAAACCTGAACTGTATTCGTCAATGAGTTGTTATTCCTGTATATAGAAAATGACAATGGCAGTGATGCACAGGCATTTGCTAGGAGAAAATCATAATTATGTGGTTATAAAATATTATGAGTGCTGTATTGCTTGTATTACCGTGGATCGAAATGTATAGCTTTGTATTTGGAGGCGATTCGTGTCGCTTCAGGCTTTTATGGCCTGGTATTGCCTAGGCGTATATACGTATAGACCTCGATATCAATATTGATTAGTATTACTTATGAGCGGACCTTTTCTTCTTTCTTTTTGTTGGTATTTTCCCATTGTGTTGCTCCATCTATACAAGGCCTTGGTGCCTTAGACCCTAGTGCTCACCTTCGATTTTTGAGGTTCATAAGGCTTGCAGGCATTACGCCGCATGTAACTGTGTACCGAATGGCTTTTCTGTCTATACAACTACCGCCGAAAACCCTTGCCACCAGTGGCTTCTTGCTGTTGCTGAGAGGTTTCTTTTGCTGCTAGCTTCCAATTAATGGTGTCTCTGTTTGGAGCATGGCCCTTACAACCATCTCTAACAGCCCTTCTGTCCTTTATGGCAGCGACAATGGGGAGAGCTACGGTTTTGCACCTGGGGCCACCTATGTCTTTGGTGGTGGTGGAAACGACAATTTTTTAGCAAGCTCGAACTACACAGCTCTTTATAGTGGCGACGTTCAGGACTACGCCTTTACCGTTGCTATAGAAGACAACGGTAACGAGCTTCTCTTTATTGAAGACCTTCGGATTGGTTCACCAGATGGAGTGGATCGTTATGAGGGAGATAATGGCTCACTTGGATTTGGCTTTGATTCGAACGCCATTGCAGCCAACCAGGTTCTTGATCTGCGTTCAGCGCAGGATCTGAAGGCCGCCTTGCCCTCAGCTCCGAATAATCTTCCTACGGCAGTTCTTGATACCATTGGCTTGTCTGAGGACCAAGCTCTTGAATTTAATGTAGTTGCGAACGATATAGATCTTGATTCCGACTCTTTACGCGCTGTTGCTATATATAATCCTCCTGGAAACTCAGGATCTGCTTCACTAGATTTTCAGGGAGATATCACCTATTCGGCTATTGGAAGCTTTGATTATTTAAGCCCAGGTGATACTGCTACTGAGTCATTCACTTACATTGTTAGTGACGGACACGCAGGCTCTGATGAAGGATATGTAGACGTTACGATTACCGGTGCCAATGATGCTCCTATCGCTCGACCTGATCAGATCACCTTAAGTCAGGATCAGGCTCGTACCTTTAATCCGCTTCTCAATGATGAAGACGTTGATCAGGGTGATTCTCTTCGAATTGTTGAGGTTACAGGTCAACCTGGAAATCAAGGTTTGGTTGACATCAGCAGCGATGAATTAAGCCTCACGTATACGGCAGATGGCCGGTTTGATGATCTTCCTGCTGGCCAAACCGGTTTCGAGTCCTTTTCTTATACCGTTGAAGATGATAATGGCGCTCGTGCTCAATCTGAGGTCAACGTCACAATCGTTGGCAATAATGATAAGCCTTCTGTTGTTGATGATTCCATAAGTCTCACTGAGGACCAGGCCCTTAAGTTTGATCCTGCTGTAAATGATACTGATGTTGATCAAGGTCAGACTGTAAGACCGAGCTCAGTTACACAGTCTTCTGGAAACAGTGGCGTTGCTGTTGTGGATCAGGATGGAAGCATTACTTTTTCTGCCATTGGTAATTTTGACCACCTTGGTCAGGATGATAGTGCTACTGAAGTCTTCTATTACACAGGCGTTGATGGATACGGTGGAAGTGACACTGCCACTGTTAGCGTTACTATTCAAGGTGTCAACGATGCACCTATAGCTCAGAGAGATCAGGTTATTGTTGGTGAGGACTCAAATCTCATCTTTAATCCTTCTGGTAATGACGTTGAATTAGATCAAGGAGACAACCTACGAACTGTTGATGTCTTTAACCCCACTGGTAATGCTGGAACCGCTTATTTATCCAGTGATGGTGAAGCTGTTTACGAAACCAATGGTGCTTTTGAATTCTTACCTGTAGGTGGACAAGCTACTGAAACTTTTTATTATGAAGTTTCTGATGATCAAAATAGTGTCGATCAAGGCCAAGTTGATATAACGATCAAAGGTGTTAACGATGCTCCTGTTGCTTTCCCCGACGCGGAATCGGTTTCGGAAGATCAGACGATTGAAATTGATGTTACACAGAATGATACAGATGTTGACCAGGGAGATTCGCTTAATGTTCTGAGTGTTGTCAGTCCTTCTACAAATAAAGGCCAGGTTGTCTTCCAGGCGGGTCGTGTTATTTATAATCCTGTTGATCGGTTTGATGATATTCCCTTAGGTGGTTCCGCTAGTGAAACATTTGAATATACAGTCGCTGATGGTAATGGTGGATACGATACTACATCTGTCACGGTAGAAATCCAAGGCGAAAATGATGCTCCTCAGGCAAGTTCTGATGCCTATCCGTTGAATCAGGGTGAGACTATTTTAGTTGATCCTGCTAGTAATGACACTGATGTTGACCGTGATGATCTTCTCACGGTTACTGAAGTCTCATCACGTCCAGGATCCATTGGTAGTGTCAATGTAGATCCTTCTGGTTCTGTCACTTACAGCGCTAGCACTGGTTTTGAATCTTTATCACAAGATGAAACTGCCACAGAAACATTTGACTACACCGTTTCTGATCAGAATGGTGCTACTGATCAGGCGGAGGCTACTGTCACTATTGTTGGTGTTAATGACACTCCTGTCGCTTCTGATGATCAAATTGTCGTTTCTGAAGAACAAATCCTAGAAGCAGCGGATACCTTGCTGTTAGCTAATGACACTGATGTTGATCATAATTCTCAGCTAAAGGTCTCAGGCGTTGTTGATGATAGCTCCAATAATGGTGCCTTGAGTTACACGTCGAGTTCTGGACGTGTTGTTTATAATCCAGTTGGCAAGTTTGATTATCTTGCTGAGGGTGATCAAGAGGCGGCGACATTCACTTATTCCGTTTCAGATGAGTATGGCGCCACTCATCAAGCTCAAGTTGATGTCACGATCACAGGTGTTAATGATGCGCCTGTGGCGAATCAGGATACGGTTAGCGTTTTGCAAAATGGTAGTTCTACTTTTGATCCTACAGAAAATGATACTGATGTTGACTTAGGTGATACACGCCGTGTCTCATCCGTCAGTAATCCAACCGAGAACTACGGCACAGCAGTTTTAGACCCTGTTACGGCACGAGTTACCTATTCTACGGGGCCAGGTTTTGATTCCCTTGCTCATAATGAACAAGCATCTGAAACTTTCGGCTACACGGTAGAGGATCGTTTTAATGGTACTGATCAGGGTAATGTTGTTGTTACCGTTACTGGCGTCAATGATGCTCCCGAAGCTGTCGATGATGTCCAATACATCTCGGAAGACTCAAGTAAAGCGTTTGACCCAACTCTGAATGATCGGGATGTTGATAACGGTGACGTTCTTCATCTTGCTTCTGCAGAGTTAGATTCTGGCGCCCGTGGTGAAATTGAAATTCTTGCCAATGGGCAAATTAATTATGATTCATCTAATAAGTTTGATGAGTTGCCCCAAGGAAGTAGTGCAACTGAATCTCTGACGTATTCAGTTAGTGACCAGATGGGTTATCAGAGTGTTGGAACAGTTGATATTGTGATTACTGGTGTGAATGATGCTCCGGTTTCCAGTCGCGATATTCTTACATTCTTGGAAGATGTCAATGCGAATTCTATTTCCCAGGATGTTCTTGCTAATGATACTGATATTGATCTCGGTGATACTGTTTTCGTTCTTGAGTACGATCAAGGATCAGTTCGCGATTCAGTGCTGTCCCTTGTTGATGGCGATCTAATTTTTAGCCCATCTGGTTATTATGATGATCTTAAGGATGGAGAGCTTGAAAATGCTTCTTTCTCTTATGTTGTCCAAGATACATTTGGTGCGTCTTCGGATCGTACCACAGTTGATGTAACTATTACTGGTGTGAATGATACGCCATCACTCATTTCATTCAGAGATCTTTTAGTTACTGAATCGGGAGCAACAGATCAGATTGCCATTGCTGAGGTTGCTGCTGATCTCGACGAAGGAGATGTTGTTCGATTTGATGAACCCCAGCAATCGGCAGCGAATATCAAGGGCTCCAATGGTGGTCGCTTTGTTGTATCTCCAGGAGGCTCTGAGATCTCGTTTGATCCAAGTGGTGAATTTGAATATCTATCTGACGGGCAAACCGCTGTTTCTTCATACCAGTTCCGGGTCCATGATTCCTATGGTGCTAGTCAGGGTGGTTTTTTAAATGCTGTTGTAGTTGGTGAAAATGATTCTCCTGAGCTTCTCAACGATTATCCAATTATTTATCGTATTGGGGAAGATTTCTCCTCGACCACGTTAGATCTTGTCTCTGATGGTCGAGTGTTTGATGTGGACCAGGGTGATGTTCTTAAAGTAGACAAGGTTGAGGCCTCTGCACTCATCGGACTAACGCTTGATCGAACTTCCGATCTTTCTAGCCTTGTGATCAGTAAAACGTCGTCTGATCAAACATATCAGGGTGTTTTGATTAGTGATTATGGATATGACGACTTTGATTCTTTGGATCATGGAGAGACGCTTGTTCAGGATGTGAAGTTGACGTTTATTGATGAAGCTGGCGAAACAGTTGAAGCTGCAATGAAGTTTGAAATACAGGGTCGTAATGATGCTCCAATTCGTATTGATGGTGAATTTACTTATCTTGGTTGGCAGCCTTTAACAACTCCAACACGGATAACCCAAGATCAACTTATGGATTCTGCTTTTTATGATGTAGATGATGAGCCGCTTTCTGTTTCTGAAGTCGTTATCTCCTCTGGTGGTGGCACATTAACTGCTGTTGAGGGTGAGCAGGGAGTGTGGGATTACATGCCTGATGCGGCTGGAGATGTTTCGATTGCGTTTACTGTGACTGATGGTGATGCCGATCTCGCTGCAGTTGCCAACATGGTTGTTGTCCCTCCTTTCCTTGGCGATGCGGGCGATCGCTATGTGATGTCTCAGTCGGATGATGGTTATTGGCAGGTTCAGGAATATGCTTCTGATCAGTTAGAAGTTGAGGTTGGAAATGCAATTACATTGAATGATGGCCGTGGTAATTCCTATGGCGATCAGTTCCTTCCCGAGGGTTATACCCCTGTAGGATTTGATGCCGTCCATGTGAGTGGTGATCCCCAATCTGATGCTGGTAGTCAGTGGAATTTCAATCTCATCTTGCGTGGTGATGACCCGACTACGGGAGAGAGTAACTATCGGGTTCAGTCTTTTGTTGAATTGTCAGATGATGCTAATGGTCCTCGCGAGGCAACTAGCTTACGTAATGATGAGGTTCTCTCGGCTACTGATGTCGTTTTGTTAGAAACTGAACTTTTTCAGAATTACTCTGATCAAGATAATTGGAAGCAAGTAGATATGGATGGTGACGGATATCTTGGCTTGGACTTTGCTGGTGATGTTTTGGCCCAGTCAGGTGATACTAAGGTGATTGATGCTGGCCCAGCCTTGCTCTTGCATCGTGAGCAGGTAAGTGTTGATCAGAGTGGTGAGCTTGACTATGCACCTGTTGATCTTACGAATAGCGATATGTTGACTACAGCTGATGGATCCGATGTTTTTCAAGTGGATGGCTATCAAGCAGCAGCCGTTTCGAACCTTGATGGATACGATCAAGTGATTTTTGCAGGTGGCACTGCGAGTGCACCTAATTACTCTACTCAGGCATTTGATGAGAATGGTCAAGCTGTTGGTGTGAACCAAATCGTGAATTCACAAGATTTTGAGGATGCTACGCAACTTGGTGTGCAGGCCGACCAACAACAAGCAGCATTTGTAGCTGATTTAGTCGCCACTGCTGATCTATCTTCTAATATTGCAGAGCAAGTAATAGAAGAGCCAAGCGGTTAACCTCTAATTGGTTCTAGGATAAGGAGCATTTGCTGTCTTGAGATATTACATAACCATATGTCTTCTTCCGGACTTAGCTCGTTTGAATGCAGGATTCTACCATTGCTGTCTATTGCCACGATTCCTTTGATTACACTTGCTTGTATTGGTTTTAGTTCTGGGCGTTCATTTGATAGGGCTCTCATTAGAACCTGTGGATCTTCTGGTAATGGCGTCTCTGAAAATTCGGTAATCAATGATTCGCCATCACCTAAATTCCAACACAGCACTCTGAGCTGCCATATTACTTTCCAGGATATTTCGCGCTGCATCATTGCTTGGCTGTGACTACTCTATTGCTACGCTACCAGAAGCTAAAGTCTCATCTGAGTTTACAGCAGAGTCCGGAATTGCTGCAGATACTCCCTCATTGCTGGAGCTATCTTGTTGTGTACTTGTAGCGGTTTGGCTTCCAAGTTGTGTCGCCTCGCTGAAGGATTGTGAGCTTGCGATTTGTTCAGTGCTTACTGTTTGCTCGCTAATTTGTATGCTCTCGGTTGTAATGTCAGCGACGTTCCCGTCTTGGCTTAAGTTGGCGATCGTACGTGAGCCCTGACTCCAATCGCCGTTGGAGTCAAAGAGTAGATCGCCAGTATCTGTTGCATAAGCTAATCGTGCGTTTGTGACTGTACCCATCGACAGGATGTTGCCCATCGTGTCAACGATCATTGATTGATTCATATCGGCAGAGCCGTCATTTGTAATCTCGTTTGTAGTGACGAACTCGAGCACTGTTCCTTCGTCCAGACCTAATAGATTGTTGCTGATTACAACAGAATCTCCTTCCGCTGCATTGAAGTCGTTGATTTGATCACTGCCCCTGAGCAAATCGACTGACTTGTACACAAATTGATCGGCGCCAGCACCACCTTCGAGCACATCATCACCAACTCCTCCATGGATGAGATCATCGCCAGATCCCCCTTGAAGTTGATCATTGCCAACTCCACCATGAAGCTCAGTATTGCTTGATGTACCAGTCACGCTCAGTTGATCAGCCCCAATTCCACCATCGAGGATCGAATCTTCACTCGCTTCTAGTGTGATCGCGTCATCGCCAATGCCTGTTTCGAAGCTGCTGTTGCTAGCCCCGCCTGTGATTTGATCATTGCCGACTCCCGTATCCACGTTGCTGTCTACAAATCCACTGGTTTTTGACAGGCCATCACCACTTGCATTGCCGATGACAACGTCATTACCTGTGCCGGTAATCACAGTTGAATTGATCATTCCACCGCCTTCTACATCCAAACTGCCCTCTTCATTGAGCATTTCAAATTGGTTGATTGCGCTTTTGGCTGTTCCTTCAACATGGTCATCGCCTGAGCTTGTTGTAATTGATGCATTGCGCATTCCAATGCTGGCCAGGCTGTCGATCTCTTGGCTTTCCATGCCTTCCCAGCCACCCAGATCAACGCTGAGATCAGCGTTTCCACGAATGGTGCTTCCTTGCTGATCGTTGCTGCGAACATTGGTGTCTTCGATTGCGATTGCTGAAGCAGTCACTTCACGAAGATCGTCTGCACCGCTTACGTTGCTTCCCAGATCCGTAGCGCTAATGCTTGCATCGGCTTCCGCACCGATGGTGTTGTTGGTGCCGTTGCTCGTGATGTTTGCATTTTCGATGCCAACAGATTCTGCGGTGATGTTTCCTAGAACCATTTCAGCATTGTTGTCGCCAATAACATTGGCTTCTGCGCTTACATTTGCGAAGGGATTGCCTGAAACAGTGATTGCTTCAGTTGCATTATCGGTTCCCTGTAGTCCGTAGGCGGTTGCGTCTGCTTCGATGGTGGAGATGATCTCTGCATTGCTTTGTGCTTCTGCAGTTGCATCGATGTTCAAGGCGATATCTCCTTCGCCATCGGTCGTGACGCTCACGTTTTGGAAGCCAATAGCAACAGCATCGGCATCAGCTTCTGAACCAAGTGCGCCTTCTGCATCGGCACTCGCAAAGGCATCAATATCGACGCTGCCTCCATTGGTGCTTGTTAACTGCAGCAAGCCTGGTGCATCTGCATTCAGGAGTGCATCCAGTGATCCTTCATGTTCTATAGCGATTGCATTGGCTTGTGCCACGGCATCCGCAACATTGTCTTCTGTGAGGTTGAAGGCCTGATCCACAGCTTCTGCCATGGCTTCGGCACTTAAATCAAAACTGCCACCTGCTTTTAAAAGATCATTGTCTGTTTGGATAGCCAGGGCATCGGTGATGGCCTCTGCACCTGTAAAAACGTTTGGATCATCGGCACCATGAAGGGTGATCGTGATTGTTTCTACTTGTCCGTCTGTTGTTTTAACCTCAAAATTCTCGACAACGGTTTGGCCTGTGCCAAGCGAATCGAATAGATCGCTTTCACTGTCAGGGGTGTAAACCCACTCGACATCGTTTGTGTTTCCCCCTGCAAAACTAAAGGTGCCATAGTCGCCTTGGACTCCGTCGTAGGCGAGAAGTTTTGTGCCCGCTGGTTTGTCGGGCGCATCGGTAACATCGGGATCATTAATGGTGACGATCCCGCGTTGGCTGTTGCTGATGCCTTCGATTAACTGTCCCGTTAATACGCCGTCAATGCTTGAAAGGTCATCTTCTCCGCTGACGGAAATGTCAATCTGATATTCAGCGCCTTGGCTATCTTCAATCAGATAACTGTCTATTGCGTATTCGCCGCTGTCCAGACTTCGTCCAGGCTGGTAGCTCCATGAACTGAATCCATTGTTGTCTGGAGCTGTGATGCTGAAGGCGCCCAGGCTACTTGGTTGGTAACTCTCAGGTTGTAAATCTGCCCAACCCTCTCCGTCAACATCGTTAAAGCTTAATGAGCCTGTGCGACCATTAACCTCACTTTCACTGACATTAAGTACAAGCTTTGGTAGAGAGTCTGCTGATTCAGCGTCATCCTGATCTCCTGTCTCGAGAGGAACAATTATTGATCCATTAATGCTTTCGCTTTCTGCTTGGATTGCGGCAATCGCATTGTTTACGTAATTATTATTCGCTTCCTGTGGATCCTCCACAGTTGTGGGATCTTCGCTGGTTTGGTTGGCTAGTGGTGTTTGAGTCATGGGTTTGTTGGTTAAGGGTCAGTGTTCAACAGTTCGCTTAGCTTTCTGTGCTGCTGCTGGCCCTTATGACCACGTTGGAGCTGAAGCTCGCATCCCCCTCCACATCGAGGGCGTCGACCTCGATGCCTACGGCTGTGAGTTTTTCATCCACCGTGGCGATTCCTTGAACGGATGAAGCTTCAGTGAAGCTCGTGTGGCTCATCACTGAGCTCACGGAGACATCTCCGGCCACATCATTGTGATCACCGATGAAGCCAATGCCTAGTAAGGATTGGTTGGTGCTTGCTGTTGCATTCCCTTTTACTGATTCTGCTGTTGTGTTGAAATCATCCAGCAAAACGGAGGTGAAGGTGGCATCACTTTCCAGATCTAAGCCGTTGAGTTGCATGCCAGCCAGGCTGTAGGCCTCGCCTAATCCTGCGTTATTGCTGCTGGTTGCATCTCCCTCAACGTTGTCCGCATTGATGTTGACTTTCGCTGAGGTTTGTGTTGTGAAGTTGGCATTTCCGCCGACCTCGAGTGCATCGCTGATTTCGAGGCTGAGCACAGAGAGGTCTGTGGTGGCCTTCGCTTCGCCGCTGCTGTTGGTTTCAGCAGAGATGTTGGAGACATCGATCAATCCAATGCTTTGAATGTTTGCTTCTCCGCCAATGCTGGCGTTTTCCATTTGCAGGCCTAGCGCTTCTAGGTCTGCAACAGCAATCGCATCGCCATCGGTATTGCTCGCAATGACGTCGGTTTGCAAGCCACCTGTGGCACTCAGGTTTGCATTGCCTGCTGCGTCGAGGCCAAGATTGTTGGCACGGTTCTCGAGATTGATTGCCTCTGCTTTGAGGTTTGCAGTAGCAGTTGCGTGATCCGAAACGCCGTCTCCATTGCCATCAATCCCGTCGCCAACTGTGGTTGCAGTGATGCTGCCTGTGTTGATGGCTGTTGAGGTGACATCAAACTCAGCTTCTGATTCAAAGGCGCTCTGGTAAACACCGATGGCTTCGCTGATGCTGATTGCTTCAGCAGATTCGCCGATGCTTTCTGCCGTTGCATCGCCGTCACTGTTTGTGGCTGCTGTGATGGTGGTGTCACCACCAACGCGGATTACGCTGTTGTCCACTGCAATATTTCGCATTGCGGTGGCTTCGCTACCCACCATGGCAACGGCATCGTCGTGGGTTGAGGTGGCATCAACCGTGGAGCTGCTGCTGTTGGTGGCTTTAACGGTGGCTTGATCGCCTACCTGCAGGTTGTAGGTCTGTAAACCAACGCGGTTGGCGCCGAGAACTTGGGATGTGGCTTCACCTTCGGTGGAGTCTGCAGTGGTGTTTGTGGTGTTGGCTACTTGGCCAGTGACATTGGCAGCGCCATTAACGACCAGGCTTTGCAGGTCAACACCAAATTGATCGCCACCCGCATTTGACCCTGCCGTTGCGTTGGCATTGCCTTCAGCACTCTGGGCCGCAACCGTGCTGTTGTTGCTGACGGTGCCTGTGACTGTGCCACTGCCCTGAACGTTCAGCTGTGCTGTTGGGTTGTTTTCGTGACTGATGCCTTTGCTGCTTTTGACCCCAGCTCTTGCATTGACATCGCCACCGCTGACATTGGTTGCGTTGGTGTTGGTGGTAAGGGCAACGGAGCCGCTGACGGCGGCGTCGCCACCCACATTGACCGTTGAATTTCCAAGCCGTGCACCGTCAATGACATCAACGTCATTGGTGGCTGAGGCCACACCCGTTGTGGTGTTGGCTTGAGCCGTGGTGTTGAGGGTGGTTTCAGCATTGATGGTGGCATCAGAGCTGAGATTTTGAACGCGACCAGCGGCGGCCTCGGGGTCTTCTGTGTTTTCAGTTGTGCTGCTTCCATTCTCAGCCGTGCTGGCTGCATCTTCAGCTGTACTGGTTGGTTCTGTTGAAGTGAGCTCGAGTGCTGCAATGTCGACGGCCCTGTTGCTGGCATCCGCTGACCCTGTGGTGGCAGCAGCATTTGCGTTGGTGCTTGTGCCTACGGTTGCATTGATGTTGGCGTTGTCGCCAGCACTAACGCTGTCGAGTCGGGTGCCTCGGGATGTGGTGACCGTATTGCTGGCAGTGGCACCGTCTTCAGCCTTTGTGTCTGCGGTGGCATTGGTGACTGCCGCTGTGGTGTTGAGGGTATTGCTAGCGGCACCCGTAAGGGTGAGTTCTCCTTCTGCTGTAGTGGTTGCAGCATCAATACCAACGGTTTCGCCAAGGTTTGTCGCCGCCTTGGAATCGCCGCCTGTGGTGGCACTATCGGCTTGAAGCTCGGTGGTAACGGTGCCATTGATGGTGTTGCTGCCACCAACTGCAATGGTTTCTGCTTCAAGGGCTGTGCTGCGATCAACGCTGCTTGTTGAGGTGCCATCACCGGTGACTCCAGTGGCGTCGGCATTCACCTTCAGCAGGTTCTCGACATCCACCGTGGCGCTACCGCCAACATCGAGATCGTCTGTTTTGAGGCCTTCGGCGATTTTTAGATGCGAATCGGCGTCGCTTGTTCCTTCTGTTGAGGACGCTGCAGCGGAAATTTCGGCGTCAATCCCCGATTCGAGCGAAGCGTCTGCGCTGACTTCAAGAGAGTCAGCAACGAGACCCTGAACTAGCTCGATCTCCTGCCTAGATGTGGAGTCAGCCATCGAATGCGGGGGCAGCACGCCCAATTGGTTGCTCTTAATTTAGAGCCAAGGGAGCAACATTTTCAGCATGCCTCTTGCATATTCTTTTCAATGGATTGAAGAATCACAGTCCAGAACAGGAGTTTGGGATTGTTAAGTATTACTTATTCAAGGAATGGTATTTACTGAGATACACCAAGCAATACAAGAAGTTTGTATGTCTTGGTATTTATTTGTATGTAAGGCCAATAAAAAACGCCCCCAGATGGAGGCGTGAAGACTTTTTTTGACGCCTTCAGGCGCAAAGCGCATGTAAGGCTATCAGCGACTCATCGTCAGAAGAAAGGAGATGATCAAGACAGAGAGAGGCTGATTGCATGACGTCCTCAGAGACGAGGACGAGGTAGTCAGCTGTTTCTCCAAGCACTTTGGACATGATGCTCAGGATCTGTTTAATCGAGACGGAAAGTCCCGAGAGGAGATCTTGAAGTTCCGCAGAGGCATTGCCGACCAGGTCCTCAATGTCCGACTCGCTGATGGGATCAAGATGAATGTCGATCCCCTGCTGTGTGGATGAATTGAAGTCCATGGCATGGAACTCGGTGGATTGACTGAGGTCCAGCTACTCGCATTGAGTTGCTGGACCCGAATCATTCGTCCGAATGGCTCAAGCGCCGACGGTGCTGGAATCAGCAGCCGAATCGACGGAGACGCTGGAGGTGAGAACCGCATCGCTAGCGATGTTGATGGTCCCACTGTCAAGGCCGATGGCATCAACAGAGGCCGTTGCGGAAGCATTGCCGCTTACGGAGCTGGCTTCCACGAAGTTGGCATCTTGAGCGATGGCACTGATGGAGCCAGTACCGCCGAAGTCGATTTCCATGGTTTGCATGCCGACAAGGCTTTGTGAGCCATCGGCAGTGGCGTCAGCACCTGTGGATTCAGCAGTGGTATTGAAGCTGCCGAAGGCAGTACCAAGAGCGGTTCCATCGCTGGCGCCGATAAGGGTTGTTTCGGTTATCCCCTCGATGGTGGATTCGCCAGAGGTAGCTTCGGCTGTGCCATCAACAGATTCAGCGGAGACATCACCGGAGACTTGAGTCTGGCCGGCGAGGTCGAGTACGCCGCCCACATCCATGGTGAGTGAGGTAAGGCCAGTGGCATCGAAGTCTCCCTCTGCCTCGCTTGCGCCGGCTGTACTCATAGCGGAGACACTACCGTCGATTACGCCTGTGGCGGAGAGGGTTCCGTCAGAAGCGCTGGTGAAGATGTCTCCGACGAGGCCCATGGCGTCGAGGTTGCCAGTGGCCGTGGAAGCACTGTCGACGCCTGATGCAGAAGCATCACCTGTGACGTTGGCGTTGGTGCTCAGGGTTCCAATTCCACCGGCATTGAGGTCGATGTTTTGGATGCCTAGAGCATTGAAGGTCATGTCGGCAACTGACGTATCACCGCTTGTGCTGGTCGCATCCGCACCACCGATGATGGTGGAGTTGGAGCTGACCATGGCATCAGAAGCGGTGTCCATGTCGAGTTCGGATGCGATACCCACGCTCTTCTGAAGAGCAGAAGCATCGGTCGATCCAGTCACGCTGGATGCGGAAGCATCAGCGGTGCCTTGAGCAGTGGCAGCCAAGTTGCCAATGCCTCCGATATCAAGGGTGAGACCCTCTGCGAGACCAGTAACCAGTGAATCCGCATTTCCAGCATCGGCGGAAGCAATACCACCGGTACTTGTGGCAGAAGCATCAAGGTTGCTGAAGCCTTGAGCGGTCAGTGAGGCATCCGAGGCCACATCGATCGCAACAGCATCTAAACCAGTAACGGTTTGTCCAAGCCCTGCATTCGCATTGGCATCATTGCTGTCGCTTCCCACATTGGAAGCGGTTGCTGAAGTGTCGAGTTGTGCTGCTCCTGTGATGTTGGCAATGCCTCCAACGTTGAGATCTGGAAGCACAGCACCAACGGCACTGTCATCCTTGCCAGCGTTAGCTGTTGCACCTGAAGCGGTACTAGTAGCATCGGCACCTAGTGAACCGACAGCCATACCAGAAACACTGGCGTCAGAAGCAACGTCAATAACATCGTTCGACCCGATCAAGCCAGTTGCTAAATCAGATTGAGCAACTGCTTTGGATAGGCCATCTTCAACGTTGCTGGATGCAGCAGAGAAATCGAAGTTGGCTTGACCACTGATCGACCCAAGACCACCAATGGTGACTTTGCCGTCACTCAGGTCAGTACCAGTGATGGTTTCAGAGGTGGATTTGGCTTCAGCTTCTCCATTAGTTGTCCCAGCAGAAGCCCCTCCAGTGATGTTTGCAAATCCTGTAACGCTTGCGTCACTTGCAATGTCGAGCTTGCCGGAGAGGTCCAAGCCTTCCGAGGAACGAACGCTACTAGTGCCAAATGCTGCACCGGTTACGTTGCTTGCATCAGCTGTAGAGGCGAGAGTGGCTTGGGCTCCGATAGTGCCGATGCCACCGATGATCGTTGCACCGAGATCAGCGCCTTCGATTGAGTCAGCGCTAGCTCTAGCTGTTGCTGATTTTCCAAGAGTTGCTGCTGCGCTAGCCGCATTGCTGACTTCAGCGATACCAGTCAGTCCGCCATCGGAGCTGATTTTTGTGAGACCTGTTTCAAGTCCTTCAGTGTCGTCAAACTTGGCGAGACCTTCAGCTTTGCCAACAACGGTTTCTGCAGAGGCAGAACCGGCAACGGTGCTTTGACCAAGCAGATCACCGATGCCACCGATAACGGTTTTGTCGAGATCAGCACCTGTGGAGTCATCAACGTTGCTGGTGGCAGAAGCATTACCGGTGGTGGCTGCAGCACTGGCAGCGTTATCGAGCCCAGCGATACCAGTCAGTCCGCCATCGGAGCTGATTTTTGTGAGACCTGTTTCAAGTCCTTCAGTGACGTCAAACTTGGCGAGACCTTCAGCGTTGCCATCAACGGTTTCTGCAGAGGCAGAACCGGCAACGGTGCTTTGACCTTGGAGACTACCGATGCCACCGATAACGGTTGTGCCGAGATCAGCACCTTTGGAGTCATCAACGTTGCTGGTGGCAGAAGCCTTGCCATCAGTAGTTGAAGCACTGGCAGCGTTATCGAGCCCAGCGATACCAGTCAGTCCGCCATCGGAGCTGATTTTAGTTGTTGTTGCTTCTAAGCCTTCAGTGACGTCAAACTTGGCGAGACCTTCAGCTTTGCCAACAACGGTTTCTGCAGAGGCAGAACCGGCAACGGTGCTTTGACCAAGCAGATCACCGATGCCACCGATAACGGTTGTGCCGAGATCAGCACCTTTGGAGTCATCAACGTTGCTGGTAGCAGAAGCATTGCCGGTGGTGGCTGCAGCACTGGCAGCGTTATCGAGCCCAGCGATACCAGTCAGTCCGCCATCGGAGCTGATTTTAGTTGTTGTTGCTTCTAAGCCTTCAGTGACGTCAAACTTGGCGAGACCTTCAGCTTTGCCATCAACGGTTTCTGCAGAGGCAGAACCGGCAACGGTGCTTTGACCTTGGAGACTACCGATGCCACCGATAACGGTTGTGCCGAGATCAGCACCTTTGGAGTCATCAACGTTGCTGGTCGCAGAAGCATTGCCATCAGTAGTTGAAGCACTGGCAGAGTTATCGAGCCCAGCGATACCAGTCAGTCCGCCATCGGAGCTGATTTTAGTTGTTGTTGCTTCTAAGCCTTCAGTGACGTCAAACTTGGCGAGACCTTCAGCTTTGCCATCAACGGTTTCTGCAGAGGCAGAACCGGCAACGGTGCTTTGACCTTGGAGACTACCGATGCCACCGATAACGGTTGTGCCGAGATCAGCACCTTTGGAGTCATCAACGTTGCTGGTAGCAAAAGCATTGCCATCAGTAGTTGAAGCACTGGCAGCGTTATCGAGCCCAGCGATACCAGTCAGTCCGCCATCGGAGCTGATTTTTGTGAGACCTGTGTCAAGTCCTTCAATGTTGTCGAGCTTGGCAAGACCGTCGGCTATGCCTACAACCGATTCGGCAGAGGCAGAACCATCAAATTCTGATTGGCCCAGTAGATCACCGACGCCACCAATGACTGTTTTGTCGAGATCAGCACCCTGGATTTCAGAAGCGAATGATTCTGCATCTGCTAAGCCATCAGCGGTTGCCGCTGAAGCGCTATTGGTTAATCCAGCAAGACCTTGGATTCCTGCATCAGAGCTAACTTTGATTGTTGAAGCCTCTAGACCTTCAACCTGACCATTTTGAGTCTGGTTAGTTTTTAGCTCCGAGCGAGCAGTTGAATCACCTTCAACTGAGTCGGCTGAGGCACTTAAATCATTGAGGGAACGACCTAGCGCAGATAGTTCACCACCTACTTCAAGTTTGGTTAGGTCTTGAATACCAGCAGACTCACCGAGGGTAGTGAATGCATTTGCATCACCATCTGTGGTGCTTGCCAAAGAAGCAGCTGATGTTCCAGCGAGACCTTGGATGCCAGCGTCTGCGCTTACTTCAACAGTGCTGTCTGTCTGTAGGCCGGAGTTGAAGGCTGTCGTAGAAACAGCGCCGCTATTGCCAGTGACGTTGCTGGCAGAGGAGTCAGATGAAGAATTGGATTCGGTCTGGATTGTGGCGTCAGCTTCAACGTCAACGGTGACGCTTTGAAGACCAGCGGCTTCGACGGTATCTGTAGAGAATGATTCCCAGGATCCGCCGGCATTGTCAGGAGCAGCCATTTTTCTTGGTTGGTTATGTGGGGGTTGCTTGTTTAAAGACACCCCCACAGGGGGGGCTGAACTCAAGTTATGTCCCAGAGTTGTATTTAGTCGATATTGCTGAGCAATGAATTTTGTATTGCTAGCAAGGGGTTTGGAGGTTTTTGTGAAGTGGTTAAGGCGGCTGATAACCTTCCCGCTGACCGTCGTATATACGTGCTGTGCGTACGTCAAAGGCCGTCATTTGAGCGCGTTATTCATTACGAACTTTTGAAAATCATTTGCTTGATTGGGGTGCCCGGGTGATGTGCATTGAGATTGGAGCGTTGGCTCTCGCTCGCCAAGGGTGAGCACCTTGCGTCAATACTTACGGCTGGGTATTTGGAGATCTCATTCACCGGCAACCATTGGTCGGCATCCCGCTGCTTTGTTAAGGGAGGCATTTCAATCAGCGTTTGTTATGCCTCGGTTTTTCGCCCTATTTTTCGGCTGATTAGCGCCTTTTTTGCTGTTTTCCTTGCCGCGAGCACCATGGGACAAGGTTGGTTTGTGTTGGCTTCGGTTGCTTGTGCGAGGCCGTGATGCTGTGTTCCTTGGCCATCTTTGGGCAATGCCGGTTTGAGCAATGCTGAACCAAGCAAAACAACCATTTCGGCTTTGTGCTTTGTGGTCCTGATCGGCTCTGATCAAGGGCTTGTGCGCTGAACTCTCTCCCTTTGGCCCGGTCTATAGAGCCTTAAAGGCAGACCGCTTCCACGATCAAACAGGTGCAGGCAATTGCAGCCAGACCTTGCCGTATCCCCCTAATGGTTGCCCTTTGTGGTCTGCTGTATCTCCAGGTCAGGCTTGATTTGCTCTTGGTGGAGCTGGGCTGTTGGCGGTTTCAAAGAATTGCTCGCCCAGCTCATGCTTCTCCAGCAGCTGGCGGAAGCTCAAGTCCGTTTTTTCTTGCTGATGATCAAGAAGTCTTTTTTGGTAATTTTCATGCGTGTCAAATATGAATTCCTTGAAGCGCTTCAGGTGAAAACACAAAAAAAGGGCCCTTGCGGGACCCTGTGATTGCTTATGGAAGTGTTGCCTGGGATGAAAACCGTAGAAACTATCCAACCGTTGAGGCAACAGCGTCGGATTGAGCGTTGACACTGGCAACGATTGTGGCATCACCTGCGATGTGAATGTCACCTCCATCGAGGCCGATGGCATCAACAGAAGCGGTGGCAGAGGCATTGCCGCTCACTGATGAAGCAGATACGTAGCTGGTGTCATTCACAATGGCGTTGATTGTTCCACTGCCACCAAGATCGAGATTTAAATTCTCGATGCCACGCATGCTTTGGGCAGCGCTCGCTGAAGCATCTTCCGATACTGAATCAGCTGTGGTCGTGAAGTCACCGATCGCCATGCCCGTGATGCTGCCAACGCTTGCGCCATCAAGCTCAACGTTCCCGAGGCCAGTGATTTGATTGAGGCTGTCTTCAATGAAAGCAGAGTTGGCTTCAGCTTTACCCTGAACGCTTGAAGCATTCATATCAACGGTGACTTGGGCTTGACCTATCAGGCTCGCGACTCCTCCAACGCCAAGTTCTAGCTCCGTGATGCCTTCTGCATCAAAATCGCCAAAAGCAAAAGCTTTATCGATGCTTTCCGTACCAATGTTGATGCTATTGACGGTGGCATCGATCACAGCAGTACCTGAGATGTCTCCATCTGAAGAGCTGTACAGATGAGCATCATTGATGCCAGTGGCATCCATGTCTGCAGACGCCTGGGCCATGTCGCTCACGCTGCTGGCATCAGAGGAACCGTTCACGCTGGCGGTGGAAGCCAGGGTGCCAATGCCGCCGATGCTCATCGAAATGCCGTCGATGCCTGTGGCATCAAAGTCGATGTCTGCCTCGGCTATGCCGGCTGTGATGTTTTCAGCATTAGCACCACCAAAGATTGATGATATTGCGTTCAAATCAGAATCGGAACTAATCAACATCTCAAGGTCTTCGATACCGAGCGATTGTTGAGCAGCCAGTGCTGTGGCTTCGCCGCTCACCGTGCTTGCATCGGCATCAGCGGTGCCTTGAGCTTGCGCCAGCAAGTCGCTAAGTCCACCGATGCTGATGTCCATGTTGGCTTCGATGCCTGTGACGCTTGACGCTGCATCGCCTGCATTGGCGGTGGCGTCACCAGAGGTGCTGATTGCAGCAGCGTCGAGGTTGCTGAAGGCCTGCGCAATTAGATCCGAATCAGACGCAACCTCGATGTTCCAGTCGTCACTGAATTTAGGTTCAGCAACAACTGCCTCACTGCCCATGCTTGGTGATGCGTTCCCGTCATTGGAGGAGGCCTCCTCCTCTTTGACTTCCTTGACTTCTATGACTTCTTTGACTTCTTGAGTTTCAGCGAAATAGCCATCGGAGTACCAGCCAGCGTGTGGCACGTCGTTCATACCCTGGCCAGCCAGGGATCCGTCAGAGCTTGCGGCGTTGAATTGGCCATAATCTTCCCCATCGAAGAAGGCAGGGTGGTTTGTGTGTACACCTGTCGTGTAATCGTTTGGTTCGCCTGGGTTCCATGGTGCATTCGAACCTGCAGCGCTTGATCCATCTCCCCAAACCCATGTGCCTTCAACGTCGGAGTCGGTGGCACCAACGAAGCCTCTCTTGCCCGTTGCCTTGGCGGCAGCTACTGATGCATCGTTGTCGAGAATGGCCAGTGTTTTGTCATTTGCTGCAGCATCCGCTAAAGCCTCTGTGTAATTGAAGGACCCTTCGACAAAGTCGATTGAGTGTGCGACTGCTGCGACTGGCGCAACTGGCTGAACTGGTGCGTTATAAGAATCACCAGAAGTCAAACCAGTGACGGACTGGCCTTCACCAGCCTTAGCTGTTGCTGCTGCTGCTCCAGAACCCACATTGGAAGCGGTAGCTGAGGAATCAAGCTGAGCAGCACCGGTTAGGTCGGAGATTCCGCCCACATTGAGTGAGGGAAGAACAGCACCGATGGCGCTGTCATCAGCACCGGCTGTGGCAGTTGCGCTACCAGCAGTACTGGAAGCATCAGCCGTCAGTGAACCGATGGCCATACCGGAGAGACCGGAGTCGGAGGCAACATCGATACCAAAGGTGCCATCGGTTGCGGTTGTCTTACCGATCAAGCCTGTTGCTTCAGCTGAATCAGCTGTGGCAGTTGATGCACCTTCAACGTTGCTGGAGGAAGCAGAGAGCCCGAAGTTGGCTTGACCAGCGATAGAGCCGATGCCACCAATATCGAGGTTTCCTACAGCCAGATCAGCACCATTAATGGTGGTGCTAAGAGCGTTGGCAGTTGCTGCACCAGCGGTGGTTGCGGCGTCAGCAGAGCTTGAGACGTTGGCGAGACCTTGAACGGAGGCATCGCTCTTGACATCCAATGCTCCTGTTTGCTCCAAGCCTTCTGCAGTATTGAGCTGACTAAGGCTGATGGCCTGTCCCGTGACATTGCTGGAAGCAGCACCGGAGGTCAGGCTGGTTTCACCAGCAACGGAGCCAACACCACCAATATCGGTAGCACCGAGCTGAGCACCTTGGAGAGTGCCTGCTTGAGCACTAGCGATGGCAGCTTGTCCACTGGTGCTTTCTGCAGAAGATCCAAGATCAACAGCAGCAAGGCCGTTGATGCCTGCATCAGAGGCAACGTTCAAGCCAGCGGTGGCTTCTAAGCCATCGATGTCATTCAGCTGAGAGACAGCACCCGAGATATCACCTGCTGCATCACCAACGTTGGAGGAGGAAGCGGAACCTGCAAAGTTTGCAGAACCGGTCAGTGAACCAACGCCACCGATGCTCACGTCGCCAAGGTTGGCGCCGTCGATTGTGTTGGCGTATGCACCAGCGGAAGCAGCACCATCCGTGGTGGAAGCGTCAGCTGTATTAGAGAGATTGGCGAAACCTTGAAGTGTGCCGTCGGACTTGATGTCTGTTCCATAAGCGGTAGGGGAATTATCGGTTCTAGTGACCAGACCTTGGGCAAGGCCAGTACCGTCGGTTAGGGCGCCAAGATCAACACCAGTCGTGGGGGAGTAAGAGGCAGAGGTTGGAACCGCGAAACCATCTTTCACATCACCAAGAGCAACCCCGGCGATAGCAGAACCAGTGACGTTGGTGGAATCAGCAGTTGCGTTGAAATCAACCTGACCGCCGATGTCCGCAACACCACCAATATCTGTGTTGTTGCCAAGCTCAGCACCTTGAAGGGTGGTAGCTTCTGCGATCGATGAAGCGGCTGAACCCGTTCCCGTTCCGGTGCTGGCTGATGTTGCCGTCAGATCAACACTGTTGATACCGGTGAGACCAGCGTCAGAGCTGACGTGGATTGCTGCCAAACCTTGGAGGCCATCGGCATCAGCGAGGCTGGCGTCAGCTGTGGAGGTTGGGCCAGTGACGCTGGTTGCATCAGCAGAACCCGCGAAGTTGGTCTGACCGGTGATGGAGCCAACACCGCCAATTTCAACGGTATTGAGCTGAGCACCATCAACGGTGCTTGCAGTTGCCTTGGCATCTGCAGATGAAGCTGTGGATTCAGCGCTAGCGCTGTTGCTGATGGAAGCAAGACCTGTGAGTGTGCCGTCGCTGCTGACGTCAACACCGGCTGTCTGATCAGTGTTGCCAGACAGCTTGCTGGCTGATGTAGCTAGTCCATCAGCAGTGCTGAGGCTGGCCAAAGCAGTAGATGCTCCGCCTTCAACGTTGGCTGACGAAGCGGTATTCCCAAGAGAGGTTTGGCCTGTGACGCTAGCGACACCTCCAACATTCAGGCTATTGAGATTTGCGCCCTGCAGGTTCGCAACATCTGCTGTGGCAATAGAGGTGCCTTTGGTTGTTGTGGCATCAGCACTGTTTCCGAGTTCAGCGAGGCCTTGGATACCGGCGTCAGAGCTGACGTCGATATTGCGGGCTTCCAATCCATCAATTTCATTGGAGAGCTGCGATTGACCGACGGCAGAACCAACGACGCTTTCAGCATCAGCAGAAAGGCTGTTGATGGATTGGCCAAGGGCGCTCATTTCGCCGTTAACCACTAGTTTGTGGACGTCTTTAATACCAGCGGAATCAGCGAGTGTGGTGAAGGCGTTGGCATCACCATCGCTTGTGCTTGCGGAAGAAGCAGCGGTGGTGCCAGCGAGGCCTTGGATACCAGCGTCAGCGCTGACCTCGAAAGTGCTCTGGCCTTGAAGGCCAGAGTTGAAGGTTGTGGTGGATTTAGCGGCGCTATCTCCGGTGACGTTGTCAGCGGAAGCGGAGGAGGAAGAGTTGGATTCGGTCTGGACGGTGGCATCAGCGTCGAAGTCAACAGCGACGGACTGAAGACCAGCGGCCTGAACGGTATCTGTGGAGAACGATTCCCAGGTGGTGTTCCCCGTGGATTGCGTATCGGGCGCGTTATTGGTGGTGGGGTCTAGAGCAGCCATGGTCTTCAGGCGTTACGGGGTCAACTAATGAGTTGCACCCCTTGAGATGCATGACTTGAAATTAAGTTGATGCAATCGCTCCTGTCAGTATTGCTGGCACTTGAGTTTGTATTGATCGCAGCGGTCGTGATTAGGGACCAAGGGCATTGATTTTGGATATCACTGGCTGTTTAGAAGGCTTTGTGTATACGTTGCTCGCGCTTCTATACAAGGTGGTGCTTGAGCTGTATTGATTGCACTTAAATCGCCTTTTTAAAACCAACCAATGGTGGTTGGAAATAGATTTAATATCGTTTATTCTTCGTTGATGAGCATTAGTTATGAGGGGGGGGGGGGATTCCGCCGGTGCTGGCGGCTGCAGGGGAATCACCAGATAGCGCTCGTTACCCCAAACGCCGTAGCTGCCCTCAGGAATGCCTGGGAATGCTTCACTCCAAAGGTCGAGCTCGCCGCAGTAATGAAGGTTGTGTTGGAGGGGTGCTGGGTTGCCAGCAACTGTCGTGGATTTGTTTCTTTCCATGGATGTAACCCAAGCACTGAGTCAGCATCTCAGTGCTCCAAGCTTTGTTGATGAGCGCGAACTGCTCGTTCGCTGAGAGTTGGCTGAGCTCGCCTTTACTTCTGGTTTGTCCTTCTCTCTCGGTTGCTTAGACCGCGTAGAGCGGGGCAGACATCAATTGCTCTGGATCTTGAAGTAAGACATCGTCTAGTTTTTCAAGTCCCAGGTCTTGCCTAAGGAAAACCAGGAGATCAGCTGACTCTGTGAGCACTCTCGAGAGTTCTTTCATTACCATTTTTGGGGAAATGGTGACGCCTTTTAATAACTCTATGGTGTCGTTTTTCGTCTGATCAATCAAAGTTTCCGCTTCATGGAGCGAATCAAGCAAAATGCTGTCAGAAATCGCTGAGAGGGCGCTCTCCACAGCATAGAAACGGATTTTTACAAGACTAACGTCATGACAGTGGGCTTTTCAACCCCTCCTCTTGTGTGTCTTAGATCGCGCCTGGCCAAGGAAGCACCTCAATGTCTTCCTCCTCCTCCTCTTCTTCTGGTTGTGGCTGTGCTGCTTTGGCCATTGTTTGGCAGTGTTCAAGCAACTGCTGCACTTGACTATCTGCCGCCTCCAAGCCATTGCTGAGCAAGGCTGGCTCTGCAATCGCAATGAAATCTTCCAAGCTCGGTCCAGCTAGTTCAAGGGGCGAGCGCCGAAGCGCCAGATTCCAGCCCGGAATTAGCTCCCACTCCAGCCAGGGTTCAGGTCCGCTCGTCAGCAATAGATGGCCTTGACGTGCCAACACCATCGAGCTGCTGCAGTTGCCTTGATGATCAAGGCGAGTGATCAGAGATCCTGGTGAAAGGTGGTCGGCTGGTCGATCTTCGATGGGGAGGAGACGTTCGATTAGGCGTTGAATGATCCGGCCCCGTCCCACCTTGAGCAATCCGCACAACCTGTCCAATCTGGAGATCAATTGTGGTTCCAGCCAGATTTCAACCCTTTTTGCCTTAGGTGTTTGCTTTTCTATAAAGCGGCCCAAAGAGTCACGGGAGCTTGGCAGCGCTTCAAGAGTCATGATGTTGGCCAGAAACGTTCATCGAAAAGCAGCGTTTGTGCCACGGTCAGCCGATCATTCATTGCTGGAACTGAAAGCTGAAGCACTGGAGTTGGACTCCACAACCAAGTTGCCTTCGCCGTAGAGAATCACTTCGGCACCGGAAATACCCACGGTTTCGGAGCTGCTCTGGCTGCTGGCTTGTCCTTGGCTTGTCATGGCAGTCACGTAGCTGCTGTCTTCTGCAATCGCCACAACATCGGAGTCGGAGGTGACGACTGTTGATGTCACATCGTCAGCAAGAATCCCAACGCTCTTGCTTGTATGAACGGCTTCTGCATTGCCGTATTCGGTGGAGCTGAGTGTATCGATCGACTGCAGGCTTTCTCCGCGAATTCCGCTGGTGCCGTATCCCGTGCTGAGAATTGAATCATCCAAGCCAACACTGGTGGATTCGCTGATATTCGAGCTGTCACCGGAGAGGGTGAGCCCAAGCAAGCTCACATCAACTTCACTGCTTCCGCTGACGCTCCCTTCGAGGCCACCACCTTGGACGGTGCCGCCTTGAATTCCACGACCGGTGAGCTCAGCGGAGATGCCAACGTTGCCACTGAAGCTCTCAGCTGTGAGCTCTGCTTGAAGCAGGCCTGAGCCGGAAATATCACCGGTTCCATCAAGGCTAATGATGCCGGTGTCGTCGAGAGATGCGCCGATCGATTGGAGCTCAGCTGCAATCGAGGCTTGACCACCTTCGGCAGCACTGATCAGGTCGACCACATGGCTGGAGTCAAGACTGATGCCGCCACTATCGCTGACGCTGATCGAGTCTCCAGATGCACCTCGGTACGCCGCCACCGAGGAATCAAGCGCCAAGCTTGCATGGTCTCCGCTATCGCTACCCGAGGAGTTGGCAATGAGATCGAGCTCATTGCTTGCACTCAGATCAACGGTTCCGTCTTGACCGGAGGTGATGCTGCTGGATTCGGCTGCCGCCACGTTGATGGTGACATCAGCGGTGGCAACCCCTTCTTGGCTGCTGGCGGTAGCGACGACTGTGCCATCGACATCAATTGCCGTGTCTTGATCAGATCCGCTGTTCAGATCAAGATCATCAAGACCACCAATTTCAACAGCATTTTCACCATCAATGGCGGCGATGTTGAGCTCTGCGTCACCATCGATGCTCGAGGCCTCCAGCGACACATCGAAGTCAGTATCGGCGCTGAAGGTGAGCGAGTCGCCACTGCTGACAGCATCCTCAACAGCCTCAGCCCCCGTTGCTGCGGACTGCTGATTGGCGTTGAAGCTTGCGCTCGAATCACCAGAGAAGCTCGAGCTCTCAATAGACACACTCATGTCGGAGCTGAGTGTTAATGCTGCATCGCTATCACTGTCGAGAACACCGTTGAGGCTGACAAGCTCGTCAATCGTGAGTTCCGCATCTGCGGTGCCATCAACCGATGATGCCAGCAGGTTGAGATCGGCATCAACATCACTGCCAAGAGTGATTTCACCTTCTGCATCCAGCTGATCCACTGAAATGCCATCGACTGTTCCTGCGTTCGTGCTGGCCTTTGCATTGCCAGTCATGGAACTTGCGCCGTTGGTGCTGCTCAGCCCCAGAGTTGCCAATAGTTCAGCATCGCCTTCAACATCGATGCTCTGTGAATTGAGGCCAAGCAGAGCTGAGAGCTGGGAGCGACTTTCAGCCGTTCCATCAACGCTGCTGGCATCACCGGCCAATGATGCCAGAGCATCAGCGATCAGGGTTGCATCGCCAGAGCTCAGCAGTGTGGTGAGTGCAAGGGCTTCCTGTTCTCCCAGTTCGGAAACAGCTTGAGCGTCGCCTGCAATGGTTTCGGCGAGTTGCTGGAGCGTGGTTGATGCGGAGGCATCGAAGCTGATGGCATCACCGCTTGTTGATTCGGCATCAACGCCGTATACATAAGTTGCAGAACCACGACTTGTGGCGTTGTCTTCGTTGCTGACGGAATGGCCGTCGAAATCAAGGGTGGTGTCTGCCTCAGCAGTGATTGTTGAGCCAGAACTAATGCTTTCGGCATCTAAACCAGCAAGATAATTTTGAAGCTCTTCTGTACTGGCTGTCGCAAGAACGCTGCTTGCTACTGCGTCTCCACCGAGGAAGTTGTTGACGATGAGCTGGACTTTTCCGCCGGCCTCTTGTGTACCAAGTTCGATGCCAACTTGGTGATCTCCATTTGAGGAGGTGGCGGATGCTCCACCGATGCTTTGGGCGTTTTGATCGAGAACAACGTCTTGATCTGCGGTGATGACTGTGTCGCCTCCGCTTTGGAGCTGAGCATCAGCTTCAACGGCAACACTTTCAGCAACCGTGCTGGCAGCACTGGCGTCACCATCGCTACTGCGGGACGTCTGCTCAATACTGAAATCAACGGTCGCATCGGCGTCGAACCCTGCACCCGTTGTGGAATCACCCAGGCTGATGCCGCCACCATCGTGGATGACAGAAGCGGTTAGGGCATCCCCTGATTCGCTGCTTGCCAATTCATTGATGGCAGCCTTGGTCTCAGCATCTAGCTCGAGGCTGCCACTGATCTCCGCATTGTTAGCACCATCGGAATCACCATCGATCTCGAGACCTAATAGCTCAAGCAGGTCGGAGGTGCTTGAGGCATCCCCACTCTGACTACTGCTCGTGTAACTGAGAGAAACGTCAGCGTTGCTGGCGATGACAGACGAACCCTGAACCAGTAGGTCAGCTGTGCTGGAGCCAAGAATCGCGTCGATTGTGTTGGTGGCTTCAGCATCACCAGCTGCTGATTCGGCCGCTCCACTAAAGCTTGCAGCTACATCGCTGCTTGCAACCCAGTGGCCACCAGCGCTGATTTGCTCAAAATCTGAACCGCTGAGTCGTTCGCCGTCAATAACGACAGAGGCATCTTCGTGGGTTGATTCAGCGGTGTTGCTGAGATCGAGACCGACGTCACTCGTTACGGTTCCTTGCGCTCCAATTTCAGCGCTGGCTTGATCACCGCCGACACCCACCACATCAAAGGATGTAGTGGTGTCTGCTTTGCCGTGAACGGAGGTACTGGTACTACTGCTTTTCGCATCTAAGTCTGTGACGAGAAGAGTATTTCCACCACTGATCAGTGCTGCTTCAACAGCATTGCCAGTGGTCTCGTCGTTCAGATCCTCGAGACGGATCCCGAAGGCTTCTAGAAGTGCATCAGAAGAGCTTGCTTGCCCTGTGCTGCTGCTGTCAGAGCTCAGATCAGCATCAACAACAGTTGAAGCTTGAAATTCGCCACCAGTCTCTGCACCACTGAAGGAGGCACCCTCAGTAAGTAGCTCTTCGTAGATGACTGAGTCGCCTGCCACGAGTGGTCCTCAATGGTGATGAGTGTGCAGAGATGTCTGCTGACAAGACCATCATTACTTGATCACCAGTGGCTCGTGAATGTGCGCCGTACATGAATGTCGAGTCTTTCCTCGCTGTATAGACAGAGGTAGTCCTTGGCGAGAGATTGGTGTCTTAACGAAGCCTTGATAAATAATAAGCTTGTCTGCTAAATCAATCCGCTTGATTTGCATTGCTCTGTATAGCTTTGCATGGACAGGGTATGTAATTTCATTTCATCTGAAATCTCATTGCTGCTAGTTTTGCTCGAGCGTATAGACGCTAGTTCGCAAGAGTGGAAATGGCTAGAAAAGGAAAAGTGTCCTCTAAATGCCTGCAGTTTTTGGCTTTGAGGTGGCACTCAAATGCAGTAGCAGCAATGCTTTTGGCTTTCTTGTGTCATTGGGCTTGGACTCGGTTAATAATTTTAATTCTTTCAGTATTTGCCCTATAAGTATTTTTAAAGAGCTACTGTGTACACATAGATATACGAGACTGTGTTCTCTATCTTGTTGACATTCTGCATCTTTGCGTTCAATATGTTGAGTGTCTGGGACGGTTGTGTGCGTATTCAGCATCGCTTCTCGAAATCCTGTGTTTGCCTCGTTTGCCGCTATTCGGTTGATGCTTTTGGGCATCGATTGAAAATGTATAAAAATCTCGATTGCTGTATTGCTGCGTCTATACGCTGGCCTGCTGTTGTTATGCGTTGCGTGAGCAATTTGTATGAATGGATACGTAAATATGAGCCTTCTTGCTGGCTGATTAATAATGCTGATCAGTCACTTGGCGCTTTTGCCTGCCTGATCAGCCAAAGGAGATGGAACCACAGGTCTGTTTCAGTGCAGACTCCTGCTGCCCAAACCAACCCTATTCAACAGGTGATGTTCGGGTCAGTTCATTCAGGGCTTACGTTTGCCGATTTGTTCCGACGGGTCGGTAGGGCGTCTTGGTCGGATGTTGAACGGAGGGCTTGTTGATGGCTCGCAGTCGTAAGGGCAAAACAAAGGACATCAACCTTGACTCAGATTCCAATCGGCTCACTTTGGAAGGAGCTCTGACAGTTGCTTCGATTGGCCTGCTCATCGCCCTGGTGATGCAGCAAGAGGCCCAAGCCTCAATGGGTGATGAAAGCATCAGTAATGTCCAACCGCAATGGGATATCAGCCGAGGCCTACCAAGCGATGCATCTTCAAGACCAATCACGACCGATCAACTGTCAGCAGGTCAATATCAACTACCTGCACTGCCGCAATTCAGTAATTCGATACCCAATGATTCAAGCTTTGGCTCGCCTTCTAATCTTCCCTTAACCAATTACACGAGTGCATCAACGAGTTTGTTCCCTTCTGCGCTTCCTGGAACGTTGCAGAAATTAGGAGTAGGAGGCACTGGCGCATCTGGGTCAACTCAGGGCGGGAGTACAACACAGTCTCTCGACGATGATGACAAAACAACCTTCCCAGAGATTCCTGTATCGAACAATCCAGATGAAATAGTGGGCCCAGGTGATCCAGATCTATCAACCAATCTAGGAGATGCAGGGAATCCAGGTGATCTATCAGAGCCTGGGGAGATAAATCTTCGAGAAACATCGCTGCCAGATCAATCTTTTGGTGGTCTTGCTATTGATGGACCTATGGATGGGGCAACTGTTTATATTGACTTTAATGATAATGATTACTTTGACCCTTCTGATTGGTATACGTATACTGATAGCTTAGGTGAGTTTGATTTTGATTTTGATTTTGCGGATTCTTCGTATGGACTCGACAAATGGGAAGATGATATTTCTTTGATTCGATCAGACGGGGAAACTTATGCTCTAAATGCGGATCTAGACCATACTGTTCATATTATTGGTGGCACTGATACGATTTCTGGATCCTTGAATCGTCACTCAATGATGGCATCATTAGCAGAAATGGTTGGAATTAATGAAGATCAAGATGATTTTGTGATTAGCCCAATGACAACCCTCGTGGAGGGCTTAAGGCAAGGTTTGGCCAGTCAAGGACAAGTTATAACGACTGAGTTTGCAGAAGAACAAATCATGTCCTTATTAGGGTTAGATCCAGAGGTTATCAGTGATTTGTCGTCGTATAATCCCTTCTCGGAGATAGAAATAGAGACTAATTCTGAAGCCGCGACTGATTATAGAATTAAAGCATCTCAGCTTTATAATCTTGGATATGTTTCTAATGAGATTGTTCAAGAAAATGAATTCACAGGGTTAGGTTCCATTGCCGTCAATCTTCTTGGAGCAGCTACAAATGCTGAAGGTCAACTAAATGCTATTAATCTTTCAGAGACAGATGATCTGCGATCATTCTTTTCTATCTATCAGAAAGAAGGTAAAACAGCGGTTTCTGATGTGGCAGTTGATTCCTTGATTAGTGTAGTTGCTTCTGGTAATGAGGCAATTCAAGAGAGCGGTGCATCACAAGAGGTTTTGTCTGTTATTCATAGCGACCAATCGTTAGATGGTCTTACAACTTCTACAGTTACTAATGCCGATTTTGATGGCTTTAGGAATCAATTACATCAAACACTAGCTGCAGATTTAAGCTCTGAAGAAGGAGGTAGTGCGTCTGTTGTTTGGCAAGACCGTTCTTTAGAGATGAGTGATTCTGAAATCACGAACTCTGTGGAGGCACATCTTGGAATCCCTGAACTGTCGGACTCTCAGGGTTTTTCTACGTTGCCTGGATTGGATGTACAGTCAACTCATGAAGGTGAAACCAATGCATTTGCGGTCGATGCCAATGCTGAAGTCACAACGAATGAAATTGTCAGTTTGATTCGTGATTCTGTCATTGATTATAGAGCTTTAGGCGGTAATGTCCAAAATGAACCTGCTTTGTTGCTCGCAGAAAATTACCACGATGTGAATATCTCTGCAGACAATGCTTCCGCTGATGCAGATCTTCTTCACCAAACACGAGTTCTTGAGCGATCTAAGTTAGTTCTAGGAGGTCAGTCAGATACTCTTAAGCTACATGCTGAAACTGACCTTAATATCTCGATTTTTGAGGCTGTTGACTATGAACTTGATGGCCATATCTCTAGTATAGCGCTAGATTTTAGTACCCTTGATATGGGTGGTGGCGATGATAATGTTGTCCTGACAAGTAATATCTCTGCGCAATTGGAAGCACCAGACACATTAGAAGATTTGCTTGATGAAATGGTTTTTGAAGATATAGCTCTTAGCGACTCTGTTCTGCTAGGTGGTGGTGGTAATGATACCTTGGTTGTTGAAGGCTCACAGCGGAGTTCAATTCATGGTGGAAATGATAATGATGACTTGTATTTGATAGGAGACTCTATTCTTACATCTCTATATGGCGATGATGGAGATGATCGGTTGTTTGGTACTCTGCATGCCGAATCCTTATTTGGAGGCGATGGTAATGATCTATTGTTAAGTAATGGTGGTGCCGATATATTGGAAGGTGGTCAAGGAAGTGATATCTTTGTGATCACTATTGATAATGCGATAAGCCTGGGTGTTTTTGACGAGCTCTCGGATTTCGAAAAAGGTTTAATTAGCGGAGAAACAATGTTAGATATTCCTCGTATTCTTGATTTCAACATTATGGAAGGTGACTCTGTCGCTTTACGCGGAAAAAGTATTGGCTTAGTTGATGCCGCCGGCGAGAGTACTGTTGAACAAGATCTCTATTCCTATAATGATAAACAGGCAAATATGGATCAGCAGATATTATTGACTACAACATTTAATGATTTCTTCTTTTCTGGCAACACACAACATGACGAGGGATATGCCCTTCTAGATGATACGGATATGTTAATGCAGATTACAGGACAGGGTGAACTTAATATGATTGGGTATTTAGAGTCGACATCTGTGCCTTCTCACAATTCATTTTTCACAGAGGACATTAATTTAGTGGCATAGTGATAAGCAATAGTCTAAGTTTTTAAAGCATGTAACCTCGATAAAGATTTAAAATTGCTCGACTTTGGGTTTGTCAAAGATTTTTGCAATCATAGATATTAGTGGCTTTTCACCAATTTTGATCATCGCTGTTACTGCCATTCCTGATCTCAAGGGAATTTGTTTTCCTGCAATTTTAACGAATCTCTCTTCTAAGCTCACTTTGCCAGGAAAGTAAGAAGCACGTGGCGAGAGTTTGTCTGGTGGCAACATGCTACTTCCTATATCAGAAAGCCTTCCTTTTAATGCACCAAAATCAGAGAATGAATAGGCATCAAGACGAAGATCAACGGGCATCCCAGGCACCAACATACCTACATTCCCATCAGGTATTGTAAGCTTGGCGATGTCCAAATCATCCGGGATCACTTGAAGTAACTCCTCTCCTGTTGAAACTAATTGACCAGATGCTTTGCCAAGATTAAACACTTTACCTGATACAGTTGCTTTAACAACAGTGAGCTTAATTCGATTACGTAGTTCTGATAATCGGTTGAATGCTGATGCGCGCTGCTCTAGCGCAGATGTTTCTAGCCTTTCGGAATCAAGTTCAGTTCGTCCGTCAGCACTACTTGAAATTAAACTTTGCATCTGAGCTCTACTCTTTGCCTTACTTAATTCAATAGCCATACTTTCAATCGTTGCTTCAAGATTATCAACTTTGTTAGACTGCTCTAAAGCTTGTAGTTCTGAGACAGCTTTTAGGTCGGCGAGATTTTGGTAACGCTGACTAATATCCTTAGCCGTGATTAGTTCTTTTTTCTTGCTTTCTAATGATCTTGCAGCTTGTCTAACGAGAAAATTTGCTTGTTCAAGTTCAGTCATTGAATTCTTACTTTTAATATCGTCTTGCATTTCTAGAAAATTTGCACGTTCCTGTAATACAGAGAGGACATCAGGATCATCCACAGAAAAAGTTTCAAAATCTTCTGCGCCAAGATTTTTATTATTTCTCAGTTTATACGATGCTAATTCCAGCTCTTTTTGTCCGAAGACAGACTTCGCTTTCTTCGCTTGGCTAACTTCTTCGCTATTTTCTAAGAGTAATAGTACATCCCCAGCCTTAACAAATTGACCATTTTTTACATAGACTTCTTTGATGACTTTAGTTAGAGGGGAAATGATCTTTTCTGTTCCTTCGGATGACTCAATAACCCCACGCACTTGTACTGTTTCATCCATCTTTCCAACAATTCCGATGAAAAGAGCGATGCCCGAGCCAACGAGCATGATCCAGATAATACTTCTGGAAAACTTAAGGCTTTGCTTGCCTAGCCCAAGTCGTTTGTTCGTCCTGAACTTTGGCTCAGTCTTTTTTGATGTTTTTGGTGCTAGTTGAGAGTCCATTGCCGGACATATTCTTAACTCATTTTAGCAGCTTGTTGGGTAAATAGGCTGTAGTAGGCACCTTTTTTTCCGAGAAGTTCATCATGTCCGCCCATTTCTACGACTTCTCCTGAGCCCATCAAAACGATGATGTCGGCGTTAACGATAGACGATAGTCGATGCGTCACATACAAGACCGTTTGGCCCTTTAGTTTATTCATAAGGTTTTCACTCACTTTTCTTTCTGTCTGGTAGTCGAGAGCTGATGTTGCTTCATCCATAATCAAGACACTGGGCTTTTGCAGGATGGTTCTAGCAATAGCCAATCGCTGTCTCTGTCCACCCGATAAATTTGAACCTCTTTCGCCTACTTTTGTATCAAACTTGGCGGGAAGATCTCTTATGAATTCATCAGAACAACTAATTTCTACTGCTTCATCGATTTCCATCTGTGAGGCCGAAGGGTTTGTAAGTGTGATGTTTTCCAAAATACTTCCATCAAATAGTAATGTATCCTGGGGAACAATTCCAATTTGTTTGCGGAGAGAATAGAGTTCTAATTTTGATATATCCATGTCGTCCACAAGGATTTTTCCTTTTTCTGCTTCATAAAGCCTTGGCAAGAGCTTGGTTGCAGTACTTTTACCAGATCCGCTTAGTCCAACGACTGCTACAAAAGATCCTGCCGGTATTTTAAGATTTAAACCTTTCAATAAAAATGGTGCTGAGGGGTTGTATCGGAACCAAATGTCTTCATACTCAATGTCTCCTTTTAGGTTTGGAACTGTTGGCTTTTTTAATTCATCAACTCCTGTTTCTTGCGGGTGATTGAGGATATCACCAAGGCGTTCCATTGATAAATTGATTTCCTGAAAGTTTTGCCAAATTTGCGAAAGTCTCAACACTGGACTGGTTACAAAACCAGCAATCATTCGAAAAGCAATCATCCCACCCATTGTCATTTTTCCCTCTACGACTAGTGCAGCGCCCATCCATACGACCATCAAGCTCGATGTTTTATTAATGAGAGTACTGATCGAACTATTTGCTGTTCCAATTACTGTATTCCCAAAACCATCAGCCACATAATCCACATATAGGTCTTGCCATTTCCATCGTGTTCGTAATTCAATACCTTGAGATTTTACTGTTTGTATGCCCGACAATACTTCCACTAAATGAGATTGAGTTTTGGCTGCAGCTACTGACTTGGCTTGAATTTGTTTTCGTACTTTTGGGGAGAAATAGTAAGTAACTCCAATCAATGCAGGTATCACTGCAACTGTCACGAGTGTTAACTGCCAGCTATAGATAAGCATTACAAACACATAGAGGAGCGAAAATACTGCATCAAGAACGGCAGTTAGAGCTGTTCCTGTTAGAAACTTTCGAATATTTTCGAGTTCACCGATTCTATTTGACAATTCACCGACTGGCCTTCGGTCAAAGAACTTGAGAGGTAGTTTAAGCATATGGTCGATTACTTTGCTCCCTAATGCAACGTCAATTCTGTTGGTTGTATCTACAAATAGAAATGTCCTCACGCTTTGCAAAGCTACTTCAATGACCGCAAAAAGTATCAGCAATGTCCCTAAAGTTGCTAGTGTGCCGGGCGCATTGTTGATAATTACTTTGTCAATGATCTGTTGAATAAGAAGTGGATTGGCTAGGCCAAAGAGTTGTACAAATAGCGAGGATAATAACACTTCTCCAAGGACAACTCTGTACTTCCCTAAAGAGGGTAGAAACCACTTTAAGCTAAAGTTATCTTCAGGTGTTTGGTCTGTTTTTGTTGTTAGAAGGATTTGTATTGCTTCTTCTCCCTCGGGTGCTAGTTCTTCTAGATCAATATCTGCGATACCTTTACTTGGCACAGCAACTTGGCAGCTTATATTGCTTGCTGAAGCTATCATGACCAGCTCTGAGTCCCTTAATGTTAGAGCCGGCAGCTCAAGTTTATAGAGTTCGCTTGTTTTACAACTTGTGATTTGTGTACGTAGGCCAAGTGTTTCGCATATTGCACCAGCAAGAGGAAGTGTTATTCCACCATATCTCTCGGTTTGATCGCGGAGGATTCTAAGGATCATCTCTCGCTTTATTGGTACACCTATTGTTTCGCAGAGCATTCTTAGGCATGCTGCAGAGCCCTCAACGGGCCCCTTTCCTTTCCGATAAGTAAGATCTATTTCTTCTTTATCATCTATATATTCTGGCTCGTAATCTTCTTCCACGATCTCTAAATCTGTTTCCTCTAAATCCCGGATTTCATCAAAAAGGTTAATCGTTGTTTCTGTATTTTCTTCGTCTATCTTTGTTCCACTTAAGGCTTCTCTCAGGGCATTCTTATCGATTCCCACCAAGCGATAGGTTGCTTTTTCTTTGAATAGATTTTGCAGATCCTTGTCAATGATTTTTCCATGTTGTTGTCCTCCACTGATGTACCATAAATAATTAAGCTTGCTTAGTTCACCAGCATTTTTTTGATTTGCAAGGCATACTCTAAATGTTTTTATTGTTTGATCTATGATTTGCAAGGTACTAATTTTGCAGTCTGGATGCCTTTTTAGGACTGTTGAGGTGGCTTCAAATAACTCTGCCTTTGCTGCATGACTACTCCAGTACTTTCTTGCTTGAATAGATTTTGAAAAAATTTGCGATATTACACGTTTATCTATACGTAAGCTAATCACTGAAGATGAGCATAGTGCTGTTTCACAGCTTCGACCTCTGAGTACTCCAACCCAGCCAATTGATTGACCAGGTGCACATAATTCTATTGTTTCGATATCCCCAGTTCGCAGATCTTTTCCTACAATCCTTATGCGCCCTTCAACTAATAGGTAAACAAAGTTTGCTGTCTCTTCTGCCCTTAGTAATGTCTGTCCAATTTTTCCTCTTACTAATTCCGAATTCTGCGAAAGAAATGATTTTTCATTTTCCTCTAACTGTTTAAATGGTTGAAAGTAGTTGAGTAGTTTTAGTATTCTTGGCGCATTAACGCTATTTTTGGAATCAGGACTCGTAGTCATTATTAACCCGTTATGGCGTTGACTGTTTTCTGTAGCTCAATATTAAAAAGTTCGTCCAGTAGCTTTTCTTCCATCTCTGGAGTGAGGATGGCCTCAATAATGTGCTCAACAATTGCTATGACGATTGTTTTTTGAATGACAACGGGCTTATTTAGATTTCCTATATTTTCTTTGGTTGATATGGCACGTATTTGCTCATTTGCTTTGCTTAATGGCATAGGCCCTACAATACCTTTGGTGTACTTCTCTGGTCCAAGGGAGTATTCAAATGCTAATTCTGGGATCTCACATTCTCCATTTTTTAGGCGCAGATACAGCTCTTCTGCTAGGCCAATATCATTAAGCCTTAACATTGAGTAAACTACTTGATCTAAATCTCGTTTTCTTTTGTAGAAATAATCATTCAGTTGAGGTCTTAACCATTCTTCTTTGATGAATTCGCGTCGCAAATCTGTTAGTTCTTTATCTGGCTCTTCTTCTTGCTTTTTCTCAATAAATACTGCATATCTCCTGTTGCTATGGTCTACTTGTGAAAGTAGTTTTTCCTGCCCAATATTGTAAATAATTGGTCTCCAACTTCCCGTGCTTGTGAGATGTTCAAGTAGCCACTGGTTTTGTTTCCCAGACTCGTCCAATATCTTTTTAAATTGTTCTTGATCCATTAAATTACTTCACTCATATCTACTTCTTCTAATTGATCAAATGTATCCCCCTGGAACGTTACTTCTTCCTCTGAGTTTGAGTTGTCTTCCCAACGAACTGAGAAACCCTGCTCTTCTGCAATACTCTCTAATACCTCAACTCGTATCTCTAGGCCTGAGTCTTCCCCACGAATTGAATCCTCTAAGTTCATAAATCGACCCACTAGTTCGTTCCAATCTTTTGGTGGGACAATCACTTCATCAGTGTTAGTGTTTTCAGTGGGTTGTTTATTCCCCATGAATTCCACTCTTGTTCGTTCAGTATTTGAACTCATCTCAGCAATCATTTCTTCCATTGATGCCAGTCTTAAATCAATTAAACTTTTGCTCCCTTCTACTTGCATCAAGGTTGTATGAGCTCTTTGTTCAATTTCTTCTATTCTTTCATTTAATTGGTCAGATGAGCCAGCTTCCCCAAGCTGTACTCCTAGTATTTCACTTATTTCTTGTACGTTGCACTGATCTTTAAGAGCAAGTGTTATTGCAAGATGAAGGCTTCCATTGGCTGCAATGTAAGCTTCGGCTAAAGACTCTAATACTTTGGTGTATTGCTTGCTTTGTTCTTTGCAAACTTGTTTAAAGGAATCTAAAGTGCTTAGCTTGAAACGAGCGCTAAATGCTTTGAGTTCTTCTAGATATTCTTGATCTAAATTTGCGATCTCTTGATTGCTCATTAGGAGCTTGCTCGCCCGTATATACGCTTTCACTTGATTCTAACGCTGTTTTACTTTTTGTCATCCCATTAAAAAGCTATTAACGTATAATTGGCTACGTAATTCCTCCCATCACTACATATATAGGACACATGTATGTCTGATGTGCATGTATAGCATGTTCTTTATTTGCTTGCTTGCTGAGAAACTGTATACCTAAATACATTTTTCGCCATTTTATCCGATACAAGGATAATCTTGCAATATTGCTTTATATTTTTGTTATGGACTTTTCAATTTGCGCGATTATGGTAATTATACTCGTAACTTTTCTTTGATCCCCCTACCTTTTCATTAGATGGAAGTTCTGAAAGCTTTTTCTAAGTCCGAGGTCGAAATTATTCGATTAATTGCACTTCATCCAGGCGTGGTTTCTTCTTTTCTTGAGGATTCTTTGTCACTTGACCAGCCTCATGTCTCTAAAGTCTTAAAGAGATTATTGAGTAAGGGTTATATACGTAGAATTAAAGTTGTTTCTACTGGCAAAAGAGATCTACTTCGTTATTATATAAATCCTAGTTATGGAGTCCAGTCTGTCTATTCTCTAATTGACAAAGATATGGACAACCTCGTAGAAGCTTTTTCAACACGTCATAGTACTATTTATAGGTTTTTGGCTGCACTCTATGATGTTGATTCTGTTGCATTCTCTGCTTTCAATGCTGCATTGCAGGAGGTTCTTCTGCTACGGCAACAAGATGATGCATTATCGTCCTCTTCTTCAATGTCATGTATGGATGATTCATCTGCAAGGTTAAAGCATCGGAACCGTTTGGCAGTTAGGTTTTGGCGCAAGGCCAGGTTAGTCGATGGCTAATCTATGAATATATATATTGCTATTTTGCTTGTTTTTCTTGGCTTTAATCTAGCTGGCAAGATTAGACCCGGTGAACCTTGGATTTTACGTTGGGCTTGGCTTTTTACTATCAGCATGCTTGCATTCGGTATCAGTAATGGGACTAATTCTGAATTTTATCAGTGGTTGGTTGGATCTTTGCAAGGTTTACTGCTTTCTGTATTTGTCTGCGAAATGAGGCTTTTTTGGCTAAAGTATTATTCATCTCGCAAGTAATGTTCGCAGTTGAACACTGGTAAAGCCTTTCCTAAGCTCAGCAATATTTGTTCAGAAAGTGAATTACTGATAGGTTTGAGTATTCGTATGAATAGGCTTCCTTTTCTGCGATTTTGATTTGCAAGGGTACATTCCTGTAAATCTTTGAGTTTATTTGTTTATTGTAAATCTGTTCTGGTGATAGTTTGATGCCTAATGGTATTGGTTTGAAATTTATTCCACCATTCTTGCAGCTTTGGGCTACATGAATTGCTTCATGATTTAACACTCTGAGCACTGCCATTGAGCCTTGTTCCATTTTATATTTCTCAATTTTGATTGTTTGAAGTCCTGGTTGCCATACGGCTGCTGCTCCTGTTTTCCCTGGATCTGCAATTGCTACGGTTACACCAGCATCTCTTAGAGCCCTTAATAGATTTTTTATTTGTTCTCTCGTTCCGTTGACCTTCATTTTATTTTTTTCTGCGCTCTCTTCTATTTGTTTTTTTGTTTTCGGTGCGTCTCCTTTTTTTGCCTTGTATCTATATTTCTTGCTTCCTAAATTGTCTATAATAATTCTTGCCTCGAATTCGTGATCACCTTTATTCATAAGGCTCGAAGCCATCTTAAATCCATAGTTAGTTGCGATATTTACTTCTGTACTTTTTAGCCGTTTGTCTTCTGGAATGATTTTATTCAGTTCTCCATCTCGTTTTAAGTTTGGAATTGGTAGAGTTCTTTTGAGAATGTCTTTTGGAACTACCCAGCTTGTTAAGGCAACTGCTGTGAGGATGTAGAACTTTTTGTTTGATCTTAACTTGAATATTAATGATTTAACCCCAATTGTGCGTAGCATTCTAGTCTTCGACTGGGGTTACTTCGGTGAGTTTTCTTTTTAGCTGTGAGGCAAGAACTTGTCTACCAACTGCCACAACTCTGAGTTGATCTTGTGCGTGCTTGAGTTGTGATTCTGCTGTTTGAAGGCCACGTACTAATCTCTTCAGCTCGTCAGACATGTCATTAAGGTTATAGCGTTTCCCTTCAAAATTCAGGACGGCCCTACGATCTTTGCTTTGTGCTGGGCTCATCGCAGGCATATTCAGTCTAGACATGCCTATTTTACTGGTCTGTCAACCCTTCTGATCTGGCTTCATGCTGTTGCTCTTGTTGCTGTAAGCGGCTCAAACTCGTCGTCGTTATTCCAGCGATGGCTCTCGTCTACAGGATTGGTTGAGATAGTGCTGAGGTTGTAGATCCTACTTTGGGGCACATTCTGCTTAAAGTGAACTCTCCTGTTCACTTCAGATTGTTTGCTTTCATAATGATTCTTCAGATGGTTAGTGTGCTTTTGGTCCCAGCGCACAGTCACCATGGTTTGTGCATTTCAAGGCCCTCTTGTTTCATTTTCTAACTTTTGTTTGCCCTACTGCTTCTGTTTACACTAATGCTTCCAATCGTGAGCTAAACGGTGCGTGAGGTGGTGACCTTTGGCGTTGATTTGTTCGGTTAGGGGTTGTAGATTCCTGCCGAAAACAACTATCCTTCAGCTTTATCGATTTTGTGCTTGCATTAATCTTTCTGCCAATTAATGTGCTGCTCAGGACTCGGATTTTGTAAGGAGGACTCTTCAGACTGCCTGCCGGTAGGGGCAGTTTTAGGGTGTCTCTCAAGAGGGAAACGAGCTTGTCCTTGAAGTGGTTCTGGCCATAGCCACGAACTTTGTCCTCACGCTGTTTCAGGCACTGTCGATAGTTGGGAAACAGTGCCTGAGTTGGATCGGAGCCTGGTCCTTCAAGAGTGCCAACGTTAGTGTTGATTGCGGCCTCACCGTCACCCCACAACTGGTCATCAAAGATCAGGAAGTCATTGGCCCATTCGGCCAAACGATCGGTTGAAAGGAGCACCTCCTTTTCGGCCTCCGAGCGGGCCAGGGATGTGACATCTTTGGATATCGCACGCCGCGCTTCCGCCGGATCCATGGGAAGAGCTAATTAGCGGCTTCCTTGAGCGAAAGGCAGGCACTCCCTACGTCGAGCTTCAGGAGATCTACCGCCACTTGGAGATCAACCCTGAAAAGCAAAACGGCACTAACGCCAAAAGGATCACTGAGCTTGCTGCCGAGGTCGGGTGGGTGAAGTCCCGGAAGCGAGTTGGCGGGCAGGGGGAGCGGGTAAACGCTTTCTTCCCTGAACGGGTCAAATCCAGGTGTCCTGGCTGACCAGACCTTTTTGGGCAACTTCCCCCCTCTAACTACTTCTCTTTATTCAACTGTTTAAGGAAAAAGGTATGGACAGGGGGGACACGACGTAATCCAGTTGCACATCGCAACTGAGTTACGGCCACAGTCTCCACCGAGTCACCCCAATGGATCTGGGAGGGCTCCGGTCGTAACCAGGCTTACGCCGTCGAAGAGGCAGCCTTCAGACGGGGCAAGGGACTTGCTGTGTTGATGATCCCGACGAAAAGTGGCGTTTTCGTCGGATCGAAAAGTGATGTTTTCGGTCCGATCGTTTTTTCAGGTCAATAGTGGGGTTGCTGTGTAAGTGACCGGGCCCAGACGGCGTTTTGGGCCCGGATCTTTTCTTTAACCTTCAGATGGGGCAAGGACTTTGCTGTGTTGATGATCCCGACGAAAAGTGGCATTTTGATCGGGACTGTTTTCTCAGATCAAAGAACTTCGGCTTATACCTGTTTGCCGTAACAGCCGTTACGACTGAATTGATTACGGAGTTGTCTTTTCTTTCCAGTCAGTGATTGGCGGACGTTCGTATGGGTTCATTGGAACGCCATAGCTCTTGTCACGACCTTGGGTGTCTTGTGGGCCTTGGCTAGCGGGAAGCCTGTAGTTAGGGAATGGCCGTGATGCTTGCTTCATCCACCTTCCTATTGCTCGAATAAAATCAGTTTGTGCAGAATGGTTGGCAAATAAAAATAGCGCGTACTTAGTCTCACCACTACGAGACTTATACGTTAGATAGTTGTAATACTCATCTCCATCTTCGTCGAATCTATAACCTATAAGATCGGACCTCTGTATTCCGCCTTGTCCTTCTACCCACATTGCGGGACCTTGAAACCTGACTCTGCATTTGTTCTTTATTTCTCTGCACCAAGCGTCGTGGTAACTCTTAGGACCATCTTTGAATAATGCCGTGGGGAAGTCGGCATCTCCAAAATCAGCTCTTACGGGCAGACAGATAACGATTGAGGTAATGGCAAATATGGCGAGGCTGAGCTTTCTCATTTGCCCTCCAAACAGTGAAATCCGTGATATTTAGATATTACCTTCTGCTCGATTGTGGTGCTTCCTTTCCACAATGCTCCCTGTATTTCGCATTGAGTCATATCAGTCATTTCAATTTTTTCTAGAGCTGCATCCTCAGCCCAGCCTTTGTGCAGGATCAGCCAAACAGATCCAGCATTCGCAGGGGCGACCAATTGCTGATCAGCCTCAGGCTGAGCTTGTGCCGAGAGTGGGACTCCACCGAGCAGCAAGGGCAACATCAGAAAAAGCCCTTTCATTGCCGCTATTCAAAAGCTGGTCCCAGTCTGGCTTACGCAATGCGAATTACGTCATAGCCGCATTTGATGGACTCGATGCCCGCTGGTTGCGTTGATGCCCAGTCCGCACATCCAATCGAGCTGGCGCTTACAAGCACCACCGCTCCTTGATTCTTCTGTGTCTCGGCCATCGGCTCAAGCTCACACAACGTTTTGCAGGCCACCGCTGCACGCCCATGTGGCTATGGCTATGAACCAGAAAGTGCTCATCACATCAGTGACTCAAGGAATCTCCACAAGCCAACTGCCTAGCCTCACCAAAGTCCTAGGCGGGAGTCACCTCAGCTCTTTTCTCTTGGAGCGGTGGGCGCAACGCCATATCCAAAAGCGTTATGCAGTAGCTCCTGTCTGCCCTCCCGAGGACGACCTGAAAGAACAGAATTAATTACTTGGCGTGCAGGCATTAGGAATCAGCATTTACAGAACTTGGGCTTACTCCTAAGCACGACAGGTTTATTGCTTGCTTCAGCCCACTGCAAACCAAAGCCTGCTGTGCAGCTGAAAAGGTAGATGCCACCACCCTGCCCCACCCGTGGATTGGCAGCGAACAAGGCAGCGCCTATAGCCATGAAGATCACCGCTTCAGACACTTTCTTGATCACAGCCAACCATCACTTGCCAATGAAATTCTGGCTCGCCACACAGCAATGACAGCCGTTGACAGCGGTGACGGCAATCAGCAAAAACTCAATTAAGACAGTCAGCGCCGGTAGGTCTGACCCCATTTCAAGAGTCCAAGCTGCAGCCCTAAGTCAGGTGATTCACTACAGCAATGCAGTAAGCAAGGTATTCCTCAGGACTCATGTCGCCCTTTGCATCATTGGTTTGCCAGCTGACGATCTGAAAGTCACACACTGGCTCAGCATTCCGATGGTCAACCGTTGGCAGCCGATAGAACTCTCTTCTGTAAGCGGACCCCCGGTCTTTGCTCTCAGCGTTGTCGTAGAGGCCAAGCAGCTCTGAATCCATTGCTTGCCCGTCATAAGGGTCAATTCCGTCTGACCGGTGCATCGCTTCATGGATCGCATCCATGGCTTCCTTCACCCGATAAGTCCCCCCTCTCTTCCGGTCGCGCTTCATCAATGAGATGGCTTTGCGATTAAGCCAACGCTTATAGGAATCTGAATCGCTCTTTACCCATAAAGGCGGGTCATAGGAAGTAGCCATGCCTCAATTATTGACCGCTGTCATCTCTCACCCTGGGGTGGGGGGTCTTTCTACGCAACCGACAGGAGCAAAGCTGCGGCAATGGTGAATCGCTTCATCATTCAGCCTCCGGGGTTTCCGAATCTTTTATTGATATAGAGCCGTCTGAGTTCATCTTGCCTGACTTGAAAGCCCCAACTGTGGCGACGAAGTGCCGCAGATCCGATTCGTGAGTTGTCCAAAACAATGCGAGGTGATGCCCCCCGTCATCGACCGTGAACGAGAGATAGGAGACGGTGTCGAAGCAGCAACTGGGGTCGATGGTGATGGACACGATTTGATCCGGAGTAATACCAATCGAACCATCGACTGACATCCGCCCGTTTAAGAAGGAGACTGTGCATCGCCTGCTGTGTCGACCACACCGCATCCCCCGCTTTGGACCAAACACAGGAATGATTCGATTTTCATCCTGTTCAGTAGAAATGCCGAGCACTGCAGTGGAATGCCTGGGGTACTGGCGATCATCGGCAAGGACAGGAACCGCCAGCAGAATTGGTAATAGTCCAGCGAATAGGCGCAGCAACTTAGCTTCCCAACAGCTATTACCTTGGCAAGACCTGCGGGACTTCACAACGGTTTGGGAGCCTTCTTTCATAAATCTATTACGTCAATCAATCAACTGATTGAAGGCGGATGCGTTCCTTCTCAGCCATTGCTGGGTTCAATTCAGCCCATTGCTTCATTGATGGATTGGCATCTAAGTAAGAATCATAATTACATTCATACTTATGTAGTTTAAAGTTGCACTTAGGCCCTTTTGCCTCCTCAAGTCCTTTCCAGTCTGCTGGTGCTGTTTCACAAGAGTTGTTCCAACCAACCTCTGGCTCAACGGCTGGACATCCATCATCAAAACCCACTGGTGCAACCTCTTCGAGAATTAATGAACCAGATAAATACAGTCCACTTCTTAATTCACTATTGCATTTCCAATCACTTTTCCCCGCAACTATTGCATTATTATTGCCTCTTCCAAACGCCCACCATCCATATTTACAACCAACTCTTTGGCAGTTCCCATTCCCTATGTATGCAAATTGAGACTGGCATTTGTTCCCAACACTAGTTTCTTTTGATGGCACTATTTCACCCTTCATAGCCCTTACGCATCCCGCATAGTCCTTGGCTTCAATGCAAAGCTTGTGAATCTTGGGTTCAACCTCAGCAAAGGCTGGAGTGCTCGCAAGCAGAGCTGGCAGAGCAAGAAGGAAAAGTCGTTTCATCTGGAAGCCAGGGTTAGGGCCATTGTCTCTCAACCGTCGCAACTTCCATTACGTCAAGGAAGAGCATTTATGAAAATATCAGGATAATGGGCATTCCTTCATCTCTTCTGCTTGTGCAGGAAAATTCTCAGTCCAACTCTTGAGTCCAGGACGCTCATTAAGGTATTCATGCCATAAGTCATCAGTACTTGCTGTGCGAGAATCAATTGGGACTTCGACATCAAGAGACTTTGAAACTGTACTAATTTTCTTTGTTAGACGCATATATGCTTTTGCGCTTTGACTATTGGAGCTGAGATCAATAAATTCACACCATGGCTTTTTCGGATTAGTTGTCAGAAGCGAATCTACCAACTCTGATCTTTGATTCCCCAACATTATCAAGATGTTCTCTTGCGCTGCTCGGAGCAAGTCTGGATCTTGTTTCTCAGATGGCGCAAGACCACTAACTCCATTGAGTATTGCCATTGTCTTGTGGTGTTGCCCCGTTGCACTAAGGGCAAGGGTTGATGGCGAACCATCCTCACTTAAATATTTGATAGTATAGAAATTTGTCTTGACATTTCCTATCAAAAAAGGTGTTACGAGAATCATAGGAGGGAAAATTATTGCGCTGACTGTTTGACTTATAAGTGCATCGGTTGATGTTGAGGACTCAGTGCCTAGGCCCCAGGAAACGAATCTATCTCTAGGAATTAAAATGTAAGGCGTCTTCTTTCGGTATTGGACCCTTAGCTTTGTACCGTCAGCAGAAGAAATGCCTACCTCGATAGGCTTCTCTAAGCCAGATAAATGCAGATTTAAAAGTGGGATTGTAATTGGATATTTAATTTTCGGCAAATTCAATTCACTGATTGAGTCGACGCCTGCTTTATCTAAAAATGCCTCACAAGTATCTTGCTGCGTATCAGTTAAGCCTGACGTACCACAATACTCAGGAATCTTGCCTGCGAAGGCAGCAGGCAAATGTGATGACAATAGTATCGGGAGAGCAAACAGGGGCAGTCGTTTCATCTGTAAGCCAGGGTTAAAAGAATTTTACTTGTTCATTAGCAACAAGTATTGCGTCAAACAATTCTAAACATCTGCGCAGCAGGGTTTTTAGCGCCTCCAGTCATAACGATTGCCACCTTTACTGTTGATGCCAAGGCCCAACAACGCGTCTAATTCGCGTACGGCACCAGCAGTGACGGATGGCTGCTTGTGTTTGATGCCAACTGCTTCCTTTGCTGCTGCTCGATCAAGTTGCTGCGCGATTGCGCCCAGAAGTAGGAATCAGCATTTACAGAACTTGGGCTTACTCCTAAGCACGACAGGTTTATTGCTTGCTACAGCCCACTGCAAACCAAAGCCTGCTGTGCAGCTGAAAAGGTAGATGCCACCACCCTGCCCCACCCGTGGATTGGCAGCGAACAAGGCAGCGCCTATAGCCATGAAGATCACCGCTTCCAATACTTTCTTGATCACAGCCACCCATTAAGCATGCTGATATCACTACTCCACCGACCACCGTAAAGGTGAAGTCGGAGTGTGAGAGCAATACATGGGTTGGCGATATGCGAGTTAATACGGATCAGAGGGCTTGATTCGTATACCTATTAGGTACTAGCAATACAGGAGGCTTCATAGTGCTTAAAAGGATGATGATCAAGGTGATTGATATATACGACTGATCAATACAGAGCAATATAGACACAATAAAATATCCGACTTATGAATAGGTTATAGAGCACAGAGCAATGTCTTCTCAGTACGAAATCAATTGGGATAAAACAATTGGAACTCCGGTCAATGACCACAATCAAGGTATTGTTGTCGATGAGCAAGGAAATATCAATATTGCGACCTCTTCAGCTTTAGGGAAAATACTCAGTTTCTACCAGTACAATGAGCATGGCCAGGAACTAAATAGCTTAGAGAATGTACTGCCTCAAGAATCACAAAATGGCTATTACACCGCTGCGCTTGGAGAACTAGCGAAAGGCATAAATGGTGAACTTATTTATACTGGCACCGTGGTCCCAGATACCAGAGGCGTTCAATATGGAAGTACGAATCAAAGTCTCGTAAAAATTACAAGTGATTTCACCGTTGGGAACAATAGAGAGTACATAAGCACCGGCAATAAATACGGTGGCAGCACAGCAGTTGATCAATCAGGAGACATCTACATTGCAGGACTTCAAACAACATATCCTGCTAACTATACCGAAGGTCTTCTAACTAAACTTGATGGCACAACAAACTCGATTGATTGGAGCAATGTTTTAGCCCCTCCAACGTCTCATTATTATACAGACTCATCACTTACTGATGTCGAGGTAGACTCATCTGGAAACATCTATGCAACAGCATATAGTCATAATCCTAGTGACAACCACTTGTATAAGGTGAATGATAGTGGAGTGGTGCTCTGGGAGAAGAATCTAGGTGGTGGTAGAGGTAGTGATGGATACTCTTCAAGTGTCACACTAGATTCCAACGACAATGCCTATGCGCTAAATAATGATGGAGTTCTTCAGCAATTTGCACCGGATGGTACTCCCGGGTGGTCGACGGATTTAACACCTGGAAATGATCAGCTTGGTTTTTCAGACCTTCTAATGAAAGACGGTAACATTTATGGAATAGGTCGACAAAGCGATGTCACAATAGACTCTTCTCCGGGTGAACCAATTGGCATCATTGAGGTATCCTCTGAGGGTAATATCAACTCTTTCGATCTTATTAACGGTCTGCCAGTAGAAAATTGGCATTTTGACCGATTTAGCTTCACAGAAGGATCCGGAGAAAATGAGTTCTACGTTACTGGAAATACATATGCTGAGAATGGATGGGATGCATATGTTGCTGGAATATCTAAAAATCAATCCTTTAGTGATGAACGTAACTTCTTAGACATAGAAGGAACTTATTCCGGAACTCTTGACGGGGTAGCTTTCTCGGATGTAAAAGAAATAGATTTAGGCGGTGGAACCGACGATGTGATATTTCATAATGAGGGTGGATATATGGATAGAATTGATGGAGGAGACGGAGACAACGATGGTGTGATTTTCAAAGGAGATGTTGATTCTGATTTTCATATAAGCAGTAATAGGCTGTCAAGTGATACTTATGGAGTTCTGGAAAATTTCGAGGCCGTAATCTTTGGAGAAGGACGTGATTCTGTTCAAATTAACGATATCAATGGCAATCAATACGTAATTGAGGCTGGAGGACTGCCTTATGTAGCTGAAGAGGCTCCGCCACAAGACGACACAATCTCCTCTATTGATCTCGACTTACTCACAATTAGTGGGATCAATCATGGCATTTTTGAGTATAGGCATCCTGGGATAGTAGATGATGGCTCTAGAGTTGAATTTAAAGGCTTTGAAAATGTTCAATTAGGCGATAGAGATGACCTTATTGTTATCGAACCTGGTGGTCGCTTGACCGGTTTTCTTGATGCAGGAGCTGGACATAACACCTTGCAGGTTCCGTCTGGAACAGAAGTTGATTTCGGAAATATTGGCGGTATTGGAGAAGTCATTGTTACTCCCCCCGGTGGTGGTGGTGGTGGTGGTGGTGGTCAACCACCCAGTAATAAAATTGTAGGAAGTTCAAGTGTCAATCAAGTTCATCTCACGGGCGGTAATTCTGGTGTTATTGATGGAACTACCTTTTCTGATATCCAGGATATTGATCTTAAGGCAGGCAATGATACGGCTACGGTTGACAACAATGGTTATCTTGATGGCGTATTAGATGGTGGGTCAGGTATTGACAAACTTGTATTTAATACAAATGATTCAGCTGGTCATATCAGAGTGGAGGAAGGCGGGGTTATAAACTCTCTTAGCGATAGCATTGCTAATCCAGAACCAATTTATCAAAACTTTGAAGTGATTGAACTTCTTGGTGGTGATGATGTTGTTGACGTTTTAGCTTATTCGGAGGATGCAGATATCAATAATCTAAGCTCCTACGAGATCGATGGTGGTGATGGATTTGATGACATTCATATTGATTTAAGCGATGTGCTATTCGCTCAGCTTGATCAAGGCGAAATTAATCAATTGCGTACTTTTATTGATGATCCAAATGGTAAGATATTAGATATTGACTTTGGCAGTGGAGATCTCAAGGCGGAAAACTTTGAACGAGCCTTCATCAATCAATCGTTCAATGAAGCACCAGTTGCAGAGGATGATCTTCTTTCTTTAGAAGCCGGTTCGATGAAACTGGCTGAGGTCCTTAGCAATGATTCAGATCCAGATGGAGATGATCTCACAATCACTTCCTTCTCGGATAACAGTGGTGTTAACGGATTCGCATCACTTGTCGGTGACGACATTCAGATTGATGCAAGCTTTTACGCTGACATGCTTCCTGGCAGCGACGATCTAACCGAGTTGGTTGATTACACCATCAGTGATGGTGAATTAACTGATGCTGCACAAATTACAGTCACGATCACCGCACCAGATGCTGATGGCACTGTGATCAGCACATCACTTGCTGACTTTGACTCCATCAGTTCTGATCTCCACGGCTCAATCATTGGTATCAACGCTGCTGCTGTTGATGTGGATGGTTCAGCCACGGTTCAAACCCCTGTTGTTCTGAACAGCGATAGCTCAGCATCCGTTGTTTCTGGTGATGCCAAAGCTGTTGCTGATACAACCTCGATTGAAGGCATCACGGATTCCAGCTTTGAGATCGCATCCGATCTGGATATGGCTGCAAGTGTTCAGTCCACTCTGGATTCCTCAGCAACAAGTACAAATGGCATTGCTGTATCGAGCAGCTTGATTGGAGCACAGCAAGGCATCGAACTCACTGATGTTGGTTCAGTTGATGCGGTTGATGTTGGTGGTATCGCCAACATTTCAGTGGGTTCAAGCATGAGTGCTGCATCTGTTGCTGAAACCGTTGGTAATGGAAGCGGTAACTCTGGTTCGCTTGGTGTTGACGGGTCTTGGTCTAACGCTATCGCTGATGATCATCTCGGCCTTGGATCAGGTGATCTTGGTGGCATCCTCGGAATTGATGTCGCCTCTGATGCGAGCATCTCTTCCTCGCTTGCATCATCACTTTCAGCCGATGCAACAGCTGATGCTGGTGTTGCTGTTTCTAATGTTGCTCTAAATGCCAGCACTTCCATGGAAGACCTGGCGGTTGAAGTTGGCGGCCTTGGTCTGGTTAGTTCGATCAACCAATCAGAGCTTGATTCCACTGCCAGCAGCACCACGGATGATGCCAGTGCCATTGGCCTTAACGAGCTGGCCAGCGGCATCCTCAATTCAGACTTCAACTTCTCTGATGTGGATTCAGTGATGTCAGCTCAGACCGTCTCTGAGATGGATGTTGATGCATCTACCACCACGGGTGATGCATGGTCGAGCTTGGATTCAGCTTCTGTTGGTTTTGAAGGAGCCACCACCAGCATTACCGGTGCTGCAGAGATCACAGCGATTGCATCAGATCAAGGCTTTGCTGAATCTGCGACTGTTGCCGGACAAGCCACAGCAATCGCTGATCAATCTGCCATCGGCATGGATGGTTATTCCATCAACAACAGCTCCGATCTGCAACTCACTGCACTAGCTGAGGTTGATTCGACTGCTGATAGTTCAGCAACGATGGTTTAACAAGGTGTTTGCCATCGGCAAACTGCACTAACAAAGGCGCAAAGAACTGCTTTCCCGAGGGTTAGTAGCCACGTAATGACCTGTGGTCTCTCGATGAATGTACGAGGGTGATTGAAGAGACAATTTGACGCAATCTCGATTACGTCACTGCCGAGCACGATGGACACGGTGCCCGCTGTTTGAGTTGATCCCCAAGCCCGTCATCCAGTCAAGCTGCTTGATGCATGCAACAACTGCTCCAGGATTCTTCTGTTGTTTTGCCTGACCAGCAGCAGCCATCAGCGTCTGAATTGACCATGCCAATAGCTCTTGCCTATCGATACCGGTCTCATCAACGTCGGCCTTGATTTGAGTCCAGGCACGTTTTAGCAGTTCATAACCACGAGCCCTGCTAATCCCCCACTCCTTTCTGGCAAAAGCAAGACAGGAAGTATTTGGCTCGCCCTCCAAGATCATGACTTGAAGTTGATCAACTCGTTCAGCAGTCTCTAATGCAGTAGCTCGTGCCATAGCCAGTCAGCCTCGGTGTTGAGCAAGTAAGTGATGAGATCTCGCTGGGTCATTGCCACGACTCCAGCGAATAACGGCACCAGACTCGACAGCATTTCTGGATGTCGGCGATGCGTTGATGCAAGGCAAGTTGTCACAATCAGTAGATCGGCGGAGATCATTCATCAAGAGACTAGAGGATTAGGCACGCCATCATCCAAACAATGACGACCCCTCTGAAACTCATCCTGAAGCTGTCTAATCACCAAATCACTAAACAACTAAAGGTGACATCTGCGACTCATTTAGCCACACAGATGAGCTTTCTCATTCTATCCGTATAGCTAGACTGAATAAGACAGGAAAAACTCTCTGGGGGTTTACAGCCTGGCAGAGAGCACTGCATATATCCCCTCTTTACGCTAAATTACTAGCGCGGGATGCCCTGCGATCTCAATAGAAAAGGGGGGTAGGTGACAAACCGTTCCCCTTTTTTGATACCCGATTGTTACAGCCGTAGTTCAGCTACTCCCCTAGATAAATAACTGAAAGCAACTATCAACAACTTTTGACGAGATTCCTCTCACGTCACGATCACGTTCGGTGGACTCGAAACCCAGCGAATGAGTTGATCACTAGCCAGCCTCAAGTGCACGACCCACTTACTTCTGCCGCTGGGGATAGTGACGGACCGCCGTGTTGTGGGCTAAAGAGTGGTTGAAGCAATTGACAACTGATGCGATTTACAGTCCTTTTGGCAGCGATCATTCTGATTGCACCAGGTGCCCTCGCTCAGACTTGCAAAACCTTCAGCTCCTGTGAAGAAGCTGTTAGGTCTTATAAATCTGGCAACTCAAGGCTTGATCGCGACAAGGATGGAGTTCCCTGCGAAAGCCTCTGTGGCAAAAACGGGGAAAGGATGCAATGAAAGCTGCATCTGCATTCCTTCTCACGTTCTGCTTCGCAACAAGCGCGAACTCAGCAACCATAGTTTCTGTAGGAGACGGAGATACGGTTCGCGTCTCTGAAGGCAGCAGACGAATCACAATCCGGCTCGCTTGCATCGATTCACCGGAGACATCCCAACGACCTTGGGGTGCACGGTCAAAGACATTGCTGAAACAACTAACGCCCGTGGGATCTGAGGTGACTTTGCAGGTCCAGACAACAGACCGATTTGGCAGAACCGTGGCAGAGCTGCTCAACAGCCAAGGCAATGTGAACCAGCAAATGGTCGGCGCTGGACAGGCATTCGCTTACAGGAAGTATCTCCGCGAATGTGATGCTCAGAAGTATCTGCAGCTTGAGGAGGAGGCCAAGCGTCAGGGCATTGGCGTTTGGTCCGTCGGCCCAGCCGGCATCACGCGACCTTGGGACTACCGAAGGGAGAGAAGGAGTAGTTCAACAAGCACTAACAAGCCACGCAAGTACCGCTGTAAAGAGATTGGCTCTTGGAGTCGCGCTCAGCAGCTTTTATCCCAAGGCCACAGTTACCTCGATGGTGATGGTGATGGAGAAGCCTGCGAGTCTCTCAAATAATTACCTGATTAATAGGCTACTGCCTAAGCATTTCTTAGCGATGATTCGTCTCAACGACGCATGCCATAACCTCGGCAGCTTTTGTACCCAGTGGCAGTGATATTCAGAAAAAGATTTACTCAGATTGTTTAATTTCTTCTGCGAGAAAACCACGAACAAAATCAACCGTAAATTCAATCACTCTCTGCCTATAAGCAGAACGCAAACAAGGACGAACCTTTGATTCAATCAGATCTGCTTCTGGTCGAGCATCCCTATGGTAAAAGTCCTGCAGCACCCCCAAGCAAGATTGCAAAGCAGGTAAATAATCCGGATATTCAATCATCTCCTCTCTGAGGCAATCAGCCATGTACCACTCTTGCTCCAATGGTCGAATTGAAATATCTAAATCCATACGTCTTCGCAATCGAACACCCAAATCCCATGCTTCCCTAACAGAAGCAGTGCTAACTCTTTCAAAGCCCTCAGTGTTCTGCAAAAGCCTTCTTACAGCTGATGATGTGGGCGAACGAGTTATTGACCTATCAGGTGATCTAGGGAATTTCGACAGTGGCAGCTGTGGTACAGCAGGGGGTGGGGGCAAAGTCAATGCGTCAAGATCGTACTCATCACCATTGGCAATCGCGACAAGAAATGAATCAATAAAAACCAGAAAATCCTTTTTTGAAGCATGGCTGCGGCGGTCTTCATATACCAAAAGCTCTGTAAAATGCTTGATTGCATCAGAGAAAGCCAAGCCCGACATTCGCGCTTCTGGAATCTCCGCTGAGAGCAAAACATTCAATGCACTTAAAGCAGCACCAAGAAGCTGCCGCGAGCTTTTATACTCAACAATAAGCAATTTCAGCGCGTCAGCACTTGGGGAAACCTTGCCAATTGGACAAGCCTCTGGCAGAGTTTTCAAACCAAGCGCAATATCTACAACTATTTCAGAAAGATGAGTATCAGCAATATCTCCAGTAAACCTCAAATATGCAATTGCAATACCCACAAGAGACCCTTCTAAACTAATCGCGACAACTTGATCGTCATCTGAATGCAATCTAATCAAGCGCCGAAGATGAGAAGAGGCATCAGCAATATTTTCCTGAAAACGATCAAGGTAATTTACCGATACTCTATTCATACAGCAAAATAGGCATTCGCCTTATTCGCAAATTCATTAAAAGCTTGCTCCGGGGACTGCTTGAAATGCATTAAGTAATCGTAGTAAAATACATTCCACCCAGCCCTCCTGAGAGTTAAAAGCCGTTCAGTCTGAAGATCAACATTCGACTTATCATTATGGATCGCATACTTTCCGTCAATCTCCAATAAAATAGCTTTATCGGACTTACTCGAATAAATGACAAAATCTGCAGTCAAGCCACAAGTAACTACTCGATTAAAAACAGAAAGTGATAAATAAGAATTAGTCTCAACATAATGATGCAGACGCATTCCAAGATCTACCTCAGCTCGTGACTTTAAATTAGCCAAGTCAAAACCCCAACCTCGGGGTAATAAATCAGAATGTCTATCGGTAAAAGCTTCTGAAGACATAGTAGATACCAACCTATTCATTCTTTCCATATTTGCAGGCAATGTTCCGTGAACAAAAAATGTAAAATACTTAGCACGGCTGGTTGCAACATTAAACCTCCTAGATTCCTCCATGAAGCGAACAGAGCGACTACAAGATGCATCCACTGAGGGGGTAAAAATCATTACGTCTCTTTCATTACCCTGAAAAGCATCTGCTGTACCGATCAACAAATTACAAGAAGAAATCTGATCAACAGAAAGCTCTTTAAGAGAACACTCACTAATATATTGAACTTGATCAGAAATAAAAGATACAACCCCAATCGTTAAGGAAGGAGGCAAGAAAGGTATACGAGACATTTCCTGGAGATCATCAGATTCACTACCATTCAAAATGTTTTTGATCAGCTCAATTACTTTAAATGCTTCACCCGGATGAAACTTTTTCCCCTTCCTATCAGTTCTCGTACCTTCGACATGCAGATCTTTAAAGGCTACAAGCTTTTGCCTATCAGGCGTTGAAGTCATAATCCTCAAACCTTCTGTATAAACCTCATCCTTATAAAACTCAGAACTTGTAAATTCAGCAAGCATAGGGAGTGAACGAAAATGTTCTTTGAGTGAGCAGAAATTCTTCTCACTCAATAATGAGTTTGACTCATTCCTGAAGAGATCAAGAATTGAATGCTGAGTGACTAATAATGATTTTGAAAGAGCTTCATCAACAGACAAGGGTGAAGAGGAGACACCTGAGAAACTTCTTTGCCACATCAGCTGTTCAAAGAACTTATTCATGAAATAAAGACCACCAGCCTCTATACCAAGTTGCTTGTGGTCACCAACGATGCAGATCTTTTTAGCTCTAAACAATATTGGCATTATCTCAGCTAAATTAACTTGCGAGGCTTCGTCAACCACAACAAGATCGAAGATTTCTTCTTCAAAAGGCAGATATGGATGTAAAGCTTTAATCTCTCCTAATACTATGGGGAAAACATCAAATAGCTTTGCAAAGTCTATTTTTTTGTTTGCAGCAAGGACTCGTGACTTAATCTTCCAGCGAAGTCGAGCCGTGAAATTCCTTAACGTTGAGCCATAAGACGTGTCGCTGAGCAGCGCCGATACACGACTTTCATTTTCAGACCTTAACTTCGTAGAAAGAAGATTAGAGCCAAAACTATCCCATTCATAGAGACGCTTAAATGCATTTAATTGAGAGTCACGGAGATAGTCGACAGTCTTACTGTCTAGCCGAGTTGATAGTCTATAAGCTTTAGCTTTATCTTCACACAAGACGGCAACTTCCTCAAGATAATCCTCTCTAAATTCACGATAACTCTCGATACCAATACCGGTCATGCCAACCACCTGAGTAATCAGCAGCTTCAGCCTCAAAGCCTCAGAGACTGGAACTTTCCCTCCATACGAGAAAGCGTTATCACGTATCTCTTTGCACTCTTGGATATACTTTCTACACTTATCTAAAGCCGTTACATCATTTAAAAAACCAGGAAGATTGCCAAGAGATTCTGCTTCGTCTGGGAAAATTTCACTAACACGATCAAGAGCTTCAATATAAGATTCGTTTAAACGATAATGTTGATTGAGATTTTCGAAAACAGCTAGTAACTTGTCAGTTGATTTGCTTAGCCTTACAAGTATTGAATTAGCTGAACTCAATACTGCTTCTCTATCTGCATTGTACTCTGACGAGACAGAATGAGAGAGTACATCATTTATGATCTTTTTTGTTCGAGCTTTTTGTTGTGGATCATCACTGAGTAGAAGGCATCCACTATCACCAATAACTTGGGTAATTTTTTGCCAAACAATTTTCACAGCGGGTTGCTGCTGTGATGTAACCAATACTTTTTGCCCAAGGCTCATTGCCACCAAACAAAGAGCTGAGATTGTGAAAGACTTACCAGTTCCGGGTGGCCCCTGGACATATGAAATATCATTTTGAAGCGCATTAATAACAGCCTGCTTCTGCTCTACTGAAAGCTGATAAGGTATATTAGAAAAACATTCATAAATACTATTTGAAGCAATCTTTGGATGATGATTCTGGAACTCTTCCCCAGAGAAAACTGTATTTATGAGCCTAAAAAGTGTATTCATATCTTAGCTATCCTGACTTTTGAACAAGCCTGATATATCTTGCAATGCGGTATAGGTGTTTAGCCCTGCAGGAACTGGTGCACTAAAAATCCAGTCGCCACCAACATAAAACAATCCTGTTTGATTTGCATCCTTCAACTTAGTCGCTTTATTTGCAGACACCCTCGGCGAAGGAGAATACCCTAAGTCCATCTGCAGAACACTTGCAATAAAATTAGAATACTTCTTGCTAGCAACATTTATATCGTCAATGCAATTTGGATCAGTACCCTCAAGGGTCTCCTCGAGGTCTCGAATAACCTCCAGAGGACGTAACCCATTACCTAATTCAAGACTCAAAGGCAGCGTAGATGTTGTTTCGTTGAACTGATTCAATAGTTCAGTAGCCAAATCATAATTTAATACCCATTCATCAATCTCACATTCTCCGTCTTCTTCAAATTGAAGTCTTCCGTAAATCAAAGGTGCAGCGACAAGAAAATCCTTATCTTTTTTGATGAGCTGCGAAGGGACTACACCAGCGATGATGCCTGCAGCACAGAAGATTGCGTTCCCTTCTTTCTCCTGCTGCATTTCCAGACGATAACCCTCAATTCCTTTCCCTTTTATTTCTTCCAGAGTCATATTTGTAATTCTTGAAAATCTAGAGTCATCCTTTCTACGGGTATTTAAAATTAAAATACTGCTGTAGTTGCCAGCCGATGACCGAGAACCAAAAATTATTTTTCTGCTCATATCTTTTAGATAAAGCAGATAGTTTCTCCCAAGAGTTTCATCCATAACTAGGTAACTCCTAAATCGTGATCAAGCTTTTAAGTGTTTCAGAAACATAGGATAACTCCTTTGAGTTCTTCTTGATTTGATCCCCAAGCTGCTCATGACTTTCTCGAAGCGAGTTCGCCAGTTTTTCATATACCTGAGAATTTTCTTTAGTTAAGGCAGTCAGAGAATCACGAAGAGTACGAAGAGCTCTTTCGTTTGTCTCGCTAGCAGTTATCAATGCTTGGCTGATACCTGTAAAAGTCTCAACTGACCTCTCTTGATCACTTGAGATTGCACTCAGGCTTTCCGCAATTGAGTCAAAACCTTGTTTCTGGCTGTGAATCGATTCTACGACTAATTGCGATGAGTCTCTAACAGCAGATTCCAGAGCAGCTTGAGAATCTTTTAGCTTTTTTGATTCAAAAAAAACCATTAATGCAAATCCTGCAGTGACAGTTGGATTCACTGCCAGAAGAAAAATTTGTAGGGGATTCATGTCGGCCAGACTCTCACCTCAAGCTAATTCCTACTCCACCTAGCGTCAGCACACCTGCAGTAATAGGAATTTTCTGCTACACACAATATTGCACCTATAGCTAGGCATACCCCACTCTGGATGAAGACCCTGCCTCGCTAGTTGGTGTGCAGGCTGCCAGGAAAAGCCAAGCCAGCTCTCCGTCAGAAACGGTGATTAACCCAACCGCAAAGAAGAACTATCGCCAGGCTCAGCAGCAACGTAATGACCTGTCGTCCCAGATGAACTGTGTCCGAGGGTTGCTTGAAGCGTGAAGACATCGACACCTCTCCTGATTGCATGAGTCGCATGGGTGTGGCGGCAACGGTGCGGGTGGAGCCGGACGTTTGCTTCCCGTCCCCACATCGCCATGCGAGCAGCAACTGCCTGACGGGTCAATGGGCCATCTCTCCTATCGGAGGGGAACAGCCAGCCCTCAGGCTCGCCGCGGCCCAACGACTCGAATAGATCCAGCGTTGCTGAGCTGACGCGAATGGTGCGGGGTTTGTTGCCCTTGCCCAAGAGCCGAATGTTCCCGCCCTCCTCCAAACGCTCAATGTCCTGCCAACAGAGACGGCACAATTCAGAGACGCGACACCCCAACAAATAAGACCCACGCACCATCACGTAGTCACGCGCCGCGATAGCTGAACCCTTTAACTTCTTGGCACTAATTACACCAAGAACTGATGTCAGATCAGACTCAGATAGCGGCTTGGCCAGCTTTGGTGCCGACATTCCTGTTCTTTGGGGGATTGGGTTCCGCGGCACTCCTGACACAGCTGATCTCGTAGGTTCCGCAGCCCAGCGATAGAGCGCGCTGACGGCACTGATCCGTCGATTAAAAGAACGCGGCATCAGCTCGCCACCCTCAACTAGTTCCCGCAGTTGGGACACCCAGTCCTGAACAAGCGCAGGGTCTAACTCCCTCAGGTGCAGGTGGGGATGGTGCTTATCCCTCCAGCCTGTGAAATGCCTCAGCTCTCGCCGGTAACCATCCTTGGTTTCCTGAGAACCAGTGCGACTGCACTGACCAAGGAATCGTTTTAGGAGGAGCTTGTCCCCCCAGAGGACAGCACCTGCTTCTGCGGCATCAAAAAGACGGCTGACGTAGGCCAATGCCTCAGCCTTATCCAGCCCAGCGAACACCGCCGGGATTTGTCTGGATCCGTTGTCTGGATGGCTCTCGGGCGCCTGTGGCGTAATTCCGAGATTGCTTCCGACGGAACGGTTTGAGGGGGGCTTCCACCCCCATTCAGTCACTTGGGTGATAAGGCTGACTTCACCCCATCTCCCTTAAAAGGGTCAGGCAGCAACAGGGGCTGCTTGACGGGAGAAACGTACGATGTTGTTCGCAGTTACGGGATTTGCTCTTACCGAGCAGGCTTCAGTCACCCTCCTTATGCCCCGTCGAAACCATTGCAGCCCCGAAGGGAGAATGGAGCTGAGCGGAATCGAACCGCTGTCCGAAACACCGGTGTGGACCACCTAGTCCGTTCAAGAACGGACTTCGTTATTCTGGCATCAATGTCTATAGCTGGCGTCGATCTCAGAAGAGGAAAGCGCACCAGTTCATCGACGAAATGGCACATCAACAGAGCAGACGCTAAAAAGCCAACAATTATTACCAGCGCAGGACCATTTCAAGGACGAATTCATCAACATAAAGTCAACGATCAAAGCCTAACTATCTTAAAAGTTTCGACTCATATACTCCCGCCTCAGAATCTCTCTCGATGCATTTCTTGCCATCAAACTAGGCAAAAGCGGGCAAAAACAATTAATACAACAGTCACCATGCAGGCTTGATATAAAAACCAATTTAGAGCTCCTGCGCAAAACTGCCGTCTCTTTTCTCCAAGAAATCAGATGTCCACGATCCTCTCTGGACTTATAACCAAGATATGAGACTTATGCTCAGATACCGTGCCAATCAGCAGGCATAAATTCAGGCGTCGTGGCGAACAGAAAGCAAGCAAAATCTGAGCGCATTAAAGGCGTCTCCGTACTTCCTCAAGGCTTAGAGGAAGCAGGAGTGGCTGAGCTTCTGGCCTTAGGGGCTAAAGCGGTAAAACCGCTACGTAGAGCGGCCGCATTTGAGGCCGACATGGCTTGCTTGTATCGGCTTCATTTGCAATGCCGTCTTCCGTTTCGGTTGCTGCGGGAAGTAGCCCGATTCCCATGCGATGGACGCGAGTCGCTGTACTCAGGGATTCAGGAAGGACTGGACTGGGAACGCTGGCTGCATCCCTCGATGAGTTTCCGAGTTGATGTCACCGGCACTGCTCCGGGCCTCAATCACAGCCACTACTCCGCACTTCAGGTCAAAAACGCGATCGTTGATCTACAACGCAACATCTGGGGACAACGCTCCTCGATCGATCTCGAAGACCCCGATGTTTGCCTGCATGTGCATCTCGATCGAGAGGGTGGGGTGCTGAGTCTCGATGGATCGGGCGGCAGTCTCCACCGCCGCGGTTATCGCGCAGAAATGGGGGATGCTCCACTAAAAGAGAATCTCGCTGCTGGTTTGATCCGCCTAAGCGGATGGACAGGAACCACTCCGCTCGTGGATCCGCTCTGTGGTTCAGGGACCCTGCTGATCGAGGCAGCCTCTCTAGCTGCAGGACATGCCCCAGGGCTGAACCGCAGCTTTGCCCTTGAAGGCTGGGCTGATTTTGATGACGACCTCTGGAAAGAGGAGAAAGAGCGAGCGTTCAATCGCCAAGAGCAGGGGCAATTCCAGCCGGTGATCATTGGCTGCGAGCAGGATCCATCGATTGCGAAACAGGCTCGCAACAACGCAGAGGCCGCTGGTCTTTCCCACTTGATCTCCATTCAAACGGGAGATTTCAGAGATCTCCAGCTTCCAGAAGGACCAGGAACGATCGTTTGCAATCCTCCTTACGGATTACGAATCGGAGCCGATCAGGATCTTGAGGCGCTTTACGGCGATCTCGGTGCAATGGTGAAAACCCAGGCCTCTGGATGGGATTTCTGGTTGCTCAGCGGCAATGCTGGCGTCACGGGAGCCCTCCGGATGAGAGCGTCCCGCCGCATCCCGATCAACAACGGCGGACTCGATTGCCGTTGGCTCCATTACCAAGTGCGTTAACCGTGATCGATCAACGCCCCATCACAGCGCGAGTGGTTTTGGACAAGCCTTCAAGGGTCTGGGGCAAGTAAGGGCCCTTCGCCAGCTGTCCTCCAATCCGCAAGCTCGCACCAGCAATCACCACATTAAAAACAGCAAGGGCGAGCAACGACTGCAGCAACGTCCACTTGAACGCGGTCAACGACCAAACAACAAAAGCCGTTTCAACAGCCACAAGAGCCAAGAGCATCAAGGTTCCGCCCATGGCCAGAAAGACACCTCCACTAATGAGGCGACGCTTTTCTCGATCGACTTCCTGCAGAGCAATGCGGACGTGAAGGTCCATCACCGAACTGGCCAACGCTGTCACTCGAGCCGCAGCTCCAAGGCCTCGTGGGCGGCTCTCTTGAGATCGGTTTGAGTCACTCATCAGGAACGACGACCTCCCATCAACAGGGCACCCGCCAGAACTCCAACTCCTGCAGCAATAGCTATAGAAAGCAACGGCCGTTCACGGACGGGGCGTTCAATCTTGGGCCGGAGGGTGGAATTGAGCTCATCCAGCAGCTGCTCGAGTTGCTCTTCTAAAGGCTCAAGCGTGTCAGCAAAACTGCGCACGCCCTCACCAGGCTCATGCATTAAGTCTTCGAGCTGGTGCTGCACGGTTTGCACCGCCCGATCGCCTTGGGAAGCGATCAACTGCACAACATCATCGAAACTGCCCCGTGTTGCTTGCAAAGCTTGATGCGTCACTTCGGGCCAACGCCGCTGGATCTCGGGGACGAGAGTCTCGAAATGATCGCGAAACCGATGCGCGAAATCCTTTTCTTCCGCTTGGGATGGAGCTGAGTCCATGGGTAGGGGTAACGCCTTTCTCAGACTAGAGATGGTGTCTAGAAGATGAAACCCATAACAGTGCAACTGTCTCGATATCTATTCCTAGAACACACGAATGCTCCAGATGATCCGGCCTGCCGGCATGTGGATTTACTCCTGGAAGATGGCGAAAGCTGCCGCACCTGGCGTCTAGACAGTGTGCCCCTTCCAAACGGCCCCAGCCTCCAAGCCACCTCTTTAACAAGGCACCGCCTGGTCTGGCTTGAGCGGACTTCAGCGGCTGTGTCTGGTGGACGCGGTTGGGGACGCCGAATTCTTGGTGGCACCTTCCGCGGGGACTTACCCGACAACCCAGGGGGTCTGATCAAGATCGAACTTCTTGGCACTGCAGCCCTCGGCTTTCCAGACCCCCTGACCCTCGAACTGGCCGATGGCGAATGCAGGCTGCACTCATCAGCTGATGACAGACCAGTACAAAGCCCTTGAGCTTTTCAAAGGCTTAGCTAATTTTGGTCCGCTGACAGCTGTGTCACCTGTTGGTCCATATCAATCAAGTCGGACTGACCCACTTCAAGTCCTTCGGTGGGGCGATGACCATCCCCCTCGAGACCGGTTTCACTGTGGTGACCGGTCCGAATGGTTCTGGGAAGAGCAATATTCTCGATGGCGTCCTGTTTTGCCTCGGTCTAGCCAATAGCCGCGGCATGCGTGCCGATCGTTTACCCGATCTGGTCAACAGCGGCATGCTCAAGGCTGGAAAGTCAGCAGAGACCACCGTCAGCGTGCGTTTTGATCTGAGCGACTGGCAGCCAGATGCAGCAGAGGAGGGTATCGAACCTCCTGAAGATGGTCCCTGGATCCAGGCTGATGCCAATGAATGGACCGTGACCCGCAAGCTGCGTGTGATGCCTGGAGGCTCGTACAGCAGCACGTACAGCTCAGACGGAGAGCCTTGCAACCTGCAGCAGCTGCAAACCCAGCTGCGCCGATTACGCATCGATCCGGAAGGCAGCAACGTTGTGATGCAAGGCGACGTGACTCGGATTGTCTCGATGAGCAATCGGGACCGCCGCGGCCTGATTGACGAGCTGGCGGGGGTCGCACTCTTCGACACCCGAATCGAACAAAGCCGCCGCAAGCTCGACGATGTGCAAGAGCGGCAAGATCGCTGCCGCATCGTTGAGCAAGAACTGCTCACCGCGCGCCAACGACTTGAAAAGGACTGCGCGAAAGCAAGGGCCTATCAAGAGTTACGCGATCAAGTGCAGAGTGGCCGCCAGCAAGAGCTGGTGTTGGCCTTCGAAGCGGCTGAAGCAGAGCTGAAACAGCTCAAAGCCCGCCAACAACAGCTCAGCGAACAGGAGATCCGCGACAGCGCGGCGATCACCGAGAAGGAAGCAACCCTGTCTGCAGAGGCCACACGCCTCCAAACCCTTCAGGAGAGCGTTAAGGCTCTAGGCGAAGACCAACTGCTCAGCGTGCAGGCTGAATTAGCCGGTCTCGATCCCCAGAACCGCGCACTCGAACGGCAAGCCACGCAACATCAGCAAGAAGGCGAACGCTTACAAGGGCTGCGACAGAGCCTCAGCTCTCGCCGGCACCAACTTCAAGCAGACGGGGAAGGCCTCAAACAAGCCAACAACCCAGAGGTGCTTCAGGCAGCAGAGCAAGCCTGCCGCGATGCCGAAGCTGCCGTTGAAATCTCGCGTCGACGCCTCGGCGATGTCGCCGGGCGATCTGGAGCATGGCTCGATGAGCAACGCCAACGGGCAGCCCGCCGCTCAGACCTACAGACCACGCTCACGCCTCTTCAGGAGGAGCAACAGCAACTGCAAGAGCGGTTGCGTCAGGACGAAGCCCGTCAAGCCGAGATACAGCTGGAACGTGACGAAGCCGGTGCCGAAGACCGTGAGGTCCAAGACCAGCTTGAGCAACTGGAACAGGAGTGGCAATCGCTGCTGGAAAGCCTGCGAAGCGGCAAAGAGCAGCTTCAAGAACGTGCTGAAGCTGTAGCGGTTCAACAACGCACCCGCACCAGGCTTGAACAGGAACAGACCCGCCTGGAGCGGGAAATCGCCCGCTTAGAGAGTCGACGGGAAGCCCTACAGGAAACACGAGGGACGGGAGCCTTACGCCTCTTGCTGGAGGCGGGACTCGATGGAATCCATGGAGCGGTTGCCCAACTTGGCGAAGTTGAAGATCGTCATCGCCTGGCCCTAGAGGTCGCGGCCGGAGCACGCATGGCCCAGGTGGTCGTCGATGACGACAGGATTGCAGCGCGTGCCATCGACTTGCTGAAGAGCCGGCGTGCGGGCCGTTTAACGTTTTTGCCCCTCAACAAAATTCGCTCCCAGGCCGCAGGTGGTGGCGCGGCGATGGCCCGTGGCCGCCGACCGGAGGGAGGCAATGACGCCGGCCTCATCGGTCGAGCGGTGGAGTTGATTCGCTACGAGCCGATCTATGCCGACGTCTTCGGGTATGTGTTTGGCGACACTCAGGTGTTCAGCGATTTAGGCAGTGCTCGGCAACAACTCGGGCGTTTCCGAGCCGTCACCATCGAAGGCGAACTGCTTGAAAAAAGTGGCGCGATGACGGGAGGAAGCTTCAGCCAACGCAGCGGTGGGCTGAGTTTCGGGGTGAGCAGTGATAGCGATGAGGCCGAGCCCCTCCGGCAGCGGCTGCTCGAGCTCGGCGAGACCCTGGCGGCTTGCAGACGCGAAGAAAGCCGTCTGCTTCAAGCTCTCGAGCAAGAGCGTCCTCTCCTGAGACAACTGGAACAGAGGCAAGCGGCTCTGGATGCGGAGAGAACTGCGGCCAAGCGAGCCCATGGACCACTGCTGGAGCGCTGCCGCCAACGCAGTGAACGCCTCCAGAGCCTTCAATCCAACCGCACGGAACAGGAGCAGAGGCTTCAAGTTCTTAAAACCACCATCACCCCTCTGCTGGACGAACTCCAGAGAATCTCTACGGAGGAAAGAAAGGTTCAAGCCGAGGCCGATGCCGGGAACTGGCAACAACTCCAGGCCGAACTCGAACAGTCGGACAACGCCTTGGAGCAGGCCCGCCGCCATCGCGATGATCGCCTTCAGCATCAGCGTGAACGCGAACTGGCACAGACCCGAATCGGTGACCAACAACAAGCCATCGAAGAAGAAGAAAACAGTCTCCAACTAGCCGTCACAGCACTCGCTGAAGCGCATCAACGCTGGCGTGATGAACAAAAGGAGTTGCAAGAACGTCGCCAGACGTTGGAAAGCCAGCAACAAATCCTCCAAACCAAATTTGGGGAAGAGCGTCGCGCTCGCGATGCAGCAGAGGCTTCCGTGGCCGATCTGCGTCAGAACCTCCAGCAAGCCCGCTGGGAACTTGAACGCTTGCAAGAGGAGCGTCAAGCAATCCAAGAGCAACTGCGCAGCGGTGGAATCCGCTTAGAGGAGCTCAAGCCAACACTGCCTAATCCCCTTCCAGAGATCCCAGAAGAGATCCGCAATGCCGGCCTCGAGGCGCTGCAGGACCAGCTGCAGCAGCTTCTGAAACGGATGGAAGCTCTTGAACCGGTCAACATGCTGGCCCTCGAAGAATTAACGGCGCTGGAAGAAAGGCTTGGAGACCTAGGCGAACGCCTCGATGTGCTCAGCCAGGAGCGCGAGGAACTGCTGCTGAGGATTGAAACGGTGGCCACACTCCGGCAAGAGGCGTTCATGGAAGCCTTTCAAGCCGTCGATGGGCATTTTTCAGAGATCTTTGCGAGCCTGTCCGAGGGCGACGGCAAGCTGCAGCTGGACAATCCGGATGATCCCCTCGAGGGAGGGCTCACCCTGGTCGCTCACCCAAAAGGCAAAGCCGTGCGCCGTCTGGCAGCCATGTCTGGTGGGGAAAAGTCACTGACAGCACTCAGTTTTCTGTTTGCACTGCAGCGCTTCCGCCCCTCACCCTTCTATGCCCTCGACGAGGTTGACAGCTTCCTCGATGGCGTGAATGTGGAACGGCTCGCGGCGTTAATTGCCCGTCAAGCAGAACAAGCCCAATTCCTTGTCGTGAGCCACAGGCGACCGATGATTGGAGCTTCTAAGCGCACCATTGGTGTCACCCAGGCTCGTGGCGCTCACACCCAGGTTGTGGGATTACCAGATGCAGCCTGATCAACGAGCTCCCGGGCCTTGCGTCAAAATGAGTCGAATTGCACCGGCTGAGGCCTGCGTTTGAGCTCGTCCCCGTCCCCCAACGACCCACTGGCAACCGTCCCCAGCGACAGGCTGTGGCTTCGGTCGGAATTAATGGGGACCCAAGTGATCACCCGCGACTCCGGCAAACGCTTGGGTGTTGTCGGCGAAGTGGTTGTCGATATCGACCGGCGCGAAGTGGTCGCCCTTGGCTTGAGAGACAACCCGCTGACCCGTTTCTTACCGGGACTCCCCCGTTGGATGCCCCTTGATCGCATTCGCCAGGTGGGCGATGTGATCCTTGTTGATTCCGCAGACTCGCTCAGCGAGGCCTTTTCGCCAGACCGTTACAGCAGGGTCATCAACTGCCAGGTAATCACTGAATCGGGGCAAACGCTCGGCCGCGTCTTGGGCTTCTCCTTCGATATCGAGACAGGCGAGCTCAGCACGCTTGTGATGGGAGCCGTTGGCGTTCCCCTCCTGGGGGAAGGCGTGCTCAGCACCTGGGAAATCCCTGTCGATGAAATCGTTAGCAGTGGCGCCGACCGAATCATTGTTTACGAGGGCGCCGAAGACAAACTCAAACAACTCAGCAGCGGCGTGCTGGAAAAACTGGGGGTCGGAGGGCCGAGTTGGGAGGAGCAGGAGCGGGAGCGTTACAGGGTGAACATCGTCCCGGTCGAGAACCAGCTCATTTCAGGGCAAGCGGTGGAAGAGGCACCCAGAATGCTGGAGGCCTCAGATTCACAACGCTTCGAAACGGAACGCGAACTCGAGTACGTCGAACTTGAAGATCGCCGTAGTGACAACACGCGTGAGCGTCGCTATCTCGATGAAGCGCCGCTGCAGGAGCGAGGCAACTCCTATCGAGAGCCGTACCGCGAACCCGAGCGGTACAACGACCCCCCGTCTTATCGCGAGCCACAGCGATTCAGTGAGCAACAGCCCTACAACGAACCGGAGCCTTACAGGGAGACCCGCAGCTTCCATGAACCGGAGCAAGAGCGTTTTCGCGAACCCGAGCCGTTTCAGAACGAAGACCGCTACCAAGAGCCCCAGCGCTCATCAGCGCAACGTCAGGAACTTGATGCGTCTCCACGCGTCGAGCAGCGTCCAAGACCGGCTTCACGTCGTCCGATCGAACGCCCCGGCGAACCCCTGGATGTCGAACCCATCGAGCGTCGTTCTCCCCCAGACCACGAGAGCCAACCCCTTGATGATCCCTGGTAACACCAAGGATCAAACGGCTCTTTCATTCAAGGGGTGGCTTTCTTTTTGAAGGCGAGAGAAGCGCTATTGGTGCAGTAGCGCTGACCCGTGGGTGCAGGTCCATCGTTGAACACGTGCCCTAAGTGAGCATCACAACGCGAGCAGAGGATCTCGGTTCGCACCATCCCATGGCTTCGATCTTCATGGGTACGAATCGCACCCTGGGTCGCACCATTCCAGAAGCTTGGCCAGCCGGTCCCCGACTCAAACTTTGTGCTGGAGCTAAACAGGGGCGCATCACAACAGACGCAGTGATACATGCCGTCTTCCTTGTGATCCCAATAAACACCGGTAAAAGCAGCTTCAGTACCGCCCTGACGCGCCACTTGAAACTGGGTTGGGCTGAGTTGCTGCCTCCATTCTTCAGGAGTGCGTTCCACCCGATCTCCACCTGCTGCCGGCGCACTCGTCATGACTCAAACGTTTGACTGGCGCGGACGCTAGTCGGAAAGAGCCAAGGGCAAGAGTCCCTGCACCTCTTCAGCAAGGGCCCTAACGGCACCAGGTTCACCACGAAGGCCACGCAGGTCATCGCGTTGCCCCTTCAACCTTTCCGGTGTCGCAAGCCAGGACTCAGCCTCAAGGGCGATTTGCTCAGGCGTGATCGGACCCACGCGTTCAGGAACCACCATGCGACCTGCGCTGATGTTTGGCCAAGCCATAA